>JBJEKR010000181.1:0-36957 GCA_051878735.1 Prevotella sp. | reverse complement strand
GAAGCAGATATTGCGAAATACAAAATCAAACTCGCATAGTGGCATCAGACTTGCCATTTGTATTGCCACTGTGTTTGCCGTAATCATGCTGACAGCATGTTCAGACGGAAACGGCACGAAGTCGTTCCGTTCAAGTGATGAAGCCATCAGAGAGTATCATGGCTTTCTGACCACTCTTCGACAGAGCGACAAGGTCACCATCCAATCGTTGGCAAAGACCATCAACGAATGGCGCGTGTTGGACGATTCCGTAACATCATGCATCTCACGTGACACAGTTAGAAAGGCCCACTCATACCCATTTGCCGTATATCGTGAGTTGAACGATTCTATCCACATCGAACTGTGCCGTATGGCAATGTCCAAACAACGCACTTTCCACGACCTGCTCTATCTCAGAGAACAGACCTCTTCCCATGTTGGTGATGAGGAACTTCTGCAAACCGTGAAGGAAGCACGGCCGTTCTTCGCTTCCTTGGACAGCCTGCCTATATATAATAAAGGTGGCAAACAGGCGGTACTGAAGCGTTACCATCTGTTCCTGCAAAAATCCGCCAAGCAAGGCATCCACGACAAGGAAGACCTGCTTTCTTTCATCAAGGAAGAGCATTCGCATTTCAAATCCTTCCTGCAATACCTGCCGGATTTTGCTGACGATGACATCGGCGACATCAGGCAGATTACCGAACAATGCTGTCGGGAAATACTCCGTGCCGCCGACCGCAAGGATTTGTCCCACAAGGATGCAATGATATACCTCTCCATGCGCACCAACCTCCGTCTGCTGCGCAATGCACAAGCGGCTATCGAGGATCTGAAAAGTGGCAGGGTAAAGGACGAGCACACCATGCACGCCTACCTCCTGATGATGATGCAGCCGTTCATGACGATGGATGACCTTTCCGTGAGCGTGCTCTCCGACAAGGACAAGGCAGACCTCTACAAGATAGCCGATGCGCTCCCCAAGGAGATGGACGGCCTGGCCAAGAAGCTGCACCTCGACAAGCAACGCCTGTCGGATATGCCCATGCTCATGATGAAGATTTATGTCACAAGATTATAAACACCCCAACCGACGAACGAAGCAAGAGCAGAGCCAAACCTGTTTGAGCTATGCCTTGCGAGAAGGAGGAAGACGAAGTCAAACAGAGAATACGATTATGTTAGAACAGTTTTGCGATGATTTCCTTGCCGTCGTGCCGTTGCAGTTGCCGGAACTGCTGGACAAGCGCAAGATGGAGAAGCCTGTCAAGTATGACGATTACGTGCTTCTTACTTTCCAGTTGAACACCCCTTTCACGATAGAGGAAGTGATGGACATGCTCGAAGACGAGATGGAGATGATAATCCTCTATCACCACATTCCAAGCCGTCAGACGGAGTTCGGGCACAGCTGCTGTGCCTATTCCAACCCTTCTTTCGGACGGATGTTGAGCCTCCTTCGGAGTCTCTTCCTCCTCCTTGCAAGGCATAGCCAAAGCAAGCTTTGTCTCTGCTCTTGCTTCGTTCGTCGGTTCAAGGTCAACGGCTCCACCGATGAGCGTGGCATGGTCAGCCAGATAAAAGTGACCATCTATGACTCGCTGGAGCACATGTCGGCAGACGTATGCCTCGACCTCAGTCTGCACTGCAAGAACGGATTCTTCAAATACATGAAGCCCAAGGAGGAAGTCCTGCTCGACTTCATCTGAAAGTTCCATTTGCCAGATGACAGTCCTGTTCTACCGCAACAACGCTCCATTCTGTTGTCCACAACAAAGGCCAAAGTCATGCCACAAGCTCCCGACCATCCGATGAAGGAAACGCTTTACATGAAGATTATCCATCTTCTCGACCGTCACCGCACATGGCTGGAGATTGAGAGCATCGCCACTGTCCGCAACCACACGATAGTCAGGAACGGCAGAATGACCGACATCCTCAGCCGTGTGCTTGTGGTCAAGGCCATCCACCACCATTTCCCCTACACGAGAGGGCAAGTGTGGCAGATTGCCGAGTACGACATGGAACAGGCTGTCAAGAGCCTTCGGACAACCGACGGGGCTTTCCGTCAGAGAGTAGTCAAGGGAGAACTGACACTGGAGGATGTGGAGCGTATCATATCCACCGCCACACACGGTGTCGTCCAGCCCGACCTGAGTCCACTTCCATTATTCACATGCTATACATATTATGACAAGTAAGATACTGTTTCTCATCCTGATGTCGGCGTTCTTCTTTGTGCCGATGTTTCTGCACAGAAGCCGCAGACAGTTTATGACACGGTTCTATCTGCGCATGACCGCGCTTGTGGCAGCAAGGAAGCTCTACCGGCTGATGCTGCTCATCCTGCTGTACGTGTTCCACTTCCTCTACCTCTGTGTACACTATAACGACATAGGCGTAGTGGCTTCCACCATAGCGTTTGCCATATTCTTTGTCTTTATGGATGTGGAGAGGTGGCTGCAGCGTCTGCACGAGGAGCGGACACCATTCCGTATCGCCGCGTTGGCGGCAGTGGTGTTTGCCTTCACTCCTCATCTGTTGCCTTCGGCTTCCTCCTCCTTGCAAGGCATAGCCAAAGCAAGCTTTGTCTCTGCTCTTGCTTCGTTCGTCGTTTCACGCTTGCGGTCACCGTCTCCTTTGTCCTTCTGGCAGCACTGTTCTATCCCTCGCGCATAGTCATATCGCTGTGGAAGAACGGACGGAGCAGCGAGAGCAGAAGCCATGCTCGCATGGATTATGCCGAGTCGCGTCGGACGAAGGCGGTAGCCAACAAGGCTGACCGCAAGATGCTCCTCGAAGACACTGAAATGCTCATCATATACTACTATTAAGTATCACCTGTATCATGCCGTTCCTTTTGTATAATGGAGCTGGCGACAAACAACAGTATTCACCAAACAGATTATTGAAATGAAGAAACAGAAACATAGAACGAGTTCCGGCAAGATGTCCGAACGGATGTCCCTGTTGGAGTTCTTGAAAGAGAGGTCCGGGATAAGGCTGTCGAAGCTCGAAGCCTACCTTGACCTTGTGGACAAGGCTTCTGTACAGTACATCCCCAAGGATTTGTGCAAGCAGGAGTTCAGCCTGTCCAACGGGCAGTTTGTAATCACCATTACCGAACTGGCAGGATGCTGGCATTGGCACCGCGCCACTGTCCGCACCTTCATCGAGCAGTTGGAGAAGATGAACCAGATTTCCGTCACCCGTCTCACGAAGAGCCAGATCATCACCATACCGATGTTGGCTGAGACACCTGCCGCTTCTCCAATTGACACAGCCTTGGAGGAATTCCGCCAGAAGATGCGTATCGCACTGGACGGATGGCGAAGCGGCAAGATGTCCGCATCGGCTTGCGCCTTGGAATGTGAACAGCTCTACGAAGATGCTACAGAGGAAGCAGCCATCATCTTGCAGAAAGCCGACAATGGCAATTCAATTGGCAAAATGCCAAACGGAAGCAACATTCCCGAATCTGTCGGACACGCCTTTTGTATGACCGCACTCATTGCTGTCTGTGAAGCGACCTTCCATCAGGTGCTTGGTCAGGAAACAGAGAACACCACCACCACCTCCCTTCTTCCCTTCTTTTACAAAGACCTGGGAGGAGACTGGCTCTCATTCATCGAGGCGGCAAAGGCAATATCTGAATTGGCGTTGGATGGCAGCTCAACCGCCTTGCAGCAGGAAAGCGCAGCCATCAAGTCACAGTTCCAGTCGCTCTGCCGACCGTTCCTTGCCATTGTAGCCAACCAAGTGGTTTCATGTCCCTCAAAAGACCGTATCGACCTCTAATATTCACCGTACAACGCTTCTTCTTTTCTACTGGCACCGTTCTTCACACGTCTGCCATTGCTGTAAAATAATCGGGCTTGCCCGATGGTCGGAAATGAGGGTAATTGGGTAGCCTAATACCCCTCCCGCTGTCTGAGCGTCGGGAGGCTGACCACACAATACATACAACCGAGGGAACAGCGAGAGCAGAGAGCAAGCTCGTCTTGGTCTATGCTGAGTCGTGAACGAGGAAGGCGAAGCCAACGAATGGCTGTCGGCATACGCCGCATCCCTTTCTGACAGCAACAGCCGCTATCACGCCCAGCACGATCGAGACCGTCAGACATTGGAGCAGCTGCGCAAGATTCTTGCCATCGAGGGACTTCTGGACAAGTACGGCTACCTCTTCTCTGACGATGCCACTTCCTCCGTCACAAATGGCTATCCTCGAAACGACTACAGCGGTCTCAACTCCCTTCGAGCAAGAATGAGAGACAAGTATGGTAATGGTCAAAAGGCAAAGGTCGTGGAGTCCGCCTCTTGTACAGAAGAATATGGCAATGCTGAAGGTGAGCTGGAAGACGATTACCTTTCGCTCATCCACTCAGGAAAGGCTTGCATAGGTGCGCCCATCTATTTCTTCTTTGAACTTGGCACTGACAGGTTGCTCAACAGGTCGCAGCTCGTCAACCTCGACGAAGTGGCACGCATCGCCAAGAAATATGGCTTGAAGGTGAAGGTCATCGGTGCTGCCGACAGTGCCACGGGCAGTGAAGCCGTCAATGACAATCTCAGCCGTTCCCGTGCCAGATTCATTGCAGAGGAACTGATGAAACGTGGTATGGAAAGTGGCACCATCTCTCAGATTTTCGACGGCGGCATTGACGATTACTCGCCCAATGAGGCGAACCGCCATACCAGAATCCTGCTGTATCTATAGCCAGACATACAGCTCCGAACAAGAGCACTAAAACTTTTTTTTCATTGATAAATTTTAGAAAGGGAGGGCTTGTCCGTGATGGATAGGCCCTCCCTTAATCATATATGTATCAACGCATATTCTATGCGCATATCTTTCTTTTATCCGTGTTTCTCTGTACTTGACCAGTCAAGCAGGAAGTCATATATACTCATTATCTGTATGCCGTTTTCGTCGCTCCACTGCTTGGTATGTTCTCCCACGATCAGCAGTTTACGGAAAGAGTCATCTACGAGACGCAGCGACCGTTTCTCCTGTTCCATCTTTTCTGCATCGGGCATACGCCACGCCGACTGGATGTAGATCCGCTCGCTCCCTTTGTTGCAGACAAAATCCACTTCCAATGTCACCCTCTGCTGCTTTCCTTCCGTATTCCTCACTCGATGATAGACGTTACCCACATCCACGAGCCATCCTCGCATACGCATCTCATTGTAGATGACGTTCTCCATGATATGTGTCGGCTCGCTCTGACGGAACGACAGGATAGCGTTCCTCAGACCTACGTCCTGGTAATAATACTTGGACAACGAACCTATGTATTTCCGTCCCTTGATGTCGAATCTTTCTGATTTTTCGATAAGGAAAGCATCCTGCATATATTCCAGATAAGCCGACACTGTCTTGTCGGTTATGCTCTGCACATTGCTGACGGACTTGAACGTATTGGCTATATTCAGCGCATTGACAGGTGCGCCGATACTGGATGCCACGGTCTTCGACAATTCTTCAAATTCCGCTTTCAGTTCTATGTTGTTCCGTTCGTAGATGTCACGCAGATATACCGTGCGATAAAGGCGACGCAGGAAATCAGCCTTCTTCTCATCCCCAACCTGTGTAAGTAGTTGCGGCAAACCTCCGTACAGTCTGTATTCAGCCCAACCGTCTTCTTTCGAACCGTCATACACCGTCATGAACTCCTTGAAGGATAGTGGCCACACATGTATCTCGTCACCTCTGCCTCGGAATTCCGTCACCACGTCAGAGGACAGGAAACGCGAGTTGGAGCCTGTGACATACACATCCGCCCCTTCGGTGACCGACAAGGAAGAGAGCACCTCTACAAAGTCTTCCACCTCCTGTACCTCGTCGATGATGATGTAATATGTCTCGTCGTCAATCATCATCCTTTCCACCCAGTCCAACAGGTAGTCCGGGTTCTTGAACTCTCTGTTCTTCCTGTTCTCCATATCGATGACGAGAATATGGTCTTCTCTCACGCCCTCATCCAACAGATGCTGACGAAAGAGTTTCTTCAGCAGGAACGACTTGCCTGAACGTCGCAATCCTGTGATTATCTTTATGAGCCCGTTGTTCTTTGAACGGCTCAACTGTTCTATGTATCTATATCTGTTTACTATCATGTTTTACGAAAAACTGTCACTTGTGACACTTTTTCGGAGGCAAAGTTATATATTTTATCTCAAACCAAAGAAGGAAATCAAGAAAAAAGCACTAAAAATCAATGATTTTCCCGTTTTGTAGTGTCTATTCCACTTGCCGATGCCCATTTTTCTTTGCAAAGTTACTGCCTGGGCGAATGGTCAAGTACCGCCATGCTAACAGGCTGAGAACTTAACGAAAGCTTTCCGCAAATCAAAGATTTGGGTATTTCATTAACTCCTCCGTCTGTTTCCTTGCCTTATCGCCCCCATTCCGCAGTCTTTTGATGCACGAAAAATCAGTTCCCGACAAGCGGAGCCGAAAGGCTTCAAAAAGAGGGAAGAAAGAAACGGTTAAGCGAACGCAGAGGGAATTTATTCACTATGCTGAGTGTGAGTTTCTTCAACGAAGTTAAAAACAAGTTGAACATTCAAACATTAAATGATATGAGGACAAGAAGAATGAGCAAAGAACAAGGAAAGCGGTGCAATATCAGCCGTTTTCCCAACTTCCATAAAAGCGGAAGTATCAGTGGCATGAAGCGCATCTATTATGGCATGGATGCCTTGTTGGTACGTTGGCTTCGCCTTCGTCCGTCACGACTAGGGATAGCCCAAGAGAATCTTGGTCTCTCCTCTCGCTGCTTCGTCCGTTGCGGAGATTATATCTACAATGTCAGCAGTGAACCGAATATCTATCATCAAGCAAGTTATTAACTATTAATTCAAAGGATATGAACAACAGATTATCAGAGAAAGAGCAGGCATTTGTCGAGTGCTTCTCACGGTTTGTAAACGGTCAGATGGGTTCAGCCGCCAAGGTCGGAAACGCCCTTGCAGATGACCATCGTTATCTCATCAACGAAAAGGGCTAGGTGGTGTTTGCCTTCATGGAACGCCTTGCCAATGACTATCATAAAGGTCGTTATGACCAGCGTGACGAATGGGTGTGCCGATTGGCAGCTGAGACCATCGAACACCTTGTAGAGAACGGAATGTATTACAGAACACTTAACAACGATTGACTATGGCAAGCAGATTGATTACACCCGCATTGGAGGAGAGACTGAAATCCTATCCTCTTTACTCACAGGACGGCAAAGGCAAGGATGCCGTTTGTGTGGCAATATTCTTCATCGGACACGTCCGTTGGTTCGTACTTGAAGGACAGCCCGAAGGTAACGACACTACCTTGTTCACCATCGTATGCGGTTTGCACGAAACGGAGTATGGCTACACTTCCGTCAATGAAATGGAGAGCGTAAAGGTAGATGGCTCCAAGTATGGAGTGGACGAGATTTTTCAAGTGGAGCAGTTGGACGGCTTCAAGCCGGTTAAGCTGAAGAATATCCCGGACGAGGATTTACAGGCGTTCCTTCACAGGATGGAATGACTCCAAGACCAAATCAGCCGCAGGGAAATTACTCCTTGCGGCTGAAAAAATACCTTCTATGTGGATTTCTGCTTAATATTATGCAATACTTCGGGATGCTCCCATTTCCCTGATAGTAACCAAATCTCATAGAACAATATCCACTCATGCACCCATGGAATGATATGCTCATATAAACTACAGTTCCTACTTGACCATGGTTGCTCTTTAGGATAATACAAACATAAGTTATTATTAGGAGCATATACATGAGGAGGCTCCTCAACCAAATTTGGAGATAAAATACTTACTATTGGGTCTGAATAACCATCATATTCTATCTTGTATTTGTAATCTTTTCCTGTTTGCTTATAACATCCAACTACTTCGAGCTTTCTATTACAATTAGTCCCAATAATTTTACATGTTACGAAATCATAATGTTTTTCCAACTCTTTTTTCTCGTGAGAGAGAAAATAATAGTCGTTTTTTCTACTCACGTACTTGGGACGTGAGTTATATTTATTCTTCTTTACCATAATTTGCATGTGCAATATTCTTCACACCATTGCTTGCGTTGATTATGCCATTTGTCGCTGTCACAGCAATTCCTGTTGTGACGAGTTTGCCAATTTCTCTGAGTTTGTTAAGTGAACTCATCGTCTCATCTTCCTCGTCTTCGGCTAATGGGAATCGTTCTCCGAGGTGTTTACGCCAAAGTTTACTCGCCTCACGTTTGTTCTTTTCCTCAATGGCTTTATTAGCATCATCGATAAACTTTGATAATTCATATAAAAACTTTTGTTTTCTGTCATCTGAATAATCTTCGAATAAGTTATCATATGGCGTTCCATGAACCATACATTTGAAATCTTCTTCCAAGCTATCTATGATTGCCTGAAGAGTGTCTCTAAGGGCTATGTCATCCCGTCCTGCATGTTTCTTCTGATGGTCAGCAGCAAGCGTTGTCATTGCCAATCCTGGTGGCATAAATCCTCTGACATTATCAGACCAAGCCTTCATGTAGGAAATAATACGGACTAAAGCGTCGTTATTCTTCTTCTTTCCCAAAAACCAGTTTACCACTTCTCTCGGGTCACTTTCCGCATAACCATCATCTCTAATCGCCAACTCTGGATGAGTGTTGTCCTGACCGTTTTCCTTCCTATAAACAGGGATGTCAATGTGGTATTTTGCCGCATATTGAACACGAATACACTTATTCTTGTGGACTGGTGTCGCGTCGGTCGTCCCATCGACAGCTTCTTTAACCCAATACTGAAGTGTACTTGCTTTAACGTCTGGTTTTGGAATAAAATAACATCCGTCATCGAGGTCACACTCCTCGTCTTTTGTTCTGATGGTAGTACCCATCTTATACGAACCTTGTATATAAAATGAAGGTTTGTATTCAGGGTGTGTGTTCTTGAAATAGTCCTTGATTTTGTTGCGTAAATTTTTCCTCGAGGTCATCATCGACTGTTTCTTCGAATCAGGAATTTGTAGATTGTTATAAAATTCCTGAAAATTTGAATCTAAATTTGCCATATTTTTTTATTTATAATAATGTTTATATTGCTCAATTTTGTTATCTAAAAAGGGTTTAAGAGTCTCACCGTGGCGCTTGAATAAATCCTGTCCAATGTTCATTAGCTCGCTTATTGAATAGCTATCGTTTGCATCAAGCTTTATATCCTCTTCAAGATGGTTTTGGATTCTTATGTATTTAAACCTATTCTGGTTGTCAGCTCCAGGGCCATTACTAATGATTTTCATTAGGTTTTCCGTAAACACAGACTGAGCTGATGCCATGACATCATAAATGTTAAGCGATCCCGAAGAAGGTATAGTCCAATAACGGCTGCCAATGTGTTTAGAATCCTTTTTTGATTTGAACCGATGTGTTCCTGTACCAATAGACAGTATTTCAACATTCTCAGTTGGAACACCTATGCAGTTGGTTGCCTCCATTAATCCAACAATGGTTGGGTTGTTCGCAAATACACCTCCATCCACATTGTTTTGATACGTGTTGGTATTATTGGTTCCTATGTCTGAATAGGAAAATGAATGTGGGTAGAAGTATACTGGCGCAGCAGAACTGGCCAGCACAGCATCTACTACGGGAATGTGGCAATCTCTGTGATAATTGGGCAAGTGATCCGTTTTAAATATGTGTACTTCTCCTTTGCTCATATCATATACTGGTATGCACAATCTCGTTTTACAATGATATAATCTGGTGTCGTTATTACGGGTCATCCCACCATAGGCTTTTATCAATAGACTCTTGAGAGGGGATCTATCGTAAAATGAGCTATTTCTACAAATCGCCATAATTGTATTCAGAAAGCTTTTAGGAGGGAATATATCTTTAGCGTGTTTTGTGTAAAGTTCCAGGATGTCTTTGACCGACATGCCTAAAGCGATACCTGCGGCTATAATACTCCCGGTGCTTGTTCCGCATATCAAATCAAAATATTCACATAGATTCGGTTGTTCTCCTCTATTAACCAAGACTTCTTCTAAGTCTGTGAGTACTCGCGCGGGAATAATACCTCTTATTCCACCTCCATCAATACAAAGAATCTTAAATTTTTTATTATCTTCCATGTAATTATGCCCTGCCTTTTCAGGGGTTCTTTAATTTTTAATCTCTATTCCTTATATTTGCAAATATTGTGCCATAATCAAATATAGACATCGGGTTTTGCTTATTTGTATAACCAAAATTCAATAAAAAGTTGCAAATTTGCCTCCTGTCAATCTTTTAATAGGTGTATTTTACAGGTATTTGTTTTATATATGCCAAAATGTCATAAGGTATTATGCCAAAACATATAGGCCTATCCGCCAAAATGGCACAATAATTGCAAATTTTAGGAGTTAAGCATCAGAAATATGTTATTTTATTTGGTAATTTGGAATAAAATCAGTAATTTTGCAGCCGAAAACAAGGTGTTATACATATTATGATATACACAAAATGATACAAGAAATAAGAATAAAGAACTTTCTTTCTTTTAGGGATGAGGTTGTTCTTAATTTTGAAGCCACAAAGGACAACACGTTTGATGATTGTCAAGTGGTGAACGTCACTTCCAAAGTGCGCCTCTTACGCTTTGCACTGATTTATGGTCCAAATGCAAGCGGAAAGTCGAATCTTCTAACCGCATTTGATTTCTTACGTGATTTTTGGTTTGACATTAAAACAGATATTGACGAAGATACGGGGGCAGTACCATTCTTGCTTGATACAGATACTCCCAGTCAACCATCAGAGTTCAATATTATTTTCTACATTGACGCAAAGAAATATTGGTATCTTCTTGTATTGGATAGCAGGAAGGTTATCAAGGAAGAGCTGTATGTATACAACTCCGTACAACCTTCACTCGTGTTCAGCAGAAATATGGAAGGTGCTCAGTCGGTTGCCAAATTTAACCCAAGTCTTGTTAAGGCAAGTTTTGCCATAACCGAACAATTGAACCTGAAATGTTTGCCAAACATGTCATTGTTTGCAGCAAGAAATCAGGTGAATTGTTCCCTGGCATACATTGACGAAGTACGTGATTGGATGAGAAGTAATATGCTGCCTACGATAACACCTGAAACCAACATGTTTGAATATGCTGGAAACAAAATGGAAAAAGAAAAGGAACTAAAAAGTTATATCCTTGACTTTGTCCGTAAGGCAGATTTCAATATTACAGATGTATTTTCTCAACGAGAAATTCTTCCGTTGCCTAGTTTTATTAAGGCTTCTATTGTGGAAGATAAAAATATTCCCGCAAAAGTCAAAGAAAGTATGTTGTCTGAAAACTCAATGGAACGTCTAAAAACGGATTTTCAACATACAGTCCGAAATAGTCGCGGCATAGAGACATATATATTGCCGAATAAACTTCAGAGTGACGGCACAAGACGCACTTTTGGCATTGAAGCGGCAATATATGAAGCTCTTCAAAACGAAAGCATGTTACCAGTAGATGAGATAGAATCATCATTGCATCCCGAATTGGTTGAGTTTATCATACAGAAGTTCTTGTCAGAAAAGAACAGGAGCCAGTTGATTGTCACCTCACATTATGATCCGCTTCTTAACACTGTTGATGACTTAATCCGAAAGGATATGGTTTGGTTTACAGAAAAGGAAGAAGATGGACATACCAAATTGTATTCTTTAACAGATTTCCGAGGATTGGGAAGAATCTCGTCGTTCCAGAAATCTTACAGGAATGGAGTATTCGGTGCTTTACCAAACATTCACGAGTAACAGTTATGGCAAGAAAGACGGCAATAATCAAGAAGAACCGAGAGAGGGCTGTCATCATTGGAGCTGGTATAACAGAAAGATGGTATTTCACCCATATGCAGTCACTTTTTGGTCTGAAGGTAAAAATCAGGCCAAGGTATTTTGGTAATGAGAGCATATATACATTGGAAAAACTAATCAAACAGGTTCTTGATGATGAAGGCCTGGCAATAGTGGTGTTTGATACAGATGTTTCCATATGGAATGATAGCGAAAACAAAAAGTTGGTAGCATTACGACAGAGATACTCGAAGCATAAGAGAGTTATATTATGCGACAGCATGCCTTCCATTGAATTTTGGTTTCTGATACATATCATCAATACAAATAAGTTTTTCGGCACTTCCAAGGCAGTGATAGCTGAACTTATAAAGTTCATCCCCAAGTTCGATAAATGCGAGTCATTCCTATCTAATAAGAAATGGGTGGAAGAGCTGAGTCAGGAGGGTAGGTTCAACGATGCTTGCATAAGAGCCAAGCAAATAGGCTCGGAAGGCGATTCTTACAGTAATCTTTGGAAAGCTTTTGAATATTTGGGTGTTTTTGAAACAAAAGAATCAAAATAACCAAATCAGCCGCAGGGAAATTACTCCTTGCGGCTGACTTCTATTAGTACACACTATTGGTAGTAAATCCTACAATTAGTATTTACTACAATGCTATCCTTCATCTGTGGAAAGCGGACTTGGCTGCATGTTCCTCCTGTTCTACCTCTTTCTGATATTCCGGCATTTCAAGCAATCGCTCATACGCAGAGCTGATGTTTGCATCTAACGAATAGTCGTGATTGTAGGGGAAGGAGTGCTTCACGGAGAGGCCCGCATTGGTCACTGTTCCCACATTCAAGCAGTCCTTCTCCTTGTTATATTGCAGGTTCAGCAGACCGCCATTCGGCATTTTGAATATCGGCATCTTTCGTTGCGCCAACTCTGTAAATTCCTCTGCGGTCATATCCCTCGCCACCTCCTTAACATCCTCGCTGGCACGTCCTATGCCATAACGTGTGATATGGTCGCGCACCTCCTGCTCCGTATGTTTCAGGAACACCTCGTATGTGCCGCCGACACTGCCGTTATACACCACGGCAAAATCCTTGTCCTCTATCAGCAAGTCATCACCTCTGTTCTGACACGGCTTCCTATATGTCTGCTCTTCGTCCATGCCGTTCCCGTCGTAGTATTCCTTAGCAAGAGTCAGCAAACCATTGTAGTCACCTTTCTCCTTCAACTTATCCAGTTCCGATGTGTCATCGGTAGATTGGAGATAGGCAACGGAGGCATAATATACCTTGGCTTCCTTACTCTCTGTCATTCCCTCTTCGTTACCAATCGTTTCTGTCTGCTCTGCTTTTTTCCCGTTTTCAATCTCCACAGCAATCTGGTCAATATGCTGTGTGAGCATCGAGGTGGCTTTCTTCACATCAATCAGCGTTGTCTTGATGAACTGCGGTGACTCCTTCAGCGAATCCAGCCACGACTTCAGGTAGGCGGCAGAATCACCCTTCAGATGCTTTGTCATGCCATACCTTTGAGCTGTCAATGCGGCGGTCAACTCTGCCACCAGTTCCTCGCGTGCATACTCTGAAGAACCGAAAGTGGTTGGTTTGATGCGGTCCAGCTGTCCCTCAGCACCTGTAGAGTGGCTCATCTCATGAAATAGGTTTGAGTAGAAAGACTCTCCATCCTTGAACTGGCGTTTTTCTGGTATCACAATCTCATTCTTGCTGATGGAGAAATAGGCTGAATCGCCGTACATCGGTTTGATGGGACATATCCAGCGGTTGTCAGCTATCATTCTGTCCACCGGCTCAAAGGTGAACTGCCCGTCCTTCTCCACCTTGGGCATCGAGTATTCCTGCTCCAGTTTCTGCCACAATTCAGGACGGGCTTCCTTCAGATTGGTTTGCTCAACGTTAAAAACACGGAAGACCTGCATCTTGGGATAGACATTGTATTTATCCTGTTCTTCCCTGGACATATTCTTATAGTCATCCCACCTGATACGCTCCCTCGTTTCCTTATCGACTACAGTAAAGGTAGTAAGCATCACGGGAAAGGAATGCTCACCCTTCAATACAGACACACGAGGCTTCTGTTGCCTATCGGCTTCCTCCTTCTTGCAAGGCATAGTGCAAACACGTTTGCCCTCTGCTCTTGCTTCGTGCGTCGGTTCTTCTCCCTTCTTGGATGGTGTGTTCATCCGCTGTATGCAGTCAAATGTGCAGAAACGTGGAATCTTATATCCCTCTTTCTCACAATGCAGTAGCAGCATCATCGCGTTCATACCGTTGTACTCTCGTCCGTTCAGGTTCTTCGGCCATTGCAGCGCACCCTCGGTGAACCAGGGCTTCTTCCATCCGTCTTTGCCCGACAGCGACTGAATACGCTCAATCATCATATCGGCAAACAGGTCGAGTGCCTTGTCTTCGGCACTCGGACCTTCCTTAGCATAAGGCTTTCCCATAGTCATTAACCGTTATAGGGCTGCGGAACATATTCGCTCATCTCCGACACTCGGCAGGAGAAGTCCAACTTGTCATTGAAGACACTGACAGACAATGCCCCTTTGATGTTCGCTTTCACACCCGGTTGCAGCCATGCCTCGCGTTTGCCATCGAAGAGGAAGAAACTTACCCAGATGTATTCAAATCCGTCCTGTACTTTCTCTGCGCTGAAAGCGGAGAACTGGCAGTACGGCACACCATTCTTGTCCGTCTTGTCCTCAATGCTCTTGCCCACCTTGCCGCGGAACTCCATCACGCCCTTGATGCAGTCCTCTGCCTCGGCAGGCTGGTGGCTGATACTGCTTGCCGACAGGTTGAAATAAAGGGCATCGCCCCGTTTCCTCGGTACCAATACACCGACTACCTCGATGTGCTCGCCGATGTTGCAGCTGCCCACCTCCGTAAGTGTCCCGTCCTTGATGACCGACACCTCGATGGTCTTGTTAATCCCGCTCTTCGCCGGAATGACTACGTTCATGGCAAAGCTCACGAATGCCTTGCCCTCCTTGTTCGTGCGGCAGGTCGCAGCCTTGCTGACCGATCCGCACACTGTTACATTACATTTGATCATTGCTCGATACTTTTTGAATTACACTTCTCCTTTGTCCAAGTGGAATGTATCTGCAATGCCGATTATCCTTTACATCACTACTTTCATCTTCTCTGATTATAGTATTGAAGATGTTCTGCCTCCATGCCTCGCTCGAAGTTCTGTGAGGCTTGTTGTGCCGCTACAATACCCGTTACCAATCCTGCCACCCTGGTTCTTTTCGCCTCGTCTGACAGGTTCTCATTGCTCAACGCCACCGACAGCCTGCCCATCTCGGCTGATGTCAGTGCGCGATGTATCTTAACAGAACCATTATCAGCCAACAATACGGCTGTTCCATTATCCCTCAGACTCAGTGTACATTGCCTCATGCCAGGCACCAGTGTGACCAGGTTGACCGTCTTTCTCGCTGCCATCGCTTCAAGATGTTCCTGCTGTCTCGCTTCTTCCTTGCTGTCGAATTGTGTTGCCAACATCATCAGCGACACGAACATCGTCACCGCCATGTCGAGAATAGGGTCGTTCGTCCCCGATATGCCCACGCCACTGTCATCCGATGCCAGCATCTTCTTCATCCACTCATCTGATGAAGGGGGAGAAGGCTGATCAATCTTGCCGTTCCCCGAAAAAGTGACATTACTTCGTCCATTAACGGCAGTTTTATCCGATGACGCTTCCCGGCGAGGATTATTCTCCACCCCGAACGACCGCCCTTCAGCCCGAATCTCTGCCATCACCTCACGGTCATATCTGTCCAGTCCGTTGGCTTCGATAATGCGTTGCAGACTCGCTGCATAACTGCCGTCTGTGGCATATCCGGCACGCTCAATGCCTTTGGTCCAACCTTTGTAGTCATCAGGAGACAGCGTGAAGCACTGCGCATAACGCTTGTTCTGTTTCAGAAACTGCGAGTGATGCTCATAACTGTCACCCACGCTTTTGTACTTGCAGAACTTCTCATTCGGCTTGTCATCCGTATAGACTCCATACTCACCGCCATTGGCTTCGCCTTCGTCTGTCACGACTCGGGATAGCCCAAGCGAATCTTGGTCTCTCCGCTCGCTGCTCCATCCGTTCTTCAGCCACGATGCCGTAGCCTTGATGCCGAAGTGGTTGTTGCACTCGCGCGACAACTGGCTCTGTCCGTTGCTGCTCTCCAGTATGGCTTGCGCCAGGATGACGGAGGCAGGAATGCCGTACCTCCGCATCTGTTCTTTGGCTTCCTCCGCATATTGTGCGGCATACGCTGCGTTTTTTCCCATGCGCCTATCTCCTCAAACTGGTATGTTGTTCTGTTTCCTGGCTCGCCTGTGCCATTGGCTTTTCGCTCTCTTCAAATCGTACTTGTTTCATACTTTATCCTTGAATTTGAAATTTAATCCATGCAAAGTTATATACCTATTCAGAGATAAGCAGAATCACCTAGGATGATGCTTGTTGATTTTGACGATTATTATTATTTGAGTTTGATTTCCGCTCAAAAATCAAACTCGATTGCTATATTATGTTACAATCTTATTCACAATACATGCTTGCTTATGTTAGTCCTAAAATTGATTGTTACTTTTGCATCATGAAACGATTTACACTCATCACGACAGGATTGCTATTATGGTCATCAACAACCGTATTGGCCCAATTCAATACCGTCACGCAGACCAAGGCACACCGTAGGGTTGTTCCAACATTGATGCAATCCGCAACATCTGCCCAGCAGCCCTCGTGCCCGCCGCATCAGCGTCGGGACTCCATCATTGCCACCCCACAGCAAACCAAAGCGGGGCAGACTGACCGTCTCCCGGCACTTGTCAGTCCACTCCGCCACATCTCTGTCACCAGCCCTTTCGGCTACCGCAGAGACCCATTCACTAAAAAGAAAGTTCTACACAACGGGCTTGACCTTAATGCATACTACGAGCCTGCATACGCCATGATGTATGGCGAGGTCATCAAGGTTGGCAAGGACAAACGTTCAGGCCTCTATGTCACCGTCCGTCACGGCGACTTTACCGTCAGTTACTGCCACCTCTCCCAAGCTTTCGTCACCAAAGGCACCCACGTCCGTCCGGGCACAATCATTGCCCTGACAGGCAACAGCGGACGCAGTACAGGGCCCCATCTGCACCTCACGGTTAAAGACACAAAAAATGGACGAGCCATCGACCCGTCCGTTCTTCTCAATCTCATCAAGCATCCATTCTAATTGGAAGTCTTGTCTTCCGTGTCATTTGTATTACCCCTTCCGCATTTCTTCAGCGACTTAAATATCTTATAATCAATGCTTTCTATTCTTAATAATGAGTAATTATTTCACGAATCTCATATGAATTCGTGAAACGTGTCATAAACAACATGCTATTTGTCAATAAAGAATCCTTGTCTATGCAGATATTCTGAGGCTGTAATGGTTTCTACTCCTATCTGTTCACACAGCATAGGAAGTTTCTTGAATAGCTTACCGTCATTCTGCAGCCTTGTTTCTTCTGTCATTACATAGTACTCATCTTTTAAGATGCCGTTCTGACTTTGCTCTTTCATAGAATACACAAGTATTTTGTAATCTCCAGTCTCGCTGTATTCTGCTTTTTGCTGAACATATTCTTGTTCTGTCAATTCGTTCTTTATCAACCTGACACAGAAGTTGTTGTCCATCATATTACTGAATTTCCTGGGTGATGGAGGCAATAAGCCATTTGTCGGAATGACCAATTTCTTGTCTTTGAGGAATGTCATTTTCTCAACGGCAATACCTTGGGATGTGTGTTTTGACTCTTCAAGTATTGCATCAAGCAGGAGCAGTTCTCTTCTATCGAATGCTTTCTCTAGAAACGTGAATAGGTGGCCTTCTTTATCCAAGGGGAGAAAGTGCTTGGCTATCATTACCAATGAGCATGTATCAACAACTATCGCCATAACACTCTCTCAAAATTTGCAGGTTTGACATTGAGCCTCGAACAGAATGTAGATTCGCTAATGACTCCCTTGAAATAGGCATATTGCATTGATTTCAAGAATAGGGGAGATATGATAGGCTTTGGTGTTCGCCCGCCTCTCTTCTCAGAGTTTTTCAACTTCTCCTGTTCCTCCCTTCTTCTGTATTCTTCAGCCAGTTCATTCTTGATATTTTTGTAGCTGGCGTAACCGATTTTTTTATCAATATACATCCTTGTGTATAATGCAAGACGGCTGATGTGCGTCCGTGCGCTGACCTCCTTGAATATGTCAATGCAATAGTCGTTATCTGCATCTATGGATGCAATGCTGTCGAGCGCTTCTGCTTCTTGCCCCATAATGAACTGATATGCAAAATCATTGCACCATCTTTCGATGTCATTATGTGAAATCTGGGCAGAGACGTTCATCATATCCACCGACTCCACTTCTTCTATATCCAATAGGCAATGCCCCAATTCGTGTGCCAGTGTGAATATCTCGCGCTTGTAATGTTTGTGGTGCTTGAGCACTATCACGTTTGGCTTCAAGTAAAAACCATCAATATTGGTTTTCTCTTTCTTATTCCATGTTTCTATGTATTCAAAGACAAAAATACCATGGTCGGCTATCTTTTCTATCAGCTTCACAAGGAACTGTTTGTGATTCCCTGTTTCATTGGGATAGAAAAGGTCTCTTGCTCGCATAGCCACTGTCTTCGGGTCATCATGCAAGGTATAGTGCTCGATGTCAAGTTTTACGTCCAACCGAGACAGCTTGTTGTATGCCTCCAAAGCGTTTTTCAGACTCTCATATCTGTGTACGGTACGGATGTCCTCCATATTCAGCTCCGTTTCGAAAGAAGTCTTGCGGAAGAATATGCTACTGCTTGCATTGGTGGGCAATTGAGAATAGTCTTGAAAGAAACTGATCTCTTTGTCGAATATCTCACCTATACGCTTCACCATACTCAATTCCATAGTGTCTCCACTTATGTCTGCAACTCTTGTCAGTCGTTTCCTGTCTTTATTCAGAAGAGACAACAAGTCATCTACCGACATCTTGTACAATGCCAGCAGATACCTTACACGTTCCTTGTTTATCTCTACCTTCATATCTGACTCGATTGAATGATTGATGTTATGTTACTTAACTAAAAGGCACAATTTTGCGCTGCAAAACTACGCATTTTTATCCAATTTGAGGATTTTCCATGCAAAATATCGATGTTAATTATGCTTTTTTTGCTAAAATACACGGTTTTTGCCTCTAAAACACAAAAAAAGGACGAGCCATCGACCCGTCCGTTCTTCTCAGCCTCATTCCTTACTTAAAAAGGAAGGAAACCCTGTTCTCTAATACTCGTATGCTGCCGTCTGGATATGTTTCAGTTCTACCTCCTTACCGTATTTGTTGATGATCATCATCTGCGCATCATACAGCAACGGCTTCTTCCGATAGTCTTCTGACATCGGCTCATTGACCACAAACATCCGGAAGTCACCGCTGCGCTTTCTAATCCTTAACGCCTTGCCGTCTTTGTCACTCCGCAGATAGAGCTTGTTACCGATGGTACATATACTGTCATCGGCACGTATCTCCCAGTTGTGGTATGCCATGAAACGCTCCTCGTGGATGTTCATGATATATACCATATCCCCGTCATACACCAGCTTCACAAACCCTCGGTAGCACACTATCGGGCGATGCAGATAGGTATATCCAGTGTTCCCGTCAAACCAGCACTCATTCTTCGACACGTCATCATCATTTCCTTCGGATGGCAGAGGAATTATTTGCCAGAACTCGCCGTCCTTCTCTGCCCTGGTACGCCATGGAAGGCTCCAGCCTCCTGTGGTGCAGTCAGAGTGAAGGAAGCCTTTATACCTTCTTTCCCTAACCTTCTCCTCCCATTCCTTCTTCTTCCCGTCACACAGTGCCATAAAAGCCTCCTTGCCTCCGGCATCCGCCTCACTCACCAAAGGACAATCCAAGTCTTGCTGAAAGAACTTTTTGCCCGTCTCGTCCTTATATACCCTCATATCGTTGTCCATCACCTCCAGCAGCTCATACACCTTGTCAGGCTCGCCCAACGACACATAACGCTTCATCCATCCGAAGCCGTCACCCACCTGCGTCTCCAACGCCTTTCGGCTGATGCCGCTCTTTCCGTCAATCCACTTGGAACGGATGCGGGGATAGAACGTCACACCGTCCTCGGTCATCATGTCCACGCCCTTGAAGTCAACGACAACGGGATGTCTCTCGAAGGTGATGCCCGTCAAAGTGTCCACCCACACCCATACCTTTCCTTTCTTCCTCCTCTCAAAGCCGGCCTTGCCAAGGTTGGCAAACCTCGATGTCATGCCTTCATAGCCGATAATCTTCACCAGGGCTTCATCTCTTTCCTCCCTCAGTCCTCCATTGTTGAGACCGAAGCTGCTGTTAACGTCAAGGTTAAGGTCAAAGTTGACAAGGTTTCTGCCAAGAAAATAATATCCCCAGTCCCGCTCTCCCGAAGGCAAGCCGAAGGTTCTGTACAGACCCACGTTGTCGATAATGGTACAGCACTTCTTGCCCTTGCTCGGTCTCAGCCCACGCCCCACCATCTGCAGATACTTCGCCAACGAAAGTGTAGGCCGTGCCATCTGTATAAACTCCACATCAGGGCAGTCAAAGCCCTCGGAGAACAGATCGACACTGACGAGTACCTGTATAGGTTTGTCCTTCAGCAACAGAGGATGTATGATAACGCCCGATGTCCTAAAGGCTTCCACTGCCTCCTTGCGTTCTGTCATTGGGGTCTTAGAGCTCAACGCTATGGCATTGACTCCCTGCTCCCGGTAATACTCGGCAATATGTTCGGCATGGGCTATGTCGATGGCATAGACGATGCCTTTCTTATCGAAGGCGAAACGCTCGAAGGACTCGAATAGTCGTTCGATGCATGGTGCGACATCAAGTGTGTCGTGCAGCTCCTTCATCTGGAAGTCTCCGTCGGCTCCGCGTTTCTTCAGGGTATCGATGAGCTTCTGCTCGTCACTGTCTGGTCGGATAGAATAGTAGTCGAAGGCTGACAGCCAGCCTTCGGAAATGAACCGCTTCATCGTCCATGAGTCAACCAGTACATCAAACAGGTCAGTAAAACCCTCGCCGGAGAGACGGTACGGCGTAGCAGTCAGTCCCAGGAACCTCGCCTCCGGCCATGTGTCCCACAGAAGCCTGTATGTCTTGGCTACGGCATGGTGGGCCTCGTCGATGATGATAAAGGAAGGGGAGATGTTAGAGCTTAGAATACTTAGATTGGAGTTTAGGGTCTGTATAGATGCTACCATGACAGGCTTTATCTCTTTTGCCTTCTTGCCGCCGGCTATCACACCATAGTCGATGCCATATCGTTCCAGGTGTTCTCCCATCTGCTCTATCAGCTCGATGCGATGCGCTACGATGAGTATCCTGCAATCCTCGTTAGGGGTGGCGGCAGCGTCGAGGTTAAGAAATTGCTGTACCAAGTCTGCCAAAACAACGGTCTTGCCTGTTCCCGTAGGCATCTGCATCATCACACTGCGATGCTTCTTAAATGCCTCACTCACTCTTGTGCATATATCTTCCTGATAGTCTCTCAGCATTGTCATTTCAATGTCATTAAGTGTTATTAATGGGCTAATGTTAAGGTTAAGGTCAAGGTTAAAGTTAAGGTTTTCAAGGAAGTTTCCTCGAAATCACCTTTCCTCCATAAAGCATCAGCTCCACCGTCCCGTCAGGACTTATCACCACCCCCTCATATCGCGGTTCTATCTCCACCTTGCCGTCTATGGCAATCACGCCCCAGATGCTGGGATAGGACTCCATGGCACAATACTTTCCTACAGGAGTACGGATGCTGTGATAGATAGGTGGCACCACCATGCGACCGTTGTTCTTCAGCCCCCACTTACCCCCAATCTGGAATGGGACAATGGAGGTCATGGCCTTCATTTCTTTCTTGCGCGCTCTCTCTTCCTCCTTTTTATCCGCAGCCGTCTTCTCGGCATATCTGGCTTCCGCCTCACGCCTGATGTCGTTCAGCGCAAGGGTCATCACGGCTCGCTCAGCGTCATTTCTCTCATATCCTAACTCCTGTCGCGTCACCTTGCCTGTCTTCCAGTCCATCCACACATAAATGTGCAGTCCATTTTCATCCATCACCAAGACGGAGTCATCCTTATACTTCCTCAACAGCCAAAATACCTTGCTGTCGTCGTCTTTCAACTGGCACACTTCATAAACACCATACCACCGAAAAACATCGTTGAGCCTTTCATCGTCAGGTAGATCGAAGCAAGTCAGTGGCAGGAACAGGTTATTGGGACTTGCCACAATGAAGTCAGGCTTCCGCTCTACCATATAGCACTTTTTGGTGCGGGTACACAGGAAACCTCCGACATACAGCAGTTCAAATCCACCGAAATGCAGCAGTTGCGGCATACTGCCATACATCTGTCCCGACTTCATATCTACATAGAACTCAGACCGCAGATAGCTTTCATCGTCACTGGGGACGTTCTTCAGCGTGGGATTGTGTAAAATTTCTACAACACTGAACTTCAGCTTCAGGAAGTCTTTCGCCGCAAACTCGATATGTTTGCACTTGTCAGTCAGATAGATAGCCTCGCCTTGCTGATCCACCACACCGACCTTTCCCGACTCAAAGCGCACGCACTTCATCCCGTCATCCCGCGTGTCAAATATATCTGCATATCTTTTTTCGTTATCCATATCTTATTTACCAAAATTTGCGAATAATTTACGGTCATTCACGTTCACAAAACAGTCAAGGTTAAGGTCAACGTTAAGGTTGTTATCAAGGTTAACGTCAAGATTAAGGCCAGCTATAATTCTTTAATCTTTTAATTTTTTAATCACAGTCTTTCCGTTAAAGACCGTCATTTCAACCGTCCCGTCTGTACGTATCTCCACACCTTCATATCTTGCCTCCACCTCCACCTTGCCGTCCACGGCTATCACGCCCCAAATGCCAGGATAAGCCTCTACGGCGCAATACTTACCGACAGGGAAATGTATGGTGCGGTACATAGGCGGCACCACGATGCGCCCCTCATGCTTCAGTCCCCATTTATTGCCTATCTGGAATGGCTCAACGGCTGTCATCTCATTCAACCTTTTTCTGCGGTTCCGTATAGCTGCCTTCTGTTCTTCTTCCTTGTCACGCAGCATCCTGTTCCTGACTTCCACCATAATGTCGTTGACAGTCATGTTTACCGCGCTCCTCTCAGCAGTGTTGCCCGTCCTTCCCAGCTCCCGCCATACCGCCTTGTTGGTCTTCTTGTCCATTCTCACATAGTAATGCGCTCCTTCGTCATCCATCACCACTACCGACTCGTCTTCGAACTTCACATCCAGCCAATAGACCTTCTCTTCATCGCCTTTGATAAGGCATCTGTAATAGAGAGTCTGCCGATACAGCATCTTACGGTATATGTCGTTCTCTGGAGTGCCATGATAGGGAAGCTGCAGCAATAGTCCGTTCCTGGTTGGTATTACAAACGACGGATGGGTATCAACACAATAACACTCCTTCGTCCTGGTGAACATGTGCTCGCACAGGAAGAGCACCTCGAAGTCTCCATACCTATGCAGCTTGGGCATACTGCCGAACATCTGTCCCGATTTCATATCGGCATAGAAGATATGTGTACAAGAGCAGTCTTCTTCACGGAGCATATATCTCAGCTCAGGGTTTTGCAGCACTTCAACCTTGTTGCATCTCAGCTTAACGAAGTCGTGCTCGGCAAACTCCATGTGCCTGAACCTGTCAAACTGGAGGATAACCTTGCCATACTCATCCACCACTCCGACCTTTCCAGACTCAAAGCGCACGCACTTCATCCCGTCATCCCGTGTGTCAAATATCTCTGCATATTTTTTTTCGTTATCCATATCTTATTTACCAAAATTTGCGAATAATTTACGGTCATTCACGTTCACAAAACAGTCAAGGTTAAGGTCAACGTTAAGGTTGTTATCAAGGTTAACGTCAAGGTTAAGTCCAGCTTTAATTCTTTAATTTTTTAATCATGGTCTTTCCGTTAAAGACCGTCAGCTCCACCGTCCCGTCAGGCCGTATCTTCACTCCCTCATATCTCGGCTCAATCTCCACCTTGCCGTCAACAGCTATCACGCCCCATATACCGGGGTATTTCTCCACGGCACAATACTTTCCGACAGGAGATTTCAAATTCCGGTAAATAGGAGGAACCACAATGCGACCCTCTTTTCGCAGTCCCCATTTGCTGCCTATTCTGAACGGCTCAGCAGAAACAAGTGTGGCGATCTGCTTTTCACGCTCTTTTTCTGCTATCTTCTTCGCCTTTGCAGCCTCCTTTTTCAGGTTGTCTGCCACTTGCTCATCCATATTTCGCATGGTCTGCACCATCATCGCCTTGTCAGCTTCGTTGGCCACCCTTCCAAGGCTGTGCTTCTCTGCCTTGCCTGTCCTCGCATTTCTCGTGACATGATAGTAGCTTCCATCGTCAGTCATGACCACGAGGGTGCCGTCTTCGAACCCTTCAATGCGCCAATACACTCCGCTGTCATCGCCATTGAGCAGGCAGACATAGTATGATCGCTCAATGGCTATCATCTTCTCTCTGATGTTTTCCTCGGGTTCTCTATCAACAGGCAAGGTAAGGTACAGACCTTTCTTTCCCATATACACCATCTCAGGGATGCCTTTGAACTCATAGAGTTTCTTTGTTCTCGTACAGATATATCCGCCAATGTAGGTAAGTTCAAAGCCGCCAATATCCATAATCTCAGGCATACTGCTGTATGGCTCGCCGTTCATCATGTCGATAAAGAATTCCCTGCCGCAGTACCCCTTCAAGAATCCATGCACGCCAAACTTCAGCCACTCACATGGACCCAACTCCAAGACCTTCTCGCCTTGTGCGTTTACCACTCCAGCATTGCCTGAGTCAAACAGCACACAACGCATCGCCCCTCGTTCGTCGAATACTTTCTTTATGTTGTTTCCTTCCATATTATTTGTTGTCATAAGTCGTCCCTGTTGTCGTTAAAGTCAAGGTTTACGTTAAGGTTGTTATCAAGTAACGCCGAAAGTTATCTCTCCTGCCGATATGGTAGCCATAATAGAAAACGAGCTTTAATCTATTAATGTCTCACTGCCATCCTCACCAAATCTTCCATCCTTCGCCTCAAATATCGTGCTTGGCTCATGTACATCAACTGAATGCCAAACGCCAAGTGGTATCTGCACGCCATACTTCCCTTCACGGGGACAAAGACGAACACGCCGTACTTCAAATACATTGGTTTCCATGCCATCAGTTATCACCGTTCCGTAATCTCCCATAAATGGACCACCACAGTCCTCATTCGGCCGCAGGTCATAGAATACCACATCCATGCATCCTTGCAGGCATACCGTTGTCTCCGATGTATCCAAATGCCGATGAATAGGCACCTTCGTCCCAACTACCAACGCATTCAGCATACGTTGTGAATTATCCTCAGCAGTTGTTCTGAGGTCATAGTTCATACGCTTACGCTCAGATGCCGCGGCTTGCAGATGTAATGCTGCCAGCAGATTATCATTGATTTCAATTATTTCCATATAGCAAGAACTGTAATCTTTTAATTCTTTAATCTTTTAATCTCATCAAGATACGCTTGATGGAGATGATAATACTTCTTCATAAATGCCACATACGCTATTGCCAGTAGCAAAAGGGCACAAACAAGATAAATCCAATGCATCAACATAGTGTCTGGCACGAGGAAGACAAAACCCAAGGAAATCACCAACTGTAGTCCCATATATAGCAGGCTCACCTTTACGTGCCCTATCTTCAGCTCATTCGCCATCAACTGATATGCATGCTTTCGGTGTGCCTCACCAAGATTCTCATGAAGCATGATGCGATGAATAATAGTCAGGCAACCATCCACACCATACACCAACAAGAATATCAGATAGGTCACATCCCCGGTCCGCATCACCAATCTTCCTATCAAGAACAGCAGGATGAAGGCAATCCCTATCGACCCTACATCCCCCGCAAAGCATTTCGCCTTACCCTTCGGGCGGAAGTTGAACAGGCAGAACACCACATCCGCCAGCATCACAGTTATCACCAGCGACTCCTCCACAAACCCTATCTCCATATTCAATATATAAATAGGTATAAATGAAGCCAAGGCATAGCCTCCTGTAATGCCGTTAACACCATCCATGAAATTGATGATGTTCGTAGCCCCCACACATACGATGATAGCCAGCAGAACCATCAATGCAGGAACAACAATACCAGAAATCATGGAACCTTCTGAAACCTGAAACATCCCGAAGAGCCCGAGTTGATAGAACATCAGTCCCATTGCCACGAACTGTGCCACAAGCCGCACCGAGTCGGGCAGCGACCTAATATCATCCACAAAACTCACACCAGCAATCAATGTCACGGCAGCCAAGAACCACGGATATTGGACACCTGAAACCTCTTGTCCCTCACTGAAACCACCTGAAACTACCGAAGTAATCGCCCATATCCACAGCCCCAGCATGAATATGATGCCACCCCCACGAAGCACAATCGTGCTATGCGAAGACCGCTCATTCGGCTTGTCGATGATGTTACACTTGTCGGCAATCTTGAAATACGCCAACTCCAGAATTAATAGAATCACAAAGATGATTCCGTAAGTCAATAAATCCATATTTTGTAAGTTTGTATATTGATATCACGCAAAAAAAGTGCTTGAAACTGAAAAAATTGAGCAAAAAGCCTCTTTTCTTGAAAATTATGTGTAACTTTGCAGCCAATCAAAACATTACATTATTATGGCCATAGCAATTAAATCCATTCCCGTGCTCACAGGAGTCGCAGCCGACCGTTTCAATGCACTGGCAGAAGCGAATGAACGGCAAGGCGTACAACCCACAGTACCGGAAGAGTTGAAAGAGTCCATCCGCAAGATGATGGAACGTTCCCGTAACATCGTTATCAAACATCCGAAATAACGAATGACAACATTTTCTTTCGACCTTTTCGGACGTTGTGAATTCGCCCGACTCACAGCAGAGCTTGCCAGTCTCCCGTTTATCTGTGGAGATAGCGATTTGGAAGACTTTTTTCATAACGAAGCTGTTCTGTATGCCAAAGCCTGTCTCGGCAAGACCTATTGTTTCATCGACAACAGCGGTGAGACAACTAAGGTCGTTGCTTTTTTCACTGTTTCCAATGACAGCGTCAAGACTACGTTTATCCCCAAAAGTTCCACCAACAAAATTCAGCGAAAAATTCCTGGACAAAAACACCTTCGCACCTATCCCGCAGTACTTATTGGCCGCCTTGGCGTAAACACAGAATATCAAGGAGGAGATTATCATATAGGTCAGCAGGTAATAAGTTATCTCAAATCGTGGTTCATCGAAGAAGATAACAAGACAGGATGCCGTTTCCTCGTAGTCGATGCCTATAATAGGGAACGTGTTCTTCGTTTCTATGAGCGCAACAAGTTCAAATACCTCTATACAGATGAGGCACAGGAGCGCACGGAACAACACATCTATGACGACTCTCCTCTTCATACTCGTCACATGTTTCTTGACCTTCTTGCAAAATAACGGATAATAAGTTTCCCTGTTTGCCAATCCTCAAGAAAGCCTCCTCCACGCAGCACTATCGTAGAATGGCTCGACCGCTCATTCGGCTTGTCGATGATATCACACTTGTCCGCTATGCGGAAATAAAAAAGTTCCAGCACAAGCAGAACCATAAAGATAATCCCGTAAGTAATGTATATCCTCATATATTAATTTGTTTTATATCAAATTACTCTTCATGCCAACCTGACCAATTGCATTACCAGCTTCATCATAAATATTGATTTCGCCTATATTCTTATAGTGAAAACCCTTGACAAGTTTTTTTGGGGTTGCAACATCCGCATAAGCCACGAGGCATTCATAGTAGTTTCCTACTCTGATAGCATAATCCGACACCAAGGAAATTGCAGGCATTAATGCCATGTTAAGATCAAGTTCCTTTGCCCATTCTTTCAAAGCATCTAACTTAACATTGTGTTCTCCATATAATGACATAGCAATAAAATTATTTTAACTATTCCTGATATTTAATTGAATTTAGAAACTCGTCGTTTACAATAAGTGCATGCCCTTCGTGATTTACAGTAATCGTATTATCGTTGTAAAAGTCAAAGGTATATTCAATGTAACCAAAATTTTGGTTTTTGTTTTTGGAAAATCCAGTGCAATCCACTTGTTGTACATGACTCTTGTAATCTGCAAGCAAGTCCTTTTCTGGCAACTTTTGTATCTTATATGTCGTTGTGCAAGCTATGTATGGTTTCTCATCCAAACAGGATATAAGTTTCAGATATTGATCAGAAGTTGAGGACGTATGATGTGGAATTTTTATAAAAACAGGGTCTTCATAGCTTTTACTGTAAAGCATTTGGATGTCTTCGTTCTCTATATCAGACAAGAACACCAACCTATACTTATACTCGTTGCCTACATCAATGTATAATCCGGTGGAGAGGTCATTTTTGTGGATCTCACTATGCGTTCCCAATAAATAATTAATCCTTGCTGAATGAGGAGATATTGCATAAATGTCAGCATGTAAATCTCCCAAGAGATCATTGAATACCAAGTTTTCAAAAGGCACATAAAAGTTTTGTGGCACACATGCAGTTTCGTGAGAATGGAACTTTCTTTTCGTTAGCCCTAATATTTTTTTCACTATCTCTTTGTCATCCCTGTTATAATCAATCTTGTTCCATGCTTCGCCGTTCAAGTCATATGGCAGAATGACCTTCGTGTTCTCATCACAGCAATTATACAAAACAGCATCTATTCCGTAGGTATGATCATAGTCAGGATGAGACCATACAAGCATGTCAAGTTTGTCCTTATCTTTCTTAATGCCCCATTCATCAAGGATTTCGATTGTCTTGTTTATCCCTTTGTATTTAAAACAATCTATTACTATTGAGTAAAGTACCTTGTTATCATACCCCGAATCCAAAAATAGCACACATATACTCTCTCCTTTTTGAGGATAACCAATAACATAAACCTTTATAATAAGATTTCTTCTGTCGCTGATTAACATTACTTCAAATTAATAATTTTTAGAGTACTCCTGACAGAGAATAAATTATCAATTGTTGACTCTGATATTTCTTCTGAGTCATCATTTGTATCCTCTCTTACTTCGATAACTGAATAAATCTGATTCCTCAAAATTTCAGCTTGCTGAGGAGATGATGGTGAGAATATTTGATTAAACAAATCTTCATTAATCCTGTACTTCTTCGCCATTGCTTTTTAAGTATTGTTCGGTTACAGATAGCTTATATAAATCGAAGAGATAATCATTGATTTTATCTTGGAGAATATCTTTAATATCATCAGGAAAACTATAGCCCTTATTTTTTATTATACCTTTATCGACATATCCATCTATATCCAACAAAGCCTGGTATGCGACACCTCCATTATCTGCAGGAATAGCTCTACACCTTCTCGAAAAATTAACCTTAACAGTTCCATCACTTTTGATAATCCTGTCATGATATTCTCTATCTATCAAGGTCCCATTTAAATTTCCCACATCTGGCGTTGTAAATATATTTGTTTCAAAGGTTTGAGCAAACTCATCTAAATTGCAGAAAACATCACCACCGATTTTCCTAATTCCTATTCGTTGAATATCTATGTATCTGTCATTTTTAATGAACTCTTGAATATAGTTACAGAGGAAATCTATATAAACATCCATGTTCTTATAGTTAACACAGTCTATTGTAATAGCCATGTATAGACCTGTAACTTCCATGATTACATTATCTTCTCTGTCCTGATTTTCATTGTCTCCACGAAAAGAGGCCTCTGAAAAACGATGTAATGGTTCTGATTGGAATGCATTTAGAGGAATAGAACGAGATTGAGCAATCTCTTCCATATTTGAGATACTAAAAGAAGCTGTATTTTGAGTTTCTTTTCTATATTTCCCAAAATGTGAAGATAACACCTCATTATCTTTGAATACTTTTATCCATTCGTTAATGTCAGTTACTCCGCTATAGTCAATACGTATCAAAACTTTCTTAAGCATATTTGCACGCATCGTGTATCTTGAAAATTTCTTTGCCATAATTTATTGTCGTTTTAATTGCTCACCCGTTGTAAAAGTTATGATCAAGGTCGTTAATGTAGTCTATATACCACTGACCATCAGAATCTCGAAGCATGAATTGATTATCTGGCGTATGGCTGACATTAAGCAACTTGGTGCACATATCCCAGACTTGTTTTGCCAAATCCTCGACTATAATACGCGGATATTTTGCTACAGTTGACTCCAAAGTATAGGCTTCTACCATTGCGGGGCCCATAAGGATATGGTCATCATGGATGAGATCGCCGATGGTTATGGCACCTCGAATCAACATGGAGTGATCTTCTACCAATTTTTGCTGTATGTAGCGAAGGTTACGGATGATAAGAACAACTTCTTCAATCTCGCTGATTACACAACTCATAACAATGGAATCGCTAAAGTGTGTGATACGAAGTGTGGTATCACCAGGGCTGTTAGCAAGGTAATCCCATAAAACTCTGTATATGCTGTGGATAGCGGAATAGACCTCACCAATACGCATCGGATTATTCTCAGACTCCTCTATCATCTTCTTGAAGCCAAGAAAGTCAACGAATGCAATAAGCCTTGTTTCGTATTCCATAAATGTGAATGGGGGTGAAGTAAAGGGAAAAGGGCCAATGGACAGATTCTCTAACCCTATTTTATATGAATTTTATAAAGATTTCAAAAGTATCATAACTTATCACTATCCACAATTGTTTCAGGCTTTCGCTATTTTCTTTAAACTCTCCTCAAAACTCACAATTTGATAGTCAAAATCCATCTTCGACATCTCTGGATCGTAGTAGTATGTTGCAAACATCTTGTTGATGGGTCGTTGCACAAAGCTGCCAAGCCATATAGATGGATTCAACAAAGGTGTAATCCACACCTTATGGTCAGTAGCCTTGGAAAAGAAGCGGATAATATCCACTGTATCTGCCAACTCTCGTTTCTGCGTATAGAACATACCACGCAACAAACCTCTTATCGTCCACTTTTTACCACCTCGTCACCTTCCTCCACACAAAGTGTCATTCACTCCAGTAAGGTGCCCACTGTACCTCCGATGATTCTTTACTTTATACCTCACCTTCCATACAAAAGCGTCCCAAAGTGCCTCGTCAAACACTATAGCGTGTTTCCAACGGTTACGCCACATTATTTTCGAAGACGCCCATCCGTGCCCAATTTTCGTCCATACAGACTGGTTATTCCACGTATAATATGTCCTATATTTGCATAATAGAATATCGCCAAGTATCTTCTTCTCCAATTTCTCGTCCCTTTTCTCAATAGGGAACTTCTCCATCGTATAGCCAAACTGATTTACACAAATCCCATTTATCGCATCCAGAAACCGATGCATGTTAGCATTGTGCGCCACCTCACGCACGAAGTTCCAGTCAATCTCTTGCTCGTGGGATGAAACAAATGTAGCCCAGTCAATTATATGCCTTAGTTTTGCCCTGTCCGACACGAAGTCACTCGCCATGTGCCTCAACAGATGAATGCTATTGAATTTCACCGAAGGAATCAGAACATTCTCCAAAGGAGATTGTTGGGCATCCATTGCCAATTCCTCCAGAAGTATATTCATATATCTGTTCGATTTATGGCTGTAGGCATCCAATATTGTCTGATGATTCTCTATCGTGAATCCTTCATACTGAAATACCGAATGATGCTTGTTGTCGTAATTGATAACGGTTCCTATCGACTCAAAGTATTTGTCTGCGTCACCATGTTTCCCGAATAGCCAGATGTCTATGTCTCCGCAAGGTCTGAGATAAGGCTTTGGATAGTTCATCGAGCATCCGAATCCTTTCATCACCATTGGCTGAAGTCCTTCTTTGTTTAGATCCTTCCCCAACGATTCGATTGTCTTTGTATATCGCTCATATACAGGCATCATTTGTATAGTCTGCCCAAACCACTCCAGAATTATTTCCTTTTCAGGAAGGCAATTCTTTGGCAATTTTTGCATGCCTTCAAAGCACAATCCTGACACACCCTGCCTATTCGCCAGTTCCATTACCTCCCGCAATTCTATCACGTCAGCAGACTGCAGAAAGTCATCACACAATGTATCTTCATTGCCCAATGCCAAGCGCATCAAAATCAATAGTAAAGTATGATGTGTGTTCATTTACAAAAACGCCTTTCTTTTTATGAAAAATCCTTGTCTGTCGTAATCAACGCCATGAAATTCTCCAACGTAATTCTCCTGTAGAATTTCACGAATGCTAAAAAAAGCAGTATGCAGATAAAATTTCTGTCTCGAAAAGGTGTGCACGCACATGCGCCATCTGTTCCAAATGAAGTGTCATACAACCGTTTTTGAAGAACATCGCCCAGGCCGGGCTTTCAAGACACAGAAGCTTTGACAATTTCGTCGTCAATCTGCTGGGAGCAATAGCTGCATACTGCTACTTCCCAAAGAAACCGACCATAAGGGTACATACCGTGGATATTCAAATGACAGGCAGCTTACTTTATTCCAAACTATATTCGTCGAACTCACGTTAAATAATTTTTGTACAATTCAGCACCTCTCCACCTCATCCAAATAAGCCTTGACCACTATCTTACGGTCAAACTCACGTTCAACTTTCTCTCTGCCAGCCCTTCCCATGGCGGCCTTTTGGTCAGGAGAAAGCATTATAAACTTTTCTACTTGACGGGCAAGGTCCTCTCCGTCACCTGTATTGAAAAGATAACCAGTCTTGCCATCATCAATCACATCCATCGTGCCGTTTATCCTCGAACCAATACAGATGCGGCCTGTAGCGGCTGACTCCAGCAGCACATTGGGTACTCCCTCGCCTCCATGCGACGGTAGGATGGTGCAATGACATTTCTCAATCCACAGGTCTATATCCTTTCTGAAACCTATATACTCTACCCAACCTTTCTTCTGTGTCTCTTCAACCAGTTTCATATATTCTGGCTGTTCGTTCCAGCCTGCTATATAAAACTTCGTGTTTGGGTATTTTCTGCGGATAATCTCAGCCGCTTGAAGATACTGGTCTATGCCTTTCAGTTTCATCACACGACCAATAAAGAGGAAGCGGATTTCTTCTCCTTCTGGCAGAGATTTGAAAGCATGTTGCTCCAAGTTGCACCCCGACCCCGGAAGCATAGCGTAGTTATCCTTTACAAGACCTTCCTTGACAAAGAAATCCCTGTCACCCGTATTTTGGAAGAATACCTTATAACATCTCTTGATACTCATTTTGTATAGCATCTCACATATTGTGCTGACAATGCTGCGCTTCAAGAAAGTGGCACCTGTTCCCGTTATATTACACACCTGACGATACTTCCCATTGCTCGCTATTGTGCCATAGATATTAGGCTTGATAGTGTAAGAAAAGATAATATCGGGATTTACTTCTGGTATCATCTTCTTATAGAACCTAATCAGTTGCAGGTCCTTCATAGGGTTCACACCTCTGCGGTCAATCTTTGTCAGGATAATCTTACACCCTAAATCCTCGAAATACCTGTTGTCTTTGTCCTCAGGCAATGACAAGTACAACTCATGTCCTTGCCTCACCAATTCGTTGATTAACTCTTTCCGGAAAGAATAGAGCGTGATGAAATGGTTCGCCAAAAACAGTATTCTTTTCTTTTGCATAATTCTTATGTTTTTAATTTCTATGTATCATATCTCGCCTCAGCTTGGCAAAGCATCGGTCTTGGTTGAATTCCTCCTGTAAGATATCAGCCTCTATTTGTGCCTCACTATACTTTACAGCACCGTTTCCCGCCTCTTGTGCCGACAACAGCCTGCTTATCTCCTTCCTCTTTTCTATGGGGTAACGTTCTTTCAAATCAAGTATGTGCAATGCCAGCTTTTTGTGGTAATTATACCTGTCTGAAAGTTTGAATATTGAGACATACTGCTCATATTCACCATCCCCATTAGTTTGAAACTCCAGCCGATAATTGCCGTTGTTTCTTTGCAAGTCAAAGAAGGTTGAACTGCGTTCCAATGGAACAAGCCTGATAGGAACATCTTCATCAAAGGTCGAGCCTTGACAAGTGGGGCTTATTTTCAGCCAGCCGTCCTTTGTTTCAGCCAGCTCATTGGCCTTCTTGAGTTTCTCATTACACACCTGACAAGATGGCACGAAATTGAACAAAGAAAGTCCCACTATCGGGCAAATGCTCTTGGGCAGAAGATGGTCTAAATCAAAATGGTTGTAAGGGGTAGTCAACGAGAATCCCTTATAATTCTCAATTCTTTTGAATAGATACTTTTTTCGATTGAAGTCCTCCAGACTCTGATACGGACGGTTGGCGATGGCTTCCTGCAAATTCTTATCACTCAATCTATCCGTCCCGAATATATCTCTCCACTCAGCAATAGTAGCATTGTTGACAAAATCCAGTTCGTCATTATAAGACAACGACTTACTGTATGTATTGATGTACGCCATGTTGCAATAATGGCAAGTGGAGAGTTCCATGCCATTTGCAGGATTCATAAAGAATTCCGCAATTTTCGGCTGCATGGTATCGTAGTCAAATATGCCCTCATATATCCTTTTCTGCCTTTCGATGACATTTTGACTTTTGAACCATAAATATTTATCCACTAAAAAGGGGAAGTCGCCGACGAGCAGGTCTTCAATCGTTATCTGATGCCTTCTTTCTACGGATGCCCACCTTCTTTTCATGGCATTCAAATCAAAGAGTTTCAAGTATTCCCTCTTCAATTTCTCTACATCATCCGGATAATGAACCTTTATCATGACCTTTCTACTTGTCTATGAGCCTTTTCTTTTGCTCCAGTATTTCTATCTCCTTCCGTAAGTCAGAAATCCTTCTGTCGATGTCCTCCTCATCTGCCCTACTGCCATACAGGCATTCCAGTTCCTTCATCATTTCCATGACTTTCCTTTTCAGATAGTCGTCAGCTATGATGGAAGCCACATATTTATACTTCTTTTCATTGGTCAGATACTGAACGCGTACTGTGTCCTGCCTGTCCTTTTCGTCTTTCAGATGATAAAGCCTGATTATCTCCTCCACATTTTCCTTTGCTACATCTCCAAAGGAGTAGTCCATAAAGAAATTGTCGCCAAGGAGTTGATGCACGTTCCCGCAGAACGTCTCTTTGTGCTTGTCGTTGTCAACCATCCCGTCCTTCAGATAGAGCGTATGGCATTTAGGCACATCCGAGAGCACAAAGGGGGAATGGGTCACCACCAGGATGTTCACGCCTCTAATTATCTTCGGATTAATGTTGCTCCACGAAAGCATCTTTATCAGACTGCTGATAAACTTTCTTTGGAAATTTGGATGATAGTAAAGTTCTGCTTCATCAAAGATGAGCCCCACATTGTGGTAGCGAACCCTGTAGCTTCCCTCTTTCACGCTCTGCAGGTTGTTCAGATGATAGATGATATAGCTCAGGCTGTGCATGAACTGTCTTTCTCCGCTGCTCATCTGCGACAGCGTTTCTTCCGACCGTCCGTCTTTCGTAAAGCTGATGTCCCAATCGAAGATGGCAGGGGGCATCCTTAGGAATGTCTCGTCGTAGGTCTTGAACCTCACCCTTTTGGTTTTTCCCTCCACAAGCGTGGTGTAGATTGCAGGAGCTTTCATTTTCGACCATCCATAGCCAACAGATTTCGTCGGGTCACCCACGAAGTCGGCAGGTACATCCATATTCCTTACATTGTAGTTTTCGTGGTCTATAAAGAATAAGAGTTGCTGTATCTTCTGGTTGACATGTACGGTGGTGTCCTGAAAATGTATCTCCTTTACAATCTCATTCACTCCGTTTTCCTTCCATTCCAAATACACGCCGCCCCTTTTCTTTGCCCTTGCCTTCCCTTGTTCTTCTTCCGTAAAGGAACGTATGCCAAGCATTTCACCATATTTCCTGTAGTGCAGACAAGTCTTTAACGTCTTGTATGCGATATAGCTCAATATCGCTTCTTTCACTGCTTTAGGCAGACTCTTGTAGTTGGCATGGTGGCTGTTCAGTTCAAGTAGCCATCTTGATTTTATCTCCCTCTTTAGTCCTGCGGTTTGGTTGTTCAGCGGCAGCCAACTGCGGTAAAGCTCGTTGAACTTCAGGTTATAGTATTTCGCACAGTCATGCCGGAAGCGATATACTATATCCTTCGGGCTGTATTCACCTAAGAATTTCTTTCCCTGTGAGGCAAAGAGCACGCCAAGGGTGGCGAGTCTGGTCTTGGCAAGTGCATTTTCGTTGCCGATGTCAATGATGCCTTCATGGTCTCTGAAGGGCACCATCACGATGGGCACCACATAGCCGTCGTTTTTATGAAACAATCCCTTTACCCATTTGCCATTGACGTTTTCATCCTTTTCTATCCACAGTTTGTTGGGCGTATAGTCATGTTCGTTGAGCGAATGGATGCTGTAGTTTGTGCATATAGAGTAGAAGAAATGCCTTGTAATCTTCTCCAGCCTGGTTTTCGACATTTTGGTCTGTAGGAATTGCTGTTCTTCCTTTGCGTCCTCTACCGTTGAATGGTAGTTGTACTCAAAATTGCCATAGCAATACCTTATGCTGCCCACCACACCATCCGTCTCAAAGAAAAGAGTAGCGTCAAAACTGTTGGCTTCTTCTAAATAGTGCCCTCTTTGTGGATTCCTGTTCGGGTCATTGTCCTCCCAGAGGCGGTCAAACAGCTGCAAGGAGAAGTTGTTGATGATGCGGTAGAACAAATCCAGCAGCGAACTCTTGCCGGAGCCGTTTTTGCCCACTATGCAATTGACCGTAATCTCCAACGACGACTCCTTATTTTCTGCCAACGACTTATACATAGCCTCGCAAGCCTCCTCTGTGGCTTTCTGCTCTTCTGTCTGCCATCTCCAGCCATTATCCTTGGTCGGTTCTGTGTAGTCACCGAATGGATACCATGCGTTCTGTCGCAGGTTCTTCATTATGAGAGAGTCACCAACTCCTGTTTTTATTCCTATCAGTCG
>JBJEKR010000180.1:0-37116 GCA_051878735.1 Prevotella sp. | reverse complement strand
TAGCACCAGCCGATGGCAGTGCTGAAGGCAAAAGTGACTACGCCGACCGAAAGCATGGGGGTGCCGATGTATGGAATCTTGGCAAAGGCAGCCTTGGTTAGTGTGGCTCCGTTGGCATAGTCGATATCGGGATAGGCGAGAATGCTCGACACGATGACAAGTCCTGTCATTGCACAGATGACCACTGTGTCCCAAAACGTTCCAGATGACGAGACAAGGGCTTGGCGCACAGGGTTGCGCGTTTGTGCCGCTGCCGCCACGATGGGTGCCGAGCCAAGACCCGACTCGTTGGAGAATAGTCCGCGGGCAATGCCATAGCGTGCAGCCAGCATCACTCCCGAACCAACGAAGCCGCCGCCAGCCGCCTCGGGCGAGAAAGCTGAAAGGACTATGAGTTTTATGGCAGGAAGCAGATAGGCACCGTTGATGATGAGGATGATGATGCAGCCGAGGACGTAGAACAATGCCATGAAAGGAACGAGGAAACCGCACACCTTGGCTATGATCTTAACGCCACCGAAGACCACGGCGGCGAGAAGGGCGCAAACCACAAGTCCCGTGAGCCACTGCGGCACGCCGTATGCCTCGAAGGTCATCACCGACATGGCGTTTGCCTGAACGGTGCTGCCGATGCCAAACGAGGCAAAGGCAGTGAAGGCGGCAAACAAGACGGCGAGCCATTTCCAACCCAACCCGCGTTCAAGGGCGTACATTGGTCCGCCGAGCATCTTTCCGTCGTCGGTCTTTATGCGGTATTTTATTGCGAGTAGCCCTTCTGAGTATTTCGTGGCAATGCCGAACACTCCCGTCAGCCAGCACCACAGCACAGCACCGGGACCGCCGAGCGACACTGCCGTAGCCACGCCGATGATGTTGCCCGTGCCTATTGTTGCGGCGAGGGCAGTGGCAAGAGAGCCAAACTGCGACACGTCGCCCGTTGCTCCTGGGTCGCGTGTGACCGACAGTTTTATGGCGGTGAATATCTTTCGCTGCGGGAAACGCAGACGGATGGTGAGGAAGATGTGAGTGCCAAGCAGAAGAATCATCATTGGCCAGCCCCAAAGCACGGAGCTGATGTCGGCGAAGAAGGTGTTTAATTGTTCCATTGTTATTTGTTGTGTTTGTTGTTTTGTGTATTGTCGGTGAAACGTATCGTGATGTTGTTGAAGCCCATAGCTTTCATTACGTTGCGCATTTGCAGGTCGGCATTGCCTTGTGCTATGTCGATATTCTCCGGTGTAAGGCAGTGTGCCTTCATCTTCCTGTAGGCTTTGGCGAGCAGGTCCTTGCGTGCCTTGGCGTCCCACTTGCCACTCTCGTAGAACGACTTGGTGCGTGTCTCGTCGATGAATTCCTCGTCGAGCAGGGCTATTGGTGGAAGTGTCACCCTTATGGTGTCGCCCTGTGCCTCAATCCATCCTGGTTGTACGCGGTGCATGTCGATGCCGAGGCGAAGTGTGCCATAATAGATGCGTGTCAGGTGGTCGTCGGAAAAGATGCCGCGGCGCACGGTATCGACCATCACCTCGTCGTTGATGGCGAGAAACTCCCACTGCCCGATTGCCTTTATCGACTGAATCTGCTGCGGGGTGATGTCGATGCGGTCGTTGCCCACGATGTCTATCGACGAGGTCTTTATGGCGTTGTTGAGCCACATGAGTAATGCCAGCACCGCCACTATGCCGACGATGCCGAGCGTAATCTGTAGCCTAAACTGCTTTATTAGCAAGAGTATGGTCTTCTTTATATTCATTATTCTTTCGTTAGTTCAATCTTCCATTCGTAGTCCTTGCGGAACGTCACGGTGATGTCCTTCTCGTCGTAGCCCATCTTCACGATCATTGGAATAATGACCTGCGCCGCATTGTCGCGTGCCGTCGCTATTATTCCGAGCTGAGGGATGGTGTTCAGCACAGCCTGTCGCCCTTGGTTCTCGAAGTTCGACATCTCAGCGTCGGAGAAACGGCTGCGTGGAAGGTCAATGTACTGTTGAATTTCGTCGTGGTCAACCTTGCTGCTCGTCACCACTACGCGAGGGTCGGGCAGCGTCACCTCTATCTTGTTTCCGTTGCGGCTGACATTCTCCTTGCCGAAAGTGGAGAAATCGATGTAAGCCTTCAGTCTCACGTTTATTGGAATGGCAATCTTTCTGTCGCCGAGTGGCATCTTCATGTCAAACTCGTGATTGAACAGCTTGCCTTTCAGCCGTTTCTCGTCAGAATGGGTCACAATCTTGTGAATGTCGTATTCGGCGGTGTAGAGCCGTGAGCATTTTTGTAGTTGCATGATTATGATGGCGGTGGTGTCGGTCTTTTCATCCACGCTCTCCACCTCCTTCGGCTTCTCCTTGCAGCCTGAGCAAGATGCCATCAGCATTGCAACAGCCATTATTATGATAACATATCCCCTCAATTCTTTAATCTTTAATTCTTAATTCTTAATTCTTAATTATTTTTTGACTTCCCATTCCGCAATGTGCGGGCGAGACGCCCACACTCCCAGTCTGGCGCAGCAACTTTTAATTCTTAATTCTTAATTTTTAATTATTCTTTGACTTCCCATTCCGCATGGTGCGGGCGAGACGCCCACACTCCCAGTCTGGCGCAGCAACTTTTAATTCTTAATTCTTAATTTTTAATTATTCTTTGACTTCCCATTCCGCATGGTGCGGGCGAGACGCCCACACTCCCAGTTTGGCGCAGCAACCTTTAATTTTTAACTCTTAATTTTTAACTCTTAATTATTCCCTCCCCCTTGGGGGAGACGGAGGGGGCCTCCACTCTTAATTCTTAATTTTTAATTCTTAACTCTTAATTTTCTCACTGTCCTCCCAATCTCTCGAAGTAGGTGATTATTTCGTCCCACGTCTTGAACTCATCGCTGCCAAGGCGAATGTTTGTGCCCATGAAGTTCTCGTCGTCGGTGGTCGATATTTTATAGTCGCCGTAGAGTAGGGCAGTGTTGTTGGCGTAGATGATGCGGTTGAACGACGGCGCACTTATCGCCTCCTCTATCCAGTCGTGGTCGGCAGTCATTGCCTCTTTCGCGTTCGACAGGGCGGGGCAGACGAAGTGTATGTCGTAGTTCTCTGTCAGCATTTCAAATGCCTTGTGCATACTTGGACGTTGCTGTCCCTGTGGAGCACGCATGGCATCGATGGTGATGTAAAGCACAGGTCGCTCACGTCCCTCTTGGCGGTCGTCAATCCATCGGATGACAGGCACGAGATAGTGTATCGCCACCTTGTCTATCAGTCGGTGTTCGCCGTGGAAACGCACTGCCTGTGGATAGTGACTGAGGAAGAGGTCGAAGGTGTTGACAAGCGGATCGTTGTCGCCAAACAGACCCCATACGCGCTGTTGCTCCTTCTCGTCGGCGGCGTTGCTGAAGCATTGTTCGGTTAGTTCGGCATACTGTTTCACAAGTGCCTTCGTCACTATGAACTCCTGCACTCCGTCCTGACGTGGGTTCTGATAGGTCTGCTTGCCTATCATTCCGTGCTTGCCCATAGTATCGCCCATCTGGAACGCAGGGTTTACGAGTATGCGGTCGTAGCCGTAAAGCATTTCGCTCATCATGCCGCCCGCCGACGAGCCTATTATTAGGTCGGGCTTCAGTTCGTCGCATTTCTCCTTCAGCAGAGCTATTGCTTCCTGCGGGTCGAGGGGCAAGTCGAACGCCACCACGTCAGCCTTTGGCATCAGTTGGCGCAGCAGAGCCACCGTTCCCGACTGTGCCGACGAAGCAAAGCCGTGGACATACATCACCCTCTTACCTTCCATCAGCGATGGAAACTCAATATGATAACTTTTCTCCATCAAAATTCTTATTTCTTAATTCTTAATTTTTAATTCTTAATTTTTAATTCTTAATTCTTTTTTGCTTGTCCATTCCGCATGGTGCGGGCGAGACGCCCACACTCCCAGTCTGGCGCAGCAACCTTTAATTTTTAATTGACTTCGTCGATTACTGGCTTCACCTCAGCATAGCTCAAGCAAGCTTGGCTCTGCGTTCGGTTTGCGCAGCAATTCTTAATTTTTAATTTTTAATTCTTAATTCATGCGCGCAGCGCATGCCCCTTCCTCCCAACATTCAATGTCCTTCTCTATCTCAGGCATCATCGACCTGTGGAATTGTGGGTCGCGATGCTGTCGGCGTTGTTCCATGTAGTTGTTCAAGAGGGCGAAGACCTTTGGCGACAGCTGTATTATGGCAATGAGGTTGACGAGTGTCATGGTGCCCATTGCAAGGTCAACGAAGCTCCATGCCGTCTGCAACGACACTAATGCGCCTATCATGACCGTTATTCCCGTGATGATGCGGAACACGTTTATTGCCGTCTTGCCTTGTGTTACGAATCGTATGTTTGTCTCGCCGTAGAAATAGTTGGCAATGATGGTGCTGTAGGCGAAGAGGAAGATGGCTGCCGTGATGAACAGGCCGCCTAAGTCGCCAATGTGTTCCACCAGTGCGTATTTCGTCAGTATGATGCCGTCGCGTCCGCTATCGTAGAGTCCTGACAAGAGAATGACGAAAGCCGTGCAGGAGCAGATGATGATGGTGTCGGAGAACACTCCCAACGCCTGCAGTAGCCCTTGCTTTATGGGGTGCGATGTAGAGGCGATGGCGGCGGCATTGGGTGCCGAACCTTCACCCGCCTCATTGCTGAACAGTCCACGCTTCACGCCTTGCATCACTGCCACGCCGAACATTCCTCCCACGGCTTGTTCCATCCCGAAGGCACTCTTCACGATGAGCATCAGCATGGCGGGAATCTGCGTGATGTTGAGCGCAAGGACTACGAGAGAGAGCAATATATAGCCAATGGCCATAAACGGCACTACGATGCTTGCAAAGTGGGAGATGCGAGTAATGCCGCCAAAGATGATGACAAGCGTGGCAACGGTTAGTGCTGCGCCAATCCACAGGCGGTCGATGCCGGCAGCGTCGGCGAGAGCGTCGCACAGTGTGTTGCTCTGCACCACTTGGTTGGCCATTCCGAACGTTATGGTTATCAGCACGGCAAACAGCACGCCCATCCATCGGCGATGCAGACCATGCTCCATGTAATAGGCTGGACCGCCGTAGTAGGAGTCCTTGCCGCGACGCTTGTAAAGCTGGGCAAGCGTAGCCTCGACGAATGCTGTGGCAGCTCCGATCAGAGCCATGACCCACATCCAGAACACCGCTCCGGGACCTCCGACGAAGATTGCCGATGCCACACCCGCAAGGTTGCCGGTACCGACACGACTTGACAGCGATACAGCGAAAGCCTGGAAGGAGCCAATCTTTTTCAGCTTCTCATCGTTGCCATTCGAAGGTCTTGCCTCTTCTTCCACCTTATTACTATATATAGGACGGTCTATGATGACCTTTATCATGTCCTTAATGAGTCGGAATTGCACGCCCTTGGAACGTACCGTGAAATAAATGGCGCATCCCACAAGCATCACTATCACGACGTAAGTCCACAAAAAGTCGTTAAGCGTGTCGATAGAGTCTAAAAACCATTGCATTGCTGTCATAAACGTTGTATTTTAAAATATAGGATATGCAAAAGTAATGATTATTGGTCAAAAAATGGCATGATTGACGATTTTTTTGAAAAAAACGATGCCTTTTTGCAACTTTCCTTGTCTTCGTTGCGTCAAAACAACAGAAATATGAACAAAATAAAAGAAAGGTAATTTGATTATGAAAAAGTTATTTGTATTTGTGGCAGCTGTGTTTACTCTTGTTTCGTGTTCGTTTTCGGCAACGGTAGATGATACTATCGTTGAAGAGGATCGAGCTGTACAGACATTCACACAGATTCAGATTATGGGTTCGCCGACGGTTGTCTATACTCAGGGCAACAAATGCAGCGTAAGAGTAAAGGCTCCAAAGGATATGATAAAGAAGATTTCCACGGTTTGTAAGGGCAATCGACTTGAGATTGAGACTAAGGGCGGTATAAATTTCTGGGGATTTAAGGGCGACAGCTACGACAAGGTAACGGTCTATGTCACATCTCCCGACATCACAGGTGTTGAGCTTAACGGCTCTGGCGACTTTAAAAGCGACAACCCCATAGACACCGACAACATATATCTCACCGTTCGTGGTTCAGGCGACATATCCGTGAAGGGACGCCTCATTTGCGACAATGCACAGCTTCAGGTTACTGGTTCAGGCGACCTTGAAGTGGAAAATCTTGAAGCTCTGACGAACAATGTTGTTCTCATTGGCTCTGGCGATCTTGAAGTGAGACAGCGCAACGTCAAGGACACCAAGGTGCAGCTGACAGGATCAGGCGACATAAAGGTCGATTGTGACCGATGCGACAAACTCGAATCTCAACTCACTGGTTCGGGCGACATCAGCATCAGAGGCACCGTAAAACGGTTCAACAAGATGAAGGCAGGCAGTGGAAGCTATAAGATCAGTATCGTTGAACGCTGAAATGAAATTAAGAATTAAGAATTAAGAATTAATAATTAAGAAAAATAGTTGTGCATCATGAATGCTGTGACATATTCTCTTAATTCTTAATTTTTAATTCTTAATTTTCAATTCAGTATTCATTCTTCATTTTTCAACCTAAAAAATTCTTTTTTTTCATTTTTTTTTGTAATTTTGCAGCCGAATTCAGAAAACAAAGCATAAATGAAGTACGCTGTAATAGCCGCTGGCGAAGGCAGTCGATTGGCTGCTGAGGGAATAGAATCGCCAAAACCGTTAGTGAAGGTGGGAGGCGAAGTCCTCATCGACCGACTGATAAAGATATTTATGGATAACGATGCAGACGAGATTGTGATCATCTGCAACGACATGACCACACTCGTGGCACGACATCTGCTCGACATTCAGCAGAACGGACTGAAGGGGCGACCAATACCCTTGCGTTTCATTGTCAAGAGTACGCCGTCGTCGATGCACAGCTTCCATGAGCTGAGTCGCTATCTCACCGACGGACCTTTCTGCCTCACCACAGTTGATACGATTTTCCGTCCAGAGGAGTTCAAGGCATACATGGCTTCCTTCAACGAGGCTGTTGAGAATGGCGACGACGGATTGATGGGAGTGACCGACTACATCGACGACGAGAAGCCTCTCTACGTTGATGTTGACGACAGCCTAACCATCAAGGGATTTCTCGACAAGAGCGACACCTGTCGCTTCATCTCCGGTGGCATCTACGGACTAACGCCCAAGGCGATAACAACTCTAAACGGCTGCATCGAGCGTGGCGAAAGCCGTATGCGCAACTTCCAACGTGCTCTCATAAGCGACGGTCAACACCTAAAGGCATACAAGTTTTCAAAAGTGCTCGACATCGACCATGCAAGTGACATAAAGAAGGCAGAGGAGTTTTTGAAGATGAAATGAGGAGTGTGCTCACTCATCCTTCCACAAGAATAAGTTTTATTATGAAAAGAAGTTTCAACGAATTGCTGAAGGCGTCGTTCAAGTCGGAAGACACTGAGGAATGGCTCGACGTACACTTCACACGACCAATAGGACTGGCTTTCGCCCTCATTTGGGAGAAGCTGGGAGTCCATCCCAATGCCATCACCATCGTCTCCATATTCCTTGGAGTGGGGGCGGGATTCATGTTCTATTATCCCGATCTTGAACACAACATCTACGGCGTACTGCTGCTGATGTTCGCCAACTTCTGCGACTCCACCGACGGACAGCTTGCCCGACTTACTGGCAAGAAGACGCTCATTGGGCGTATGCTCGACGGCTTTTCGGGCGACCTTTGGTTCCTTGCCATCTACTTCGCCATCGTCTTCCGCCTCTATGCTGAGCCAATTCCTTTCTTCGAGGATCAGACTTGGAGCTGGATAATCTTTGCCCTCTGCAGTTTTGCTGGCTTCCTCTGCCATTCGCCGCAGTCGTCGCTTGCCGACTACTATCGTCAGATTCACCTCTACTTCCTGCTTGGCAAGAAGGGCAGCGAGCTCGACGACTATGTTAGCCAGCGTGCCATCTTCGACCAAATGCCATGGAAAGGCAACTTCTGGGCTAAGATATTCTTCTTCAACTACTCCAACTACTGTCATAGTCAAGAGAAACGCACGCCCGAATTTCAGAAACTATACAAGACAGTACGCCAGCGTTGGCCTAACGCCGACGACATGCCGCAGCCTTTGCGCGACGAGTTCCGCCGCCTCTCGCTGCCGCTGATGAAATATACAAATTTGCTGACATTCAACTCCCGCGCCATATTAATTTACATTACATGTCTCGCCAACGTGCCATACATCTATCCACTGATAGAGATGACCGTGTTCATGGTGATGTATCGCCACATGCACAGCACTCACGAGACATTCTGTAAGAAGTTGAACGACAGACTAAATGAAAATCATTCTTTCTGACAAACAAGACATCACCAGGGCAGGAATGTTATACATCCTCAGCTCTGTTGATGGTGCTGAGTGCCATCAGGCCGACGACAAATACGAACTGATGGAACAACTGCGACAATGTCCCGATGCCCTTGTGGTACTCGACTACACCCTTTTCGACATCAACGACATTGAGGAGTTGCAGATTATTCACGAACGTTTCCCTTTGGCACGCTGGATTCTATTCAGCGTTGACCTTTCGATGGATTTCGTTCGTCGCGTCATTGCTATGGGTTCCAACTGCAGTGTACTGCTGAAGGAGTCGTCGATGCACGAGATTCGCGACTGCATCAACTATGCCATTCGCCGTCAGCGATATATTTGCCAGCGTACAGCAGAAATGCTGCTCACTCCCGATGCCGTACATCCCGCCGACGATGATGATGTGCGCCTAACCCGTACTGAGACGGAAATTCTTAAGGACATCGCCCTCGGCATGACCACGAAGGAAATAGCCGAGAAGCGATTCTCCAGTTTCCATACCGTCAATACCCACCGCAAGAACATCTTCCGAAAGCTGGGAGTCAACAACGTGCATGAAGCTACGAAATATGCCCTCCGTGCAGGCCTTGTCGATTCTGCTGAGTATTACATATAATACATAATTGCAATCGATGTCGGCAAACGGCATCTATTTTTACCACTTATCCTTTGTGACTATGTCGTCAGCCCAACGATGATCCTTTGGGAATGGCTGCCCGTTCCATGCCTTTATTTGTGTCCAAGGCTCGTCAGCGCAAGTCCAGAACTCATGGGATGCTGGCAGACCAAGGGGCATGAAGGCAAGCGAAGTCATGTAGAGCGAACCGTTGTTGGTGTACCAGTCGGCTGTCTCGGGCTGTGAGCCGCAGAAGCCTATGGTGAGGTAGCCTCCTTCGTTGTAGTTCTGCTGTTGGTCGAACATTCGGTGCATCACCTTCGTAAGGGCAGCACGCACTTGTCCGCGCGAGATGTCGGCGGGCAACTTGTCGTACCATGCCACGAGAGCCAATGGCTGTAGTGCAGCAAGACGATATGGCGTAGAGCGACCTATGACGGGAAATGTGCCTTCGGGCGATATGAAACGCTCAAGGATTATGGCAAATTTCTGAGCACGCTTCAAGGCACGGTCGTGGTAACGCTGATAGTCGAGGCGTGTGTTTGCCTTGGCATCTACCATTGCCTGAAGGGTTTCGAGATACATTGCGTGGAAGACGTATGACGTGTAGTAGTCGAAGGCAAAGACGGGACCATCGGCATACCAGCCATCGCCAACATACCATTCCTCAACCTTGCGGCAGGCAGTGTTGACACGGAATTCGTCGTATTGTGCGCCAGCCTTGGCAAGGAAACTCTCGATGACTGAGGAGAAGAGGAACCAGTTGGTGTAGGGTGGGTCGATGGTGCGCATCTTCTGAAACTCACAGATGTAGCGTTGCTTCGTCACTTCGTCGAGTGGAGTCCACAGCTGCTCGTAGGCACGGAGGAAACTCTCGGCTATGTAGGCGGCATCGACAAGGTTCTGTCCTGAAACACCCCAGCATAGATAGTCGGGCGACTGTGGGTCAACGCTGTTCTTGTAGCTTGCCAAAGCCCACTCGCGCAGTTGCTTGCGCTGAATGCCCTCGGCGGTGTCGTCGTCTGGTAGTGCAAGCCACGGGGCGATGCCAGCCATGAGTCGTCCGAAGGTTTCCATATAGACCACGCGGCGGTCGCGTGAGTCGAATGAGGGACTGAACTCAGTCTGCATATTCTTCTGTAACTCGCCCTTAGCCATGTTTTCGAGTACCGGCTGTGCCATGGTGTAGGCAAGGCGACACCAATATTGTCTGTCGGTCTCAACAGCCTTTTTCGCCTTCTTTGCTCCGAAGGCGGGGATGAGGACAATGAGGGAAATGAAAAGGGTTGATAATAGTCGTTTCATATCTTTTACTTTTTAAGAGTTATTTATTTTATAGTTAAGGAGTTAAAGGAAACTGACCCTTAACTCCTTAACTATTAACTCATTGTATTCTATTTCTTTATATTAGGAAGCTCAAGTCCGTAGTTGTGCTTTTTGTCGATGAACTTCAGGTAGGTGGCGAGGAGCAGAGCTGCAACGCCGAAACATGCGAAGATGACGAGAGGCACGGTGTAGTTGTAAGGTATGAACTCGCTACCGGCTTCCTTCGCTGCTATTACGGCAGGGTTGTCGGCGTTGGAGCTTGCCAAGACGCTACCGATGAGCATTGGTACGAAGCAGAGACCGAAGTTCTGAACCCAGAAGATGAGACAGTAGGCACTGCCAAGAATCTTCTCGTCGATAATCTTTGGAACGCTTGGCCAAAGGGCTGCTGGAACGAGGGCAAAGGAAATGCCGAGCAGTACAATGGTAGAGTAGGCAATGAGGTAGCTGTGAGTCTCAGGCAGCACGAAGGCGAAGATGAGGTGACAGGCTATGAGCAGAATGGCACCCCACATGAGCATGGTAGCTCCCTTGCCCTTGTGGTCGAGGTACGAGCCGAGGAACGGAGTGATGACGGCTGCGCCTATGGGGAACCAACGGAAGATGTTGGAAGCGTCGGAAGGCGAAATGCCGTCGAGGTTGCACTGAAGCATGTTGGCTCCGTAACGCTGGAATGGGAAGATGGCAGAGTAGTAGAGCACGCAGAGCAGGGCTACAACCCAGAAGATGCGGCTGGTGAGGATGTTCTTCAGGTCGGAAGCCTTGAACTCCTCCTCGCTGTCGCCACCCTTGCCGTCGATGCCAAGCTGACGGTCGAACTTGCGGTCCATGATGCAGAACACCGAGAAGGTGATGAGTCCGATGAAGAGCAATGCCGTGCAGAAACCTACTGGAGCCGAAACGGTGCCCATCTTCTCGGCGATGATGGGAGAGATTGAGAAGATGGCGAACACACCAACACGGGCGATGGCCATCTCAAGACCCATGGCAAGAGCCATCTCCTTGCCCTTGAACCACTTTGCGATTGCCTTTGACACGGTCGTTCCTGCCATTTCGCAACCACAACCGAAAATCATAAATCCGAAGGATGCCAACTTTGCACTGGCGGGCATTGAAGTCCACCAAGAGTCGAGCCAGAGGGCAAGACCTGTGCCGGCGAAAGCGTCGCTGATGGCATAGTATTTGATGCATGCTCCGATGAACATCATCGATGCCGAGAGTTCGCCGGTGAAGCGTATTCCGCACTTGTCGAGAATGATACCGGCAACGATTAGGAAGCCGAAAACGTTGAGAATGTACTCTCCGGCAGCGTAGGTGCCGAACACGTCGGGACTCCAACCGCGTTCCTGCTCAATGAGGGACTGGAGAGGAGACATCACATCGACGAACATGTAGCCGAAGAACATCATCGAGGCTACGAGAACCAAGGCTGTCCATCGCATGGCAGCGCTGTCGTTCATTTTTCTTTGGATTGATTCAGTCATATTCTTGTTTTTAGGTGGCGAAAGAGACGCCGATAAAAATGTTTGTTTAATTCTTAATTCTTAACTCTTAATTCTTAATTCTTTTTCAGCCATCTGTCGAGCCACGAGAAGAAGGTGCGCTGCCAGAGAACGCCGTTCTGTGGCTTCAATACCCAGTGGTTCTCGTCGGGGAAGATGAGAAGCTCTGCGGGTATTCCCTTCATGCGGGCTGCATTGAAGGCACCCATGCCCTGATTGTAGTTGATGCGGTAGTCAAGTTCGCCGTGAATGCAGAGAATAGGCGTGTCCCACTTGTCAACGAACTTGTGCGGCGAGTTCTCGTAGGTCTTGCGTGCGTCGGCTGTCTGGTTCTTGTTCCAGAAGGCATCGTCGTATTCCCAGTTGCTGAACCAAGCCTCCTCGGTGTCGGTGTACATCGACTCAAGGTTGAAGGCACCGTCGTGGGATATGAAGCACTTGAAGCGCTTGTCGTGGTTGCCGGCAAGATAATAGACGCTGAAGCCGCCGAAGCTGGCACCCACGGCACCAAGACGGTCGCGGTCAACGTAAGGCAAGTTTTCTGCTGCATCGTCGATGGCTGAAAGGTAGTCGCGCATGCACTGACCTGTCCAGTCGCTGCTGACAGCCTCGTTCCACTCGTGTCCGAAGCCTGGCAGACCGCGGCGGTTGGGTGCTACGATGACGTAGCCGTTGGCAGCCATAATCTGGAAGTTCCAACGATAGCTCCAGAACTGGCTTACTGGACTCTGTGGTCCGCCCTCGCAGAAGAGTAGGGTAGGATATTTCTTGTTGGGATTGAAGTTGGAGGGAAGGATAATCCAAGTTAGCATGTCCTTTCCGTCGGTTGTCTTCACCCATCGTTCCTCAACATTTCCAAATGATAACTGATTGAGAATGTGGTCGTTCTCGTGTGTCAGCTGCTCCACCTTCGTCTTTTCTACGTTCTTTCCCGGGGTGACGATGTAGAGGTCGGTGGGCGCTGAGAAGCTCTGGCGTGAGGCAAGCAGTTTCTTGCCGTCGTTGGCGAGTGAAACGCTGCCGTAGTCGGCGCAATCCCCCGTGAGCTGTGTCAGTGTGCCTTTGAGGTCAACCTGATACATGTTGATGCAGCCGTGCCAAACTCCGATGAAGGTAAGGCTCTTGGAATCGGCGTTCCAGCAGAAGTCATCGACATTTGAGTCGAAGGCTGTGCTGACGTAGTTCTTCGTGCCTGTCGCAAGTTCATAGACGCAGAGGCGGTTGAGGTCAGCCTCGTAGCCGTCGCGTGCCATGCTCTGCCATGCCACGAAGCGTCCGTCGGGCGAGAACTTCGGGTTCTGGTCGTAGCCAGGGTTGTTCTTTAGGTTCTCCTCGGCGTTAATCTTCTGGTCGCGCATGGTGTGGGTCGGGTCAACGGCAATTGCCTTGTAGTCGGCGGGCTTGCAGAGGTTTGTCGTCTCGCGCGTACCTATATTATATAAATATATGTCAGAGTCGGTGGAGATGGCATAGTCAACGCCAGTCTTCTTGCGGCAGGTATAGGCTATGGTCTTCGAGTCGGGACTCCACGCCAGCTGCTCTATGCCGCCGAACGGTTCCATGGGACACTCGTAAGGCTCGCCCTTCAAGATGTCTTCACCCTCGGTGATTCCCTCGGCAGTTACGTCGGCAAGGAATGGGTGCTGAATGTTCTCGACGTAGTGGTCCCAATGGCGATACATGAGGTCGGTGACGAGGCGACCCGTAGCCTTTGGCAGGTCGTCGGGGTTCTTCTTTATTATCTCGTTGAAAGGCATCGACTTAATGAGTATTACCTTCTTCCCGTCTGGCGAGAACTTGAAGCCGTCTATGCCTGCCTTGTCCTTAGTGAGCTGTCGGCGGTCGGTGCCGTCGGGATTCATCGACCATAGTTGTCCGCCAGTGAGGAAGGCGATGCGCTGACCTCCTTCAATCCATGCGGGGTCGGTTTCGTTCTTCGAGCTTGTCGTCAGTTGTCGGCGGTTGTCGCCCTTCGAGTCGATGGTGCAGATTACCTGATGACCCTTGTTAGCCTTGACGCTGTAGTAGCCCACTTGGAACACTACAGTCTTTCCGTCGGGGGCAGCCTCTGCGCCTCCTATGCGTCCCATAGCCCAAAGAGCTTCGGGAGTCATGAGGTCGCTCGACAGCTTGATGTTGCTTTTACCAATGTTCACTTCTTCTTGTGCGTTAATTGTCCCAAAAGCTGCCAACATTGTGGCGGCTAAGGCTAATGTTGCAATCTTTTTCATGATTGTTCTTAATTAAGGAATAAATATTGAGGTTATTTGATTATTTCCTCATCATCTGTTCCCTCTGCTTGCGCATCTCCTCAGCCTGCTTCTGCATGGCTTCGAGGCGTGCGGCAAGTCCGCTGGTCTTCTTCGGATTGTCCTTGTTCTCCTTGTAGCGTGCCTCCAGAATGGCGAGCAGTTTCTCGTCGTTGGTGGTCTTGCGCAGGAGCCACATGATGGCGGCACTGAAGAAGAGCGAGATGAAGTAGTAGAAGTTAAGACCTGCTGCGTAGTCGTTGAACATGAAGAAGAACATCACAGGCATGAGATACATCATCCACTGCATCATCTTCATTTGTTCAGCCTGCTGACCAACCATCTGGTCCTTCTGCTGACGCATACTCATCATCGAATAGAGAATATTGGAAACGCAGAACAGGATACAGGTTAGGCTCAGGTGGTCGCCAATGAGCCAGATGTTGGTACCCCATTCAATGATTGGGTCGTAGGTGGAAAGGTCGCTGATCCAGAGGAAGCTCTCGCCACGAAGCTGAATGGCGTTAGGCACGAAGTTGAACATTGCCACCCAGATAGGGAACTGAATGAGCATTGGCAGACAGCCGCCGAGTGGGCTTACTCCGTACTTTGAGTAGAGAGCCATCATAGCCTGCTGCTTCTGCATCTGGTCTTCGGGCTTGTTGTACTGCTTTGTTGCCTCTTCGAGTTTCGGTTTCAGCACTCGCATCTTTGCCGAGCTCATGTAGCTCTTCTTCACCAATGGATAGGTTATGAGCTTCAGAAGCAGCGTTATGAGAATTAGCACGATACCCATGTTGAAGCCCCAAGAGGTGAGCCAGTCGAAGACGTAAATCGTGAACCAGCGGTTGATGAGGCGAACGATAGGCCAACCGAGATACACAAGCTGCTGCATGTCGAGGTCCTTGTTGAACGAACACTCCGTGTCAACGTCCTTAAGTACCTGGAAGTCGTTGGGGCCATAGTAAAGCTCTATCTCCGTAGGAACAGCTCCCGTAGGGTCGAAAGCCGTCTTGAACTTTGCCTGGTACTGCTTCAGATAGCCCGATTCCTTTTCCATAGGAATGCTTGTCAGCAGTGAGTTGGCTGCAATGTCGTCCTTGGTTATGAGTACAGAACTGAAGAACTGGTCTTTGAAAGCCAGCCAGTCGAGTGCCTTCTCCATAGGCTCGTCCACCACCTTCTCCGTCTCGCTTAGATAGTCGGAGTCGTCGTCCTTTTCCTTGTAGGTGAGTGTGGCATAGCGGTTTTCGAACGAGAAGCCCTTCTCCTGCTGTCGGCACTTTCCCGTCCACTCGATGTCAACCTGACGATAGTTTGGAGCGAAGATGCCGTCGAGTCCCTTCGTCTGCATCGAGAGGTGAAGCAGATAGTTTGCGCCAAGACGGTAGTTGAGCGTCAGTTCGCCACCGTTTGTCGCCTTTGCCGTGAGGGTCAGTGTCGAGTCGGTAGCGTTTGTCGGCTCGAAGAAGAGGTCGGCAGTGATGATGTTTGTCTGCTTGCCTGAGAGCAGGAAGTTGAGGCTCTGCTCCTTGTCGGCAAAGAGCGTGAGGTCCTTGTCGCCGCTTCTGTCCTTGAAGCCAAGCAGTTTTGCCTCTGCCACGTGGCCACCTTTCGTGTTCACCTTCAGTTCCACCTTGTTGTTCTTCAGTGTGAACTGCTGGTTCTTGCCTTTTAGTGCTGAGAAGAAAAGTTGCGTTGAATCGGTCTGTGCGGCTTCTGCCTGTGCCTTCTTGGCTGCTGCTTTGGCCATCTGGTCGCGTTCAGCCTTCTCCTTCAGCGCGTTCTCGATAGAGTCTTGCTTTCGTTGAGCGTTTATCTGTTCTTCCGAGGGCTGGTTGTACCACGAGAATCCGAAGAGTACAAGTCCCATCAGAATGAATCCGATAATAGTGTTCTTGTTCATGTCTTTTTTTTATGTTACTATTTCTTGTTTCCTATGGCTGTTTTTATGAAGTCGAGGAACAGTGGGTGTGGGTGGAGCACGGTGCTCTGGTATTCGGGGTGGAACTGCGTGCCGATGAACCACTTCATGCCTGGTATCTCGACGATTTCCACGAGGTCGCTCTCGGGGTTGCGTCCTACGCACTGCATACCGTTGCGTTCATACTCTGTTATGAACTTGTTGTTGAATTCATAGCGGTGGCGATGGCGCTCCTGTATATGGTCCTGCTTGTAGATGTTCAGCACCCGCGAGCCGTGTCGCAGCCTACAGTCGAAAGCGCCGAGTCGCATTGTGCCTCCCATGTTCGTAATGTCCTTCTGTTCCTCCATTATGTCAATCACGTTGTGAACGGTCTTTTCGTCCATCTCACGGCTATTGGCATCGGCATAGCCGAGTACGTTGCGTGCAAACTCGATTACCATCATCTGCATGCCGAGACATATTCCGAATGTCGGTATGTCGTGCGTGCGGGTAAATTTGATTGCCGTTATCTTGCCCTCGATGCCTCGTTGTCCGAATCCGGGGCAAATCACCACGCCGTCGAGTCCCGACAGTTGTTCGGCAACGTTGTCCTCGTTGAGGTTCTCTGAGTTGACGAACTTCAGCACCGTCTTTCGGTCGTTGTATGTTCCTGCCTGTGACAGGCTCTCGCGTATGCTCTTGTAGGCATCCTGTAGGTCGTACTTACCCACGAGTCCTATCGTGACTTCCTTCGTGGCGTTGTTTCGTCGCTCAAGGAAGTTTCGCCAAGGTCCGAGGTTTGGCGTCTCGCCGACAGGCATGTTCAGCTTTCGCAGAATGGCAGCGTCGAGTCCCTGGTTCTGCATGTTGACAGGCACCTCGTAGATTGACGGCAGGTCTTCGCTTTGCACCACGCAGTCGAAATCGACGTTGCAGAACGATGCCACCTTCTTCAATATTCCCTCGTCGAGGTGCTTCTCCGTCCTCAGCACGAGAATGTCGGGCTGTATTCCCTGGCTTTGCAGTTCCTTCACCGAGTGTTGCGTCGGCTTTGTCTTCAGCTCTCCTGCTGCCTTTAGGTATGGAATGTATGTGAGGTGCACGCAGACGGCGTTCTTTCCCAGTTCCCATTTCATCTGTCTGATGGCTTCGAGGAAGGGAGCGCTCTCTATGTCGCCAATGGTTCCTCCTATTTCGGTTATGACGAAGTCGTAGTGATTCTTCTCGCCGAGGAACTTGATGTTTCTCTTTATCTCGTTGGTGATGTGCGGTACGACCTGTATGGTCTTTCCAAGATAGTCGCCTCTGCGCTCCTTGTCTATTACCGCCTTGTAGATTCTTCCTGTGGTCAGCGAGTTTGCCTTGGTAGTTTGAATTCCTGTGAAGCGTTCGTAGTGACCGAGGTCGAGGTCTGTCTCCATTCCGTCAACCGTTACGTAGCACTCACCGTGCTCGTATGGGTTGAGTGTGCCTGGGTCGATGTTTATGTAAGGGTCGAACTTCTGGATAGTGATGTTGTAACCCCGAGCCTGCAACAATTTGCCTATTGAAGACGAAATGATGCCTTTTCCAAGCGATGATACTACACCGCCGGTGACGAAGATGTACTTAGTGTCTGCCACGTTGTTTATATTTAAAGTGTTTATATTGTGTCGTGTTCCAATACAAGGCGCAAAGTTACTAAAAAAAATCGAATGGAGCAAAGTAAAATGGATATTATCTCTTTTAGTTGTTAAAATTTCGATAAATTGGCTAAAAGTCGGATTATTTTCGTAACTTTGCAGCCGACTATCATCACAGAACAAATGATTTTGAAACACATACTCACAGTGCTTTGCCTGACTCTTTCCGTCACGGTATCGGCACAGCGACAGAAAACCCCAAGGCAGGAAGTCAGTCCTGTCGTTGCAGCATACGTCGATTCGCTCATTAGCAGCAAGGTCAGGATTGACTCGACGACGAATGTTGGAAAACACACTGCCAACGGACAGCTCTACAGGTTGTTCATTCCTCTCACTTTCTATCATTCCACGGCGCAGAAGTCATTGTCGCTGTTTGGTGGCGAAGGGCAAGAAGATGCCATTGACGATGCCGTTGACGAGACTCTGCTCAGCGTTTACCTCTCGCGTCCCGACCTCGTGGTTACCAGCGAGCGTGATTTGAAAAAGGCGGGAGGAATACGCGAAGACCTTGAGCAGCCGGTAAAGCCAAAGGTTGACCTTTCTAAACACGTTAAGCCTATTCCCGATGTCGTTGACGACATTCCCGTCAACGTGATGATACGCAAGCCAAACTTCTGGTCATTCAGTGGCGACGGCAATCTCCAGTTCCTTCAGAACTATGTCTCGGGCAACTGGTATAAGGGTGGTGAGAGCAACTACTCTATGGTTGGTGGACTTACGTTCAAGGCTATCTACAACAACAAGAGCAAACTGAAGGTTGACAACACTCTCGAACTGAAACTCGGATTCCAAACTTCAAAGGCCGACACTCTGCATAAGTTCAAGACCAACAACGACCTCATACGTTACACGGGAAAACTCGGACTCCAGGCCACAAAGGGGTGGTACTACACGTTGCAACTCCTTGCCTACACGCAGTTTACGCGCGGATATAGGAGCAACGACAGTTTCGTATATTCTGATTTCATGTCGCCTCTGAACTTGAATCTCGGTCTTGGTATGGACTATGCCGTGAACACACTCAACGGCAAGCTGAAAGGCAATGTGAACCTCTCGCCCTTGTCGTTCAACTTCCGCTATGTCGGCAGAAAGGCTCTTGCCGCAAACTATGGCATCAAAGGCGACCACCAGACGATGGAGGACTTCGGTTCGCAGCTTACCACCGACATCACTTGGATATTGTCGGACATCGTTAAGTGGAAGACTCGACTATATGCCTATACCACATACGAGAGAACGGAAATAGAATGGGAGAACACCGTTTCACTTCAAGTGAGCAAATACATCAGTGCCAACATCTTCGTCTATCCTCGTTTCGACGATTCCACCAAACGTGACGAAGACCTCGGCTACTGGCAGTTCAAGGAGTATTGTTCGTTGGGATTTGCTTATTCGTTCTGAAGGCCTACTCTCTTCCCTCTAAGTTCATAATCCAGTCCCTGCATTGCTCCATCAGCCACTTTGGTGTGCTCGTGGCTCCGCAGATGCCTACGGTATCCACTCCTTCGAGCCAATTTTTGTCTATCTCCTCCGGACCTTCTATAAGCCGGCTGTTGGGGTTCACCCTCTTACATTCGTTGTAAAGCACTCGTCCGTTGCTGCTCTTGTGCCCGCAGACGAAGAGGACGAGGTCGTGGCGTGAGGCGAAACTGCTGACGTTGGGCATTCGGTTTGCCACTTGTCGGCAAATGGTGTCGAAACTCTTGAACGTCGCCGTTGGCGATATGTGGGTCTGAATGTAGTCTATGATGCGGTGGAACTCGTCGAGCGACTTTGTCGTTTGCGAATAGAGATAAATGTCGCGTGAGAAGTCGAGCGACATCACGTCTTCAAAATGCGCCACGACAATGGCGTTGCCTTTCGTCTGTCCTACAAGTCCGAGGACTTCGGCATGTCCGGGCTTTCCGAATATTACTATTTGTGCATCAGGACATGTCTCGTATTGTTTCTGTATTCGTCGTTGCAGTTGAAGCACCACGGGGCACGTGGCGTCAATGATTTCAATGTTGTTTCTTTCTGCCAGTTCGTAGGTTTGCGGCGGTTCGCCGTGGGCGCGCAGCAGCACTTTCGCTTCGTGTAGCTGTGCCATTTCGTCGTGGTTTATCGTCACCAATCCCATGCGTCTGAGTCGCTCACACTCCATGCCGTTGTGAACGATGTCGCCAAGGCAATAGAGCTTCGAGCCCTTTGCCAGTTCCTCCTCAGCCTTTTTGATGGCAGTGGTCACTCCGAAGCAGAAGCCGCTGCCGTCGTCGATTTCTATTTTCAGCATTGTCGTTATTGTTTTGGGGGAGCAGGAGGCGACCTCTCCTTTAACTCCTAAAATAATGGTCGAGCAGGTCGCCGGCGGCGGCGAAGCTTGTCTTCTCACCACCAAGCACTTGCGCCTCGGAGTTCTTCAGCATCGCCTTTATTTCGGGGTTGTTGTAGAAGCTGCGGTGTAGTTGTTCGTTTATCGTCTCGTACATCCAGTATTTGCTCTGCTCGTTGCGTCGATACTGGAAATAACCGTTCTGCTTCACGAAGTCCATGTATTCATAGATCATGTCCCACACTTCCTTTACGCCGGTGCCGTAGAAGCCGCTGTAGCACAACACCTTCGGCAGCCATCCGCTTTCAGGCTTGGGGAAGAAGTGGAGGGCGTTGCGGAAGTTCGTGGCAGCCATGTGGCAGCGGTCAACGTTCTCGCCGTCGCACTTGTTGATGACTATTCCGTCGCTTATCTCCATGATGCCGCGCTTTATGCCCTGCAGCTCGTCGCCCGTTCCAGCAACTTGTATGAGCAGGAAGAAATCGACCATGGAGTGACATGCCGTCTCGCTTTGTCCTACGCCGACCGTCTCGACGAAAATCTTGTCGAAGCCTGCCGCCTCGCACAGTATTATCGACTCTCGCGTCTTGCGTGCCACACCGCCGAGTGAGCCTGCCGATGGGCTGGGGCGAATGAACGACTTGGGGTGTTGGGCCAGTTTCTCCATTCTCGTCTTGTCGCCGAGTATCGAGCCTTTTGAGCGTTCGGAGCTTGGGTCGATGGCAAGTACGGCCAGTTTGCCGCCATGCTCTTCCAGCACGTGCGTACCGAAAACGTCGATTGACGTTGACTTTCCTGCTCCCGGCACACCGCTGATGCCAATGCGTATGGAGTTGCCGCTGTATGGCAGACACTTTTCAATCACCTCTTGTGCCTTTGCCTGATGGTCGGGGTTGACGCTTTCTATCAAGGTCACCGCCTGGCTGAGTATCGTGACGTCGCCCTTTACGATGCCTTCAACCATGTCGGCAGCCGACAGTTCGCGGCGACGGAAGCGTGCGCGTTTCAGATAAGGGTTCACTATCGACTGCTGGGTGACACCGCTATTGACGGTCAGTCCCTTGTATTCTTCGCTGTTCTCGGGGTGTATCATAGCTGTTAGTTTATCTTTGTCACTTTTATTTCTATCTTTGGATTCTTCGGGTCGTTGGTAATCATCAGTATTCGTGGACGTGTGCGAGCGTTCTTGTAGGCATCGCGCTCCACTGTCACCTTCAGCGTGGTTCTCTCGGTTGGTTTCAGCTTCCGTTTGCCGAGAGTCAGTTTCAGAGCCTTCGAGTACATGTGGAGCGATGAAATCTGGAGGTCGGTCTTTCCGTTGTTCACTATCTCCACCTTCTCCGTCACCTTGTCCTTCTGGCTGAAATCAACGGCTATCTCATTCTTCGACAGGGAGATGACAGGTGGATTGAGACGTTCGAAGTCTGACATCTGCGCAAACTGCGGCAGCAGCACGGCAGAAACTGTCATCTCGTTGTCGCTGCTCACTTTGTCGCCTGGCTTGTTGGCGAGATATACCGAGGTTTCGGTCACTCCGTAGTCGTGTAGCTTGTTGGAGTTTAGTTTTACGGTAATCTGTCCTTGGTGCTCAGGTCGCAGATATTGTACCGACGAGGTCGCCTCAAGATAAGGCGGTAGGTGCATGAGGTTTGGCTCCAGCACGGTGGTGCCGTCGTTGATGAAGTGCAGTTCAATCACAGGCATGTCGCCCTTGTTCACGTCGTCGAACTCAAGGTCGCGCTTGTCTATTCTCAGGTTGCCTATCTTGTAGGGGAATTCGCCCGTGAAGTCCGTCACCTCCTCCACCACAATTCCCTTCATCGACAGATATACGGGCTCTTCCAGTCCGTTGCCGTAGATGGCGGCCTCCTTGAAGAAGTGTCCCATCTGGCGTGCGTCGTAGGTCAGCTTCACCTTAAACTCTTCTCCGGCAGCTATCTCGTCTTTTGGATATTCTGCCTTCAGACAGCCGCAACTCACTTTCACGTCGTCAATCTTCAGACGTTTCGAGCCTTTGTTCTTTATGTTGAATGTGGCTGTGGTAGGCTTGAAGTATTTCACCTTTCCACAGTCAATCTCACCCTCCTTCACCACAAGTTTCTGTGCCGAGACTGACGTAGCCCCAAGCATAACCATAAGTGCTATAATCGTTTTTCTGTTCATATATTATTTTCTCTACCTCGTTTCTATTTCTTTATTTCCAATACTATTCCACTCGTCGTAGCCTTGAACTCCGGAGCATAGGCGCATTGCACGGTGCATGTTCCGGTGTTGTAGGTTCCCTCGCGTCCTATGAAGTATTCGGTCTCGATTATGTGGCGTCCCTTGGCCATGCTGTCGAAGAAGTAGTAGGTGGCGTTGTCCTTCGGCATACAGTAGGCTCCGTTGCGGTAGCCGCTGAGTTGCTCAATGGGTTCCATGCACGACGCACGGCGGTCTATGACCTCCACGAAGTCCATGTTGCGCTTTGCCTCGATGGTGATGCGTACCTTTATGCGTGCGCCTACCTTCATGTCTTCAGTTGGGGTAACGATTTCGCGCTTTATCGTCAAGCCCTCGCCGCTCTCGCCAACCTCGGTGGCCTCTTGCATGAACTGTGCATATACCGTTCCCCACGAGGTGCCTTGCGAGGTCTTCTCCACGGTCAGCTTCTTCTCCCTGCCGTAGTTCATCGTGGTCTTCTGGTAGCCCATTCCTGCCGTTGCTTTAGGCATTTCGAGCGTGCGGTTGTCTATCGTCATGCGTGTCTGTTCCTGCTTTGCCAAGGCTGTGGCGTTGCCGAGCATGAAGGCGTGTATTGCGTCGATGCTGTTCACCGGCGTGTCCCAGGTCTGTGTGCGTTTCTGTTGCAGCAGCCAACGTTGCATCTCAACAATGGCAGCCTTGTCCTTCGTGTCGCCCAGCGTCCACAGGGCCTCTATTGCCGCCGACTGTGTCGGAATCTTGTAGTCGCGCCATGTCGCCTTGGCTCTGTATGAGTCGAAGTAGCGACCCTCGGCCTCGGTGGCTACGGTGTGCTCCACGATGCTCTTCAGGTAGGTCTTTGCCGTGCGTGTGTCGCCGTTGTGGTTTAGCACGATGGCCGCCATAGCCTTTGCGAACATCGACATCGTGGTCTGCTCCTTCTTCAGCAGTGGCAGCAGATAGTCGGTCGCGGCCTGTGCCTCCTTGGTCAGCTTTCGGTCGAGTAGGGCGTTGGTGTAGAGATATTCCAGGGCTTGTGTGCCGGGGAAGCTCACTGCCTTTTGGTCGCCCTTCTTCATTTCCCTCACCGTTTCTGTCATTTCCTTGTCGAGGTATGCCATAGCCTTGTCGAGCATTGCGTTGGCTTCGGTGGCGGCTGTTGTCTTCGCCATTCGTGCAAGCATGGTGGCTATGCCTTGCGTCATCCATTGGCTGCCCCTCATTCCCTGCCACCAGCTCCACGAGCCGTCGGCGTTCTGTAGTTTGCCCAGTTTGTCGAGTGCCGCTGCCATTCGTGCGTCAGTGGCGTTCTCGTCGAACAGCATGGCGAGTGCATATTTCTGTTCCGTCTCCTTTGCGGCGTCGTTCACCCAGGGAGTCTCGCTTATTACGATGTCTTTCAGTTCGAGGTTCTTGTCGAGGCTGCTTGCGAGCGAGCCTTCGCCGGCCTTTTCGTTCTTCCAGAGTCGGAAGGTATTCATCACGTCGGGGTTCTGTCGCGCTATGTGGCGTGCCAGTGCGTTGGAGTAGAGCGATGCCGCCTGGTCTATTGCATTGTTGTCGTGTGGCTGTGCCATCTGTGGCAGAGCCTGTATCATCAGCCATGCTGGGTTGTTGGTGTATTCAATGGTCAGTCGGCTCGTCTCGTCCTTCACGTCGAACAGCTTTTGCAGGTTTACCGTCGTCGTCTCGGGCTTTGTCTGCGTAAAGGTCTTCGTCACGCTGACGCGTTCCTTCTCGGGCAGTACGGCTATGTAGTGCTGTTCGCCGTCGCTGAATGTCTTGCCGCTTGCCACCATGCGTATGATGAGCAGTGGGTAGTGGCTGTCGGCAGTGAAGTCGAAGGCTGCCACGGTGGTCTTGTCAACTGCCACGCTGAAGGGCAAGCTCTGCGTCCTTATCGTCTTTTCCGTTTCGGGGTCAATGATGTCCATCCTCACCGTTCCTTCAATGTCGCTGTTGCCTGTGTTGAAAATCTTTGCCGTCAGCTGTGTCTTGTCGCCTGTGCGCAGGAAACGCGGCAGGTTGGGTTGCACCATTACCTGCTTCTGCGCCACGGTCTCGCCTTCTATGCTGCCTGTCATCATGTCGGTGGTGTTGGCCACTCCCATCATGCGCCACGAGGTTAGTGTCTCGGGCAGCGTGAACTTGAGGCTCACGGTTCCGTTCTCGTCGGTCGTCAGCTGTGGGTAGAAGAAAGCCGTCTCGTTCATGTTCTCGCGTATGTTCTCGTCCTGCGGCGTTGAGTCGTCGTAGGCCTTCTCGTTTCCTTTTGTCTCGGAATTTTGCTTTGCTGCCATCGGAGCGTCGGAAGTTCCGGCTAAGGTCGTTTCCGCAACGTCAAATACGGCAGCATCGTATGCTGGCCTTGCAGTGCTCTTTGACATGAGCGTCTTTGACGCGCCTCCTGCCTTGACGCTGTACATGATTCTGGAGTAGGGCGTGAACATTCCTTCGTAGAAGTGGCTGAACTCGAAGGCGTGTGTGGCAAACTTGCTGTAGTTCTGATCTGAATAGGTCGAGTAGCTGTAGTTGCGCGAGTTTTGCCATGTCACGTGTGATATTGGCAGCCACAGATTTACGTTGAGATTCCATTGGTGGCCCGTAATCTGGTCGAGCGACTTGTCGTACATCGTTGCCATCAGTCGTGCGTCGGCGGGCTTGCCGTCGGGCTTGGTTATGCTGAGTTGCCATGTCTCGCTTTGTCCGGGCAGCAGGCGGTCGCGGAAGGTTGTCCACTTCAGCGTCAGTCGCTTGTCGGGCACTGGTCGTGTTATTTGTGCCGAGTATCGGTGCATCTTGCCGTCCTTCACCCAGGCGAATGTCACGGTCAGTCCGTTGCCGTATTCCTTCTTGTAGCGCAGCTTGCGGTTCAGCAGTGCGTTGTTCTTATCCACTGAGCCTTGCTCGATCACTTTGTCGTTAGCCACGAGGCTATATAATATGTGAATGTCGTCCGACGAGCCTGCCTGTATGGTCACCTCGCCGTTGGCGGGGAACTGTGAGGCTGAGCAGTAGAACCACTCGTCGGTCGTGGTGCAGGGCACCTTGTCGTCGAGTCCGAAGACGATGAATTTCTGTGTGAGCGTGTCGCTGTCGCATATTGCCGTGAGGGTGTGCTCTCCCGATGCCAGTCGCTTGTCGAGGGATATGGGCTTCATGGTCTGTCCCGTCAGCCATTCGCCGTTGTCGATGGCAAGTCTCACGTCGGTGCTTACCTCAATGCCCGCCGCGTTCTTCAGACTTATGGTTATGCTGTTCAGACTGTCGGCAAGTTCCTGATTGCCCAGGCTGCTGCTTATTGCCGTGGCGCGTGTGCCCAGCGGCAGCGTGAGTGTTCCGATGCGTGTCTCGCCGCTGACGTCGGTCACGTCGGCAGTGATGGTGAAGTTGTAGAACATTCGCGTCGTTGCCGACTCCTCGGGCAGTATCATCGGCATCTCAATGTCGAAGCGACCCTCGCCGTCGGTGACGGTCTCGCCGGTCTTCATCACCTCGTTGCCGTTGGGTGCGAAGGTGCCTTGCCATGCCCACCAGAAGGCTCTGTTGCGCGTCACCTTGTAGCTCACCCTCGCTCCCTGTACAGGCACGCCGGCGTATGACAGGGCCTTGCCCTGCAGTTGAAGCGTGTCGCCGTTCTGGTAGCGTGTGTTCACCTTCGGTATCTCGACCTTGAATGTCGGTCGCTTGTATTCCTCCACTCTTATCGTTGTTGAAGTCTTGTCAACCTCTATTCGGTATGTTCCGCTAAGTCCCCCCTCGGGCAGCGTGAAGTCGGTGGTCACGGTGCCGTATTTGTCGGCTGTCAGTGTCTTTTCGCTTAGTGTCTTGCCGCTGTTGGTGTCGTGGAGCGATGCCTTCACCGTGCGTCCCTCGTCGGCAATCGCCGTTATCCAGTTGTCGAAGCGGTAGCACACAGCCGACACGTGCACTGTCTGTCCCGGACGATATATCGAACGGTCGGTGAAGACTTCGGTCAGTTGGCGTTTCCCGTCGTCCTTGTTTTCGTAGTAGTTCGCGCTAATGTACTGCGCCGGTGCAGCCTTGTCGGTGGCGGTGTAGGCGAAGTCGTTTTGCGGTGCGCTTTTCTCATACTTGTATGTTGCCTCGCCGTTGCGGTCGCAGTGCAGTGTCTTTTGTGTGCTGCCCTCCTTTATGTCGATGCTTGCCCCGGCCAGAGGCTTGCCCGTCGTGCGGCTCACCACCGCGTATCTTGTCTGATTGCCGGGCAGTGCCTGCTTCATCAGATAGACGTCGCTCACGTATAGCATCATGTATTTCGACTGAGTCGTGGGCTGTGATACGAGTTCCAGCACATAGACACCCGTAGGCAGGCCTTCAATCGTCAACGTGTCTGAAAATTTCTCGTAGTTCGGGTGAAATGCAAACTGTTTTGTCACGGCGAGCGGCTGCTGTGCGTTCTTCAGTCGGTCCTTGTGCTTCTTGAACAGTTCGGGCGACGTGATGTTTATGTTGCTGTTGCCCTGCAGGTCGGTGGCGTAGATGTTTGCCGTCACCGACTTGAGGTTCCTCACCACGTTCAGTGCCACGTTTATTGGCTTCTTCGGCATTGCGGTCAGACATTCCAGCGTGGCAACGAAGCGTGGGTTTGTCAGTGCGCGTTCCTCGTTGCGCATCTGTCCTGCGTTCTGCCATGCTCCCCAGTTGTCGAGTATGTAGTGAATGTAGGTTATCTTGTCTTCCACCTTCACATCTTGGCATTGTTTCATGGCGTTGTATCTCTCTATTGCCACCTCTCCTGCCACGTCGAGGTCTTTGTAGATGCTGATGAGCGAGTCGAGCGAGTAGATGCGCTGCGACTTCTTCACCGTCTTTTCCTGTCGGTAGCTCTTCTCGGCGTCCTTCTTTAGTTTGCAGAGTGCCATGATGCACGCGGCTCGGCGGTTGCCCTTCTTTTGGTAGTAGTTGCTTGCCGCTCCGAATAGTCCTGTCTCGTAGCTCACTATGCTAAGCAGGTCGCCGTTGAACACTGCTGCGTTGTATCCCTCAGCCACCAATGGCTTGAAGTCGTCGGCTTTGGTCTTGGCAAGCAACTCCGGCTTTGCCATAGCCTCGGCAGCGTATGTGTCGCACAGCTTTTGCCAGTCGTCGGCGGCAATGTCCTTGTAGCTGTCGTATGCCTTTGCCAGCACGGCGGCCATCACAGCCCTTGCCGCCTCGTCGCTCGTCTTTGTCCTTTTGGCTTCGAGTCGCTCAATGGCGGGCTTCAGCGAGTCGGCAGATATTTCATACCAATGCATTACGGCCATTGTCTCTGCCTTCAGCAATTGTCCGTAGGCTTTTTCCTGACTTGCTCGGTCAGCAATCTGTTCGAGCAGTTCGATTGCTGTTTTTGGCAAGTCGCTCTGTTCCGCCTCGTTCACTTGTTTCCATAGTGTCGAATAGCTTTTTTGTGCCGCTGCTGACATTGGAGCCAGCACGATGGCGAGTATCAGTGAAACTACAATTTTCTTCATATTCGTCATATTTGTATGCAAAGTAAACAACCCTTTGGCTGAAACCTTGCACGAATAACACGACAAAGTTACGATTTGTTTTCGACACGTCAAAATTTGTATGATTTAATTTCTCTATTTTTCGATTTTTTCACACAGTTGTCAACTAAATAACTGAAGTTTCGCCTGTATTCGTAATCTCCCGATTGTAGGGGCAGACCGAAGCCCCCTCCAGCTCCCCAAGGGGGAGAGAAGAATTAAGAATTAAGAATTAAGAATTAAGAGAAGCCCCCTCCAGCTCCCCCAAGGGGGAGAGAGAATTAAGAATTAAGAATTAAGAGAAGCCCCCTCCAGCTCCCCCAAGGGGGAGAGAGAAGTCGAAGGTGAAGACCCTACAGACGGCGGTATTGTTACTGGCGAAACTTAAATAAATAAGTTGACGAGTGAACACCAAATCCCTGATACCATATCACTACATGCGATTGAGTGAAATAAAAAAAGGGAAGCACCCGAAAGTACTTCCCTTCAACCATCAAGCGACGTTAAAATAGTCTTCTGCCGCATTATTCACGCCTCCTCAGAGAGGGTATGGGGGGCTCCCCCTCTCACACACTAATCACCCATCTGACCTCCGCTTTCATTCTCTTCTTCGTCAGTCACTGGTGGAGTGGTTGGCGTCTCTTCCTCAGAACTGCTGGTGCGTGGGCTGACGTAGCTGTTCGACTCCTTCAGCTTGGCAGCCTGGGTCAACATCGACTTAGAGAACTCGCCAAGACCAATAGCCTGAAGCACTACGGAATCAACATTTTTCGCTACGGAGAACTCGTCGGCAGTGGCGGCACCCATCTTGTGCTTTACAGAGAGTCCAAACGACACCAAATTGTCAAGAATTACTCGCTTACCGTCGAGCGTCAACTCCTTGATGCAACTTACTGCCTCTTCAAGCACAGCCTTTAGATAGCCTGGGGCGAGTGGAGTGTTGTGTTTCGCCATGTGCTCAGCCAGATCCTCGATGTGAAGGGTGTCAGTGCTGACTATGCGACAATAGAATTTGCCATACGAAGGACTGTCCTTCAGTTGGCTCTGATAAATTTGATAGTTTACCATGATGTAATGAAAAATTAAGGTTAACAAAAAAGTAAAGATCTCTCGAAGAATCAGCCACTTTTAGCTTCATCTTTCTGTATGCAAAGGTACTAAAAATTTCCCAAACTACCAAACTTTTTCAAAGAAAATTTCAATAAAAACACCACTTTTTTACTGGGAGTGTGGGCGTCCCGCCCGCACCCTGCGCACCACCAGCGAAAAAGTCCAGCCTTTCACTTCCACTCGTGCCGAAAATGTGATGAAACAGGCCTTAGGTCGTGCCGAAAATGTGATAAAATACATTAAAAGTCGTGCCAAAAATGTGATTTTCTGCATTTAAGTCAATTATTATCAGTATATTTGCACAAAAAAATAGAAAAGTATGGAAAGACTGGTATTGGAACAACTAAAAACGTGGCGTGAAAAAAAAGACCGAAAGCCCTTGATCCTGCGTGGTGCAAGGCAGGTGGGAAAGACATGGCTGCTGAAGGAATTTGGCAGGTCGTGTTTCAAGAGTGTGTGCTACGTCAACCTTGAAAAGAAAGAGAGGCTGCAAAGCATTTTCGAGGGTGACATATCCGTCAGCGACATCATCGACCAGCTATCGGTGTATTGCGGCAAACGCATACAGCCGCAAGAGACATTGCTGATACTCGACGAGGTGCAGGAAATCCCTCGCGCACTGACCTCGCTGAAATATTTTGCCGAGGAAGCACCCGAATATGCAGTGTGTTGTGCCGGCTCGCTGCTTGGTGTGGCATTGCACGAAGGCACATCATTCCCTGTTGGCAAGGTGGATTTCATGGACCTTTACCCTCTGTCGTTCCGTGAGTACCTTTTGGCGAACGGCGAGGAAATGCTTGTCGATTACATATTGAAAGGCAAGCGCGACCTTGCGGCATTTACAGACAAGCTGACGCTGATGTTGAAGCAGTACATGATAATCGGTGGTATGCCGTCGGCTGTAAGCACATGGGTTGACACCCACGACTATTTCGCAGTTGACGACGTGCAGAAGGACTTGATAGCCGCTTACCAAAACGATTTTTCCAAGCATGCACCAAAGAATATGGTTGAAAAGATACGCTACGTGTGGGACTCAATACCCAGTCAGCTTGCCAAGGAGAACAAGAAGTTCGTCTATGGACTTGTGCGCGAGGGCGCAAGGGCGCGAGAGTATGAGGACGCACTGATGTGGCTGAGCGATGCCGGCGAGATAATACGAACATACAACGTGACGAAACCCGATGTGCCTTTGAAAGCTTATGCCGACCTAAAGTCGTTCAAGGTATTCCTGCTCGACGTAGGTCTGCTGCGCTGCCTCAGCGGTTTGTCGCCTAAGGTGGTTCTCGACGGCAGCCGCATCTTTGAAGAGTTCAAAGGCGCCCTAACCGAGCAATACGTCTGCCAACAGTTGCAAACCATACCCCGCCTGCAGTCCAACTACTACTGGACCTCATCATCCCGCGCCGAGATAGACTTCCTGCTGTCCGATGGTCTGCGCGTCATACCATTGAAATGCAAGTCAGGCGAGAACGTGAATGCCAAAAGCCTAAAGTCCTATCGCGACAGATACACCCCGCCCCTCTCCCTCCGCACCAGCCTCTTACCCTACGAGCGCAAGGAAGAAAGCCTGATAAACCTTCCCTTGTACCTGTTGTTTGTTATAGGTGAAGAGTTGGGAGTAAATTAAGCAACGTTGGAATTCGGTACATGCAACGTTGGAGTTCGAGAAACGCAACGTTAGGTTTCAAGATTCCTAACGTTGCGATTGTTTTAAGTGGGGAACAATGATTATTGTTCCTTGGGAATCATTTTTGAATAGAGTCCTTGACGAATGCGTTTGAGCACCTGGTACTTGCTTGCAAGACTGCCGAGCATGCGGTTGGCTGTGCGTTCAGGTATTCCAAGGGTTTTGCCAATCTCCAAGGCCTCACCAGTCTTGAACTCGCGGCCATCAGGTAGGCTTTTATAGAATTGAGCCATCTGGGCATTGGGTTTCTCGGCACAGTTGCGGAAGGGATCTTTATCTTCTGATGCAAGCACAGAATACACACGGGCAGTATGGCTTACGAGGCACTCTACGATGGTCATGGCGGTGTTGAAGTCTCGGTCATCACAGAGGATGGAGCGTTGCATCTCAAGGAAGATGGTGTCCTTCTTATCCCAATCTGACAAGCAACGCAAAAGGCTGAGCACCATGGCATAGCGGAAACACTCGAGAGCTATGCGGAAAATGAAGCCTTGGATGCCATTGCCCAGCATCGAGAACTGCTCCTTCACCACAGCATCGAAATGTGTGAGGAAACGTTTTTGCTGCTCTTTAGTCAGCGAGAACTGCAGCGGGTTTCTTTCTCGTTCCTGCAACTCGTGGTAGAGTGGCATGAAGTCGTAGCCGATGCGTTTGAAAATGTCCTCTACAGGTTCGTCGCTTTTTGCAAACACGTCGCGGAACTCGACCTTGGCTTCTGGCAAGGCATAAAAAAGGAAACGAGAAGCCAAACCGTTGGACACGTTGCCCGGAGGCAGCAACAGGGCAAGCTGCGAACCGGTGCAGGTAAGCATCACTGCCAGGCGCGGTTGCTCTATCTCGATGTTGATTTTGTCGGCAACCCGCAACATTGATAATGTTTCGTGATGGAAAGCCTTTCGGAGAAGGTCCGTGTAGTCGCCGTATTCAGACTTAGAGAGCATGTTTGTGAGAGTATCGGCCTCGGTCTCGAAAATCAACCCCCAATCGCCGTTGGCATCCAAGGCGCGATAGACTGCGCTGGCAGAGCTGTTGGCGGGAACGAAAGGCGACGTAGGCACAGGCTCCTTAGGCTCAGGTCCACGCTCCTTTTTGGGCATGTTGTCCCATTCGGCCTTCGCCGTTTCATAGGCTTTGAGTTTCTCCTCATAGTCTATTTTCATCTCGCGCTTTATTGGTGCGATGAGACGCTTGGCTGCTTCAAGGTCACCTTTTGACGAAGCGAATGGTCCGTAAATAATAAGGTAAAGAGGTGCGAACACCTTTCGTCCATCGTAGATGCCGTAAATCGACTGTGGCATGACACCCGAGAAGGTGGTAATGCTTCCCAACAGCATTTTGTCTTTACCCACAAAGTCAGGTTGACTGTCGTAGATGGGTAGAAGAACGGCAGGCAGATCTTCACGAATAATCTTGTCAGAAAAGGTCTGCTCGCAATCTACTGTATTCGGGTTTTCCGTACCGTTTTCTGCCATTTCTGCCATTCTGCCATTTGGCATAAATTGGTCAGAACCTGTCAAATCATCATTATTCCCGTCTTTTCCATTTTTTATGCCACTTGGCATATTGGCACGACTGGCACAAAGTTCGATGCCGGCATCTTTAGCCATTTGAAAAAAAGTCTTGACAGTCACGCCGCTGCCGCGGGCGTTTAGGCAGTTGGAATACTGCTTGTCACATTCCTTCTCCTCATACTTCGAACATTGGCGGCTGAGGTCGTGAAATAGCTGACGTCCACCTTCGCCCAAACCGTCGGCGAGGGCAAAGCCGAGGCGTAGCCAATCGCTATAGGCGTTGGTGATATCGAGGTTACGGGCAATCAGTTCGCTTGCTACGCGATTGATGTCAGCCTCCAGTGCCGATGGATTGCTTAACGCCACCTGTTCGGCAGGCTTTTCTGTTGTTGTCTTTTGAGGCTTTTTTGCTTCGAGAGCATTAGCCATTTCCAAATTATGTTTTATGTCTATCATAGCTTAAAATGGACAAATTTGAGGTGAAACATATGCATTCGGGTCATAACAGAGGAAGCAAGCGCGGACAATGTCCTTGCACGCCTCATCTATCACGAGCCCATGCTTACTTAAATAGTAGTAGCGCAAGGCTTTGAAGTTATCTTGGTGCGAGAAGTTCATAATGTCAATTCTTACATAGTCCTTCAAGCCGTTGCCTCGGGGAGAGACATGAATCAAGTCATGTATTAGCTCCTGGTCGTCAAGCAAATGCTGCTTTAAGCCATTCAAGTCGCGTGTCGCCTCGGGATTCTCTTTTTGGTCGATGTCGATACAAATCAAACCAGAGTGATGCACAAGCTTTTCCTCGTTCCGGTATGCAAAAACACCACTTGGGGTGACAAAATCCAACTTCTGTAGTTTAAACTCTTTCTGCCGGTCAACGTCCTCGATGGCACGAAGCCGTTCAGTCACAGCTCCATAATGCAGAGGCATCATGACTTGGCAATAGACATCACTCAGTTTCAGTCGATAAGCCAGAGGCACACAGTTGGTAACCGGTGCCTTGAACTTCGACATCCAGACGTTGTTAGCATCGCGTTCGTCACCTGGAAGCTGTGCATTCTGCTGAATGCGGTCTTCCATTAAAATAGTATTAGCCAGCTGTCCCATAGTGGTTCACTGGTTTAGGTGTAAATCTTTTCATCTTTATTGAGATTTACTGCCCTCTTGCGCTCCAGATAGTATACGAAGGCATTCTTCACTTCTGGTAGGCAGCACTGCGCTGGTTTTTTCGCTAATACCTTTTTTATATAAATAAGGTGTAAAACGTAGCTGCCTATGTGAATTCGACTATAAAATTACGGAGAAATAAAAAGTCGCGCAATTGTTAGCACCAAAAATATGCACGATTATCACCATAAAAAAATTTTCTAACACCATTTTCCTTCGTTTCTAACACCATTTTCGGTTTTGAATGGCAAAACCGTAACACCATTTTATATACAAGAAAAGAGCCGCTCCAATAATAATCAGAAGCAGCTCTTTTCTATTATTTCTTCTTTGTTGGAAGCAGCCGCGAAACCAACTTCACAAAGGCTTCATCATTAGGAATCTTCCCACAAATATCCTTAACCATGTTCGAAAAACTATTATCATTAACACCCATACCATGAATCAGGACAGCAGCAATATCGAAAATCTTTTCTTTCTCGTTTTTCGATTTGAAAACGTAATTGTTATTCAAAGGAATAGGATGGCTATAGACACTTTTAGGTGAATCGTAATTGAACAACAGAGAAGCAAGAACGACTAAGTCTCGTTTTGCAAATTCTGTATCCTTCTTGAATACGGTGTTCAGCAACTCCCTCATGAAGAACAGCTGAACCGATTTTGGCGTTTCTTTCTCTATATCCTCTGCATTATCCCAATCTATATTTTGCTCATCTACTTTTTTTTCCAACTCAGCAATTTTTACTTGTTGTTCTTTCAATTTCGCTTCCAACTCTTCAATTTTTTTGTTCTTTTCATCTATTTCCGTACAATTGCCAGAACTGCCATTCTCGTGCCCATTACAGCAGCCGTGTTGCTTATCAACCTCTACGTCCATCAATCCACTTAAATCAATATGCATCAACCGACTACGGTAATAGATAGGATAGTCTTGACTTATGTATATGTTATTACAACAATTGCGGCAACGATTTATTTCACTCGTCAGTCGCTTGTCGAACAATAGTTGCTTGCAATCTGCTGCAACACAGGATAAATATTTTCTAAGTCTTTCCTTTACTTTTTCCAACGGGTCTTGGTTTTCTATATCCCAGCTAACTGAATCATCTTTACAGAAAAAACAAAAGAGGACATACATTTTGACACACCGCTTGAACACTTCAACGATTGGCTGACTCTCTGATGAATATTTTTTAATTTCTTCCTCCGACATGTCATCTTTCGCCTTGTTTGGTAAACTGTCGTAAATCTCATTTTCCCAATCTCTGGTCAAGAGCCATGCCTTGTTGTCGTAGTCTTTAGACGTTAATATGTCTGCCGCAGCAGGCAGCACATCGTCCCATACATGTTCTTTTTTGCCGAAAAATCTCTCCGACATTATCCACAAAGTACTGTCATAAAGCGCGTCAAGTTCCGCCTTCGTAATGAAATTAGTTGTTTCAGCCATATTTTTTGGAATTTAATGGCTACAAAGGTAATGCTTTTTATTTGAAAATAAAAATAAATCAGTAGAAAATTAGGCACAAACTTGCGTCTTTGCCCCCCTGGCAAGGACAAAATAGCCTTTCTTGCTTAGGGGGAACATTGGTATAAAGGCAAGGAATTTCCGAAAAAAACCGTGAAACCTTTGGCGGTTTCATGGAAAATGCGTATCTTCGCAGCGTGAAGAGGATTAGAAACATATTGGCCATCGTGTCGTTGCTGACATTCGTAGTGTCCTTTGCCGCTTTTTCCATAAGCGCGTTTATCGGATTCTACGGCAATTTGGCATTGTTTGGCTTAATCTCCTTTGTCGCCTTTGCCGTTATGCTTCTCACTGCAGGCACCCCCGACAACGAAACTTATCTAAAGGGTCATGGCGACAGTTCATCGGGTCACTGTGTTGAGACCGATGAAGACGAGGGGCTTCAGTACCTGTCCACATGATTATTAGTGGCGGTTGAAGACAATCAAGAAACGGAATTTCCGAAAAAAGCCGTGAAATCTTTGGCTGTTTCATGGAAAATGATTATCTTCGCAGCGTGAATATAAATAGTTATTGCAAGATGGATATGTTTACACGCGAAGAGGCTATGCGCAGATTTAAGGCTGCCAAACAAAAGAAGCAGGCTTGTGTTGAGCGCATGAAAGAAGAATTGTCATTGATATGTGAGCAGCGCACAGGAAAGAAAATCGAAGAGGCGTTTGTTTTATGATTCTTCCTATTGATGACATCAACAGCAATTCACCTTATCGGGTAGAATATGCTGCAAACAAGGCTTTTGTCAGATAGTTTTTAGCTACTTCGGCTTCAGGCTTGGTGGGCATTGCTCCTGACCACGTTGTCAGTCCCATGAAGTCCTTCTGCGCATCAGCCCGCTCATAGACGATTTCGGCAGCCGTGTGTCCGTGAACAGAGTAGTGCATCTTGTTTTGCACCGTCTTGAAAAACTGTTGTGTAATTTCCACTCGTGGATCATAGTCTATACTAAGGGCATAGATTTCAAGCACTTTGCGGTAGAACACCTTCTCGCTCGAGCGTATGTCTCTTATTCGTGCAAGCAGTTCATCAAAGTAGTTGCCACCTCCAGCACGTTTCAAAAGGTCGTCATTCAAAGCAAAGCCTTTCACGATATATTCCTTCAGCACCTTTGTCGCCCATATGCGGAACTGGACGCCACGGTAGGAGTGTACACGATAGCCTACGCTGATAATCATGTCGAGGTTGTAGAAGGCGACTTTGTGTTCTTGGGTTTTGCCTTCCATGGCTCCGTGCTGAGTGGTTGTTGCAAAAAATGCAACTACCTCTTTTTCGTCCAGTTCTCCATCCTCCAACACATTCTTTATATGTCGGGAAATGGTTGATTTGTTCCGTTGGAAAAGTTCCGACATCTGGTCAGCCGAGAGCCAAACAGTGTCGTTCTCCAGTCTGACCTCTATCTTCGACTCCCCGTCAGCCGTTTGGTATAATATGATTTGTCCTTTATCCATTATATATCAATACTTGTTTCTACCAATTAACAATTTTTCATGGCTAAGTTATGTCAAATATCTGAAACTGACGAATAAATCACAATAAATCTGCATATCTCCCCATGCATTTAACATTTGGAAGGCTTTTACGGACAATAAAAACAGCTAAAAAACGGTCGTAAATACTCAATTTCCTATAAGTCTTGTTACGGACAAAGGTCTGATGGATTTCGCAAGAAAAAGCGTTGAACGTGACAAAGTACTGATATATGAGAGAGCCGAGTAAAGACCAGTTTCGACTAAGGCATATTAAAGGAGTTCAAAGAAAATGTTTCTTGGGCAAAACAAAAAAGAGGTGTGTTCAAGCCTCGAAAACACTTTAGACAGAAGCGAAATGTATAGCTGCCCTATCGCACTATACAGCGAAGTGAGTGGACAAGCGTGACTAAGCCAATGGAATAACGCAGATGAGAGTCCCGGATAGCAACAGTTCGGGACTTTATAGTTAGAACAAATCTGAATGAGAACCTGTATCAACAAGCAACAGTATCAGTTCGTTGTTGTTTTGTTCCCAGATAAGCAACCAATCTGGGGTGATGTGAAATTAAATGATCTCTTGAAAAGGGTTGAATATCTTACAATATACTTCATTCCATCAGGCTTTTCATCAAAACCTCGATGTCTCTCGTCTGAAACAAAGTATCTTCATGGGCTGCTTTTATAGCTTCATCCAAACGGCAAATGCGCTGTTCGGGCTTTTTCTTTGCAGTCCATCCCATTCTCTTGACCAATGACAACAGGAAAGTTCTATCTGTCGCTGGTATGTCTAAAGTATATGTCAATTCATTCTGCATAATACGTTTTTTCTTGTGCAATAGTAATATTCCACTGCCGCTGATTTGCGCTTGATGGTGCGCAAGGTGCGGGCGAGACGCCCACACTCCCAGTCATTGGCGCATATCCGCCCGCACCTCGACGTATAAGTAATTGAACTTTCGCATGTGAAAAATCGCGAGCTGGATTTAACGTAATTTTGG
>JBJEKR010000179.1:0-9123 GCA_051878735.1 Prevotella sp. | reverse complement strand
CCTCGTAGGTCTTCTCTGTTGGTATGTGGTCGATGACGGTGCCATTCTCAATGGCAGTCACCATTATTTCGTTTTTTGCCATATCTTTTTTTTATTTATTTAAGTTTTTTCGCAAGCTCAAGGAACTCCTTTACCCTTCGGCCAGTGACCGTTGGTTCGCAAGTAACAAGACTGCCGTCTGTAGGGGCAGACCGATGTGTCTGCCCGACGCCGCAAGGCGTACCACGGAGGGCTAAATCGGTGGATGTATGTCGTTCCGACATCGGGCAGACACATCGGTCTGCCCCTACAATCGGGTCTTCACCTTCGACTTCTCTCTCCCCCTTGGGGGAGTTGGAGGGGGCTTCGGTCTGCCCCTACAATCGGGAGATTGCGAATACCTGCGAAACTTCAGTTATTTAGTTGACGAGTTAATTCTGAAAGCCATAACAACTTGTTCACTTGTCACTAAGTAACAACTTGTCAACTCGTCAACTTGTTCACTTGTCAACTCGTCAACTTGTTCACTTGTCAACTTGTTCACTTGTCAACTTGTTCACTTGTTCACTTGTCAACTTCAAATTATTATCGTCTTGTCGTTACGAACATCATCGAGGGTTATGCCGAGCACATCGCAGAAGATGGCTTCTCGTGCAAACAGTCCGTTGCCAGCTTGCTGTATGTAGTAGGCATGTGGGTCGTTGTCAACATCGTATGCAATCTCGTTCACACGTGGCAGCGGGTGTAGAATCTTCATGTTTGGCTTTGCGTTGGAAAGCATGTCGGCACGCAGTATGTAGATGTTCTTCACGCGCTCGTATTCCATTAGGTCGCTGAAACGTTCCTTCTGCACGCGCGTCATATATAATATGTCAGCATCGGCAATAATCTTTTCGTTGAAGGCCGTATGTTCCTGGAAGTTGATGCCGTGCTCACGACAATAGAGCTTATACTCGTTTGGCATGGCAAGCTCCTTTGGAGCAACGAAATGGAACGTCGGGTTGAAATGGCGCATCGCCATGATGAGCGAGTGAACCGTGCGTCCATATTTCAAGTCGCCAACGAGATAGATGTTCAAGTTGTCAAGCGTTCCCTGGGTCTTGTATATTGAATAGAGGTCAAGCATACACTGTGAGGGATGTTGGTGTGCACCGTCGCCGGCATTGACGATTGGCACTGGCGCAACCTCGCTGGCGTATTGTGCCGCACCCTCAATGTAGTGTCGCATCACTATCACGTCGGCATAGTTTGACACCATCAGTATTGTGTCCTTCAGTGTCTCTCCCTTTGTCCCGCTGGTTATCTTCGGGTCGGCAAAGCCAATCACTCTTGCCCCAAGTCGGTTCGCCGCGGTTTCAAAACTCAGCCTTGTTCGCGTTGACGGCTCAAAGAACAAGGTCGCCACAACTTTTCCTTTCAGCAACTCCCTGTTGGGATGCCGCTCAAACTCCTGAGCCATCTCAATCATGTAGAGAATCTTCTCGCGAGTGAGATTGGCTATGGTCACAAAATTATGCTTTTCCATCACAATATTGTAATTAAATATTCTTTTTCGACCGCTAAGGTACACATATTTTTGGATTTATCGCATAAAAAAGTGAGAAAAAAGTGCTTTTTCTTCTTTATATGAACAAAAACAAGTAATTTTGCCGAAGAAATACAAGTGAAATAGCAAAAAATAGACAATTATGGCTAAGACTTTCGTCCGCTTTCTATGGACATTACTCATAGTATCCGTATGTGCTGCCGCCTTCGCTTTCTATGCCATAGCAGAAGGCTGGATTGGATATATGCCACCCGTAGAGGATCTGCAAAACCCCATCAACAGATTCGCCACTCAGGTGTATTCAGCCGACGGGAAACTTATGGGCACATGGAACTACAACAAGGAGAACAGAATCTGCATCGACTACGACCAGCTTTCGCCACACATCGTAAAGGCGTTGGTGGCTACCGAAGACGTCAGGTTCTACGACCATTCGGGCATCGACTTCAAGGCCCTGGTGAGAGCAGTGGTAAAAAGAGGCATCATGGGACAGAAGAATGCCGGTGGAGGCTCAACCATCACTCAGCAGCTTGCCAAGCAGCTCTATTCCGGCAAGGCGGGAAGCGTTACCGAGCGTGCCCTGCAAAAGCCCATCGAGTGGGTCATTGCAGTACAGCTTGAGAAGAACTACACTAAAGACGAGATCATAGCCATGTATCTCAACTACTTCGATTTCCTGCACAACGCCGTAGGCATCAAGACGGCAGCCAACACCTATTTCGGCAAGGAGCCGAAAGACCTTACCGTGAACGAGGCGGCTACGCTTATCGGACTATGCAAGAATCCTTCATACTTCAATCCCGTGCGCAATCCGGAAAGGTGCCGCGACAGGCGAAACGTGGTCTTGCAGCAGATGGTGAAGGCTGGATATTTGACCGATGCCGAGTACGACACCTACTCGGCAATGCCGCTGAAGCTCAATTTCCATGTTGCCGACCACAAGGACGGCATAGCCACCTATTTCAGAGACTTCCTGCGACGATACATGATGGCTAAACGACCTGAAATAAGCAACTATCCGAAATGGAACATTGCGAAATACAAGCAGGATTCCATCAACTGGTACAACGATCCACTTTACGGATGGTGCAACAAGAACACGAAGAAAGACGGACAGCCATACAACGTCTATACCGACGGGCTGAAGGTATATACCACCATCGACTCGAGAATGCAACACTATGCCGAGGAGGCCGTCAACGAGCATGTGGTGAAGTTTCTGCAACCTGCCTTCAACAAGGAGAACCGCGGAAAGTCTAACGCACCATTCTCTGGCCGACTCACCACCAAGCAACTCAACGACATTCTCGGACGCTCCGTGAAGCAAAGCGAACGATGGAGGGTGATGTCGGCTCAAGGCGCATCATACGACGAGATTCACAAAGCCTTCAACACGCCCACGAAAATGAGCATCTTCACATATCATGGAGAGGTCGATACCACCATGACGCCCATCGACTCCATAAAATACTACAAGTCGTTCCTGCGCTGTGGATTCATGAGCATGTCGCCGCAGACGGGAGCCGTGAAGGCATACGTGGGAGGCATGAACTTCACACACTTCAACTACGACATGTGCATGGACGGACGTAGGCAGGTGGGTTCTACCATCAAGCCATTCCTCTATTCACTTGCCATGGAAAACGGATTCTCGCCATGCGACCTCGCACCCAATGTGCAGCAGACATACATCGTTGCCGGCCAGCCATGGACACCACGAAACGCAAGCCGCAGGAACTACGGGGAGATGGTGACGCTGAAATGGGGATTGGCGCAGTCGAACAACTGGATTACGGCTTACCTCATGAGCAAGCTAAGCCCACAGGCTTTCGTCACACTGCTGCGCGAATACGGCTTCAGCAGCCCCGACATTCATCCTTCAATGTCGCTCTGCCTTGGCCCATGCGACCTTACCGTGGCTGAGATGGTGAGCGCATACACGACGTTTGTCAACCACGGCATTCGTTGCGCACCACTCTTCGTAACCAAGATAGAAGACAACGAGGGCAACATGATAGCACAGTTCCAACCACGCATGAACGAGGTCATCAGCGAGTCGAGCGCAAACAAGATGCTCTACATGCTAAAGGGAGTTGTTGATGGAGGCACAGCAAGCCGACTGCGATTTAAATACAACTTCACGGGAGAGATTGCAGCAAAGACCGGCACAACAAACAACAACAGCGATGCATGGTTCATGGGCTTCACCCCTACCCTCGTCAGCGGAGTATGGGTGGGAGGCGACGACCGCGACATTCATTTCGACACCATGCAGATGGGACAAGGTGCAACCATGGCTTTGCCTATATGGGCATATTACATGCGACGTGTCTATGCCGACAGCCGATTGGGATATAGTCCTGATGCCATCTTCGACCTCCCAGAAGGATATAATCCTTGCGAGACAAGCGAGATTGACGTCATCGACGACAACGACATCGACGAGGTTTTCGAATAGAAAATAAATGTTCTGAGGAGTTTTTTTCGTATGAAAGTGAAAAAAACTCCTCATTTTTTTGACATATATAAAAAAAGTACTATCTTTGCACCCGAATTATGTGAATAATAACAAACTATTCAGAAATCAGAAAGAAAGAAAACAAATCTCTATATATAACTAATAAATTAACTTATGAAAAAAAATCTATTAAGACTGTTCTTGACGATGGTCTGCCTTGTTGGCATATTGCCTATACAAGCAGAATTCAAGGACATCAAGCTTGACCTCACCGGCGGTAATTTCTTCACCGACAATGAGAAAACCGACAACTCAAGCGTGTCATTTGGAATTGCCATTGCCGACGACGGCTCTGTCACAAGAGTTGCCGACGACGATGCGAGTGCTAACATCGTGCTAAGCGGAAAATACCATTCCGACGAACACGGTTGGCAAAACTTCTCTGCCACTGTGAAGGTGGAAGGACCTGTAAAAGTCTCTATGGGCACATGCGACTGGGGTGGAGATGTGACTATCAAGGATGCTGGCGGTAACGTCGTTGGCACGTTCAACACCGACAACGGCACTTGCTATCACAACGACAAGACCAACAACATTGCCTCTACTATATATAAAGGTGAGGAAACTACCCTGACAATCAGCGGAGGCAATTACACTCCGTACATTGCCGTTGAGACTGTTGATCCATCAACCCTTATTGAAAACAAAACTGCGACTTTCAGTCTTGGCGATTATTCTGACTGCGGCGAAGCACCAGCTGCCATCATAGGAGAATTAGGTACAGATATTACCATCCCTGCAAACTTTACTATGTATAAGGAGGGTTATACACTTACAGGATGGACAGACGGAACAAACACCATTGCTTTGGGTGCAACATACACTCTCAGCGAAGATGTCACCTTCACTCCTGTATTCACTCAGAACACGGTGTCTCTTGCCGACCGCACTGAGGCAGTGACACTGAAATGGGACTTCCAGCGCAAGAACGGTGCGCCGACTGTAGGCTACCAAAATGTAACGGGAATTTGGGTTACGCAAGTTAAAATAGGAGGCGAAACCATCGACGTCAAACTTGACTTCGACACCAACAACGGAGGTAAGATTGCCAATGGCAACTGGACAGACTGGGCACTGATGAACGGAAAAACCAAGCTCACCATTCCTTCTGCAAATGGCGCAGTGGTAAGCATGGAGGCATACTATCAATTTAAGCGAGATGGCTATTCTGCTACAACTATAGACAGTCAGAGCGACTACACATCTGCCAAGACTATTGAGTACACCATAGCAAGCTCAACAGAGACAATAGACATCGTTATAGGTACTGATGCAGAGTATATGCGCTACATCCAAACCGTTCTGCCTGTTGTAGGACAGGGCGGTGAAGGCAAGACATACACCGACGAGGCAGCTACTGTTGTCTTCGCAATGAATAGCACAACAACTACAATTAATAGTGAAAATAAAGAAATCCTATTACCTAAAGGTGATTACACTGCAACACCTGACGACGGATTCAGCACAGTGGCGTTTGACTATGTCAATTGTGAAGTAAGCGGAACAACCTCAATCTCTATTGTAGGAGATGTATCTTCAGAAGTCAAGGGCGGTGTTTCGTCTGGCGTAACTGGAATAAAGTTCATGGTAAATGCCGACAATCCTTTGCTTACATGGCTTGTAAAACCTGTCAAGGGTCTTACATTCACTCCGACAAAAGTGAAGGGCTACATCAACCGTTGTGGCACTAATGTAAAAGAGGGTGTGATTATCTCAGCATACAAATATAATGGCACTCCAATTAAATTAGGTCAATATACTGCATGGCGTCAGAACTATACAAGCTCAGGACAGTCATACGATTCAGAAGCCGTATATTATTATGAAATAGAACTTACAGCCGAACAGCAGGCTCAGCTTGCAGGCGAAGACGGCTTCTATCTCACAGCTACCGTAGGTGTAAGCAGTACTAAAGAAGGTGCATTCGGCGAGGTGACAATCTCAGGTACGCTCAATGGCACTATTGAGGATGTCAACAACTACACTCTCGACTTGGTTGCTTCACCAGCTGAAGGCGGCAGTGTATCAGCTTATCCAAAGTCTGAGCAATATACCGAAGGTTACGAGGTGCAGCTCACAGCAACCGAGAACTTCGGTTATGACTTTGTCAACTGGACTAACGCAGCTGGCGAAGAAGTGTCAACTGATGCAAAGTTCACATACACCGTTACTGCTGACGAAACCCTCACAGCCAACTTCAAGAAGGTCAACACCTACGCTCTTGACATCACCGTAAAAGGCGGTGCCAACGACTATATGGTAAGCCTCACACCTGCTCCGACCGTTGTTGACGGGAAGAACATGTACGAGGAAGGCACTAAGGTCACACTGACCGCTTCCTCTAACCCGATACTCACTTTCACCAACTGGAGCAATGGTGAGACAGTCGCCGAAATGGCTGTCACAATGAATGAGGACAAGAGCTTCGTAGCTTCTTATGCCGCTATCGACTATATTGCCGGTTGGGATTTCTACAAGTCGGGCAATTCAGGTCGCACAGCTGACTTCGCTGCTGCCGACAACGACGCTGCAACTCTCGTGATGCTCAACGAGGCTGGAGAGACAAAGAATTGGCTTGACAAGAGCCAGCAGGCTGCGGGTGGATATGAAGGCCGTCCGGCTGCCGTATGTTGGGTGACTGGTAGTGCAGAGGGCGATGTAGGTCACCATCACTGGCAGACTTGTGTGAACGCATCTGCATTCACTGACATCAAGGTCATCACTGCAATGGTATATAACTACAACGCTTATCCCGTGCAGAACGTAGAGTACTCTCTCGACGGCGAGAACTGGACAAAGATTGGCTCTATCAACATCAGTGGAGCGAAGAAATGGACTGACGGAACATTCTCACTGCCTGCTGGCGCCAACAACAAGGAGAAGGTATATATCCGCTGGATCAGCGACAAGACCTCAACCGTTGCAGGCTCTTCCAGCAAAAACGACGGTATCGCTCTCGGCGCAACCTACATCACTGGTACGGCAGCGCTCATCGACGACGGCACAGCCCCAGCACTTGTCAGCTCAGTGCCTGAGAACGGAGCTACTGGAGCGTCAGCCAACGGCAAGGTGGTGCTCACATTCGACGAGAAGGTGAAGTTGACTGATGCTGCCAAGGCTACTATCGGCGAAATAGAGCTCCCGCTGACTGCCAGCGGCAAGACTGTCATCTGCGAATACAAGGGTCTTTCATACTCTACCGACTATCAGTTCAAGTTGGCAGCCGGTTCTGTAGCTGACCTCATGGACAATGCCACTACTGCTGATATCGTCATTAACTTCCAGACTAAGGTTAAGCCTGCAGTGACAAAGGGCACATACGACTTCATCGTTCCTATCGACGGTACAATCACCCAGGCTCTCGCTGCTGCAAACGAACGTGGCACCAGCGCAACGGAGCGTTACCGCATTCTCATCCTCAACGGCAACTATGTATTTGACACCAATGGCACTACCACCGGTGGTGACGGTAATACATATCCCGACCCACGCTCTTACCTCAACTCGCCATACGTATCGTTCATCGGTCAGTCGATGGAAGGCGTAGTAATCACCAACCAGACCCCTGCTGCAACTTGGGATAACGGTTATGGTACAGCTTGTCCTCTTGAAGGCATCGGCAATGGCGATGTGCTAATCATCAACAAGGATGGTCACGACGCTTACTTCCAGAACCTCACCATGAAGTCATCGATGGGAGATGCCCACGGACGCGACATCGTGCTCAACGACAAGTCGAACCGCACCATCTTCAAGGATGCCTGCCTCTGGGGTTATCAGGATACATACGTGTCTCACAACCAGTCAGGAAAGTTCTACTTCGAGGGTGGCGTACTCCGCGGACGTACCGACTACCTCTGCGGCCCAGGCGACGTTTACTATAACGAAGTGACACTCCAGCAGTGTGGCACTGGCGGCTATCTCGCAGTTCCTTCACAAGCTAAGAACTATGGTTACGTATTCCAGAACTGCTACATCAAGAAGGAGACATCTGACGTGACGTTCTATCTCGGCCGTCCATGGGGCAGTGGCACACCTACCGCCAGCTTCATCAACACCAAGATGGACGCTGCACCTATCGGCAATGCTTGGGCAGACATGAGCAACGGCTGGCCGAAACGTTTCGCTGAGTACAACTCATTCCTCACATCCGGCACAACGCTCGACCTCTCCGGTCGTCGCACATCTTGGACTGTTGTAGTGAATTCGACTACCAACGAAACTGCGACTTATACCAATGACCCAATCCTCACTATCGACGATGTACAGAGCATGTCACTCGCCAACGTGATGGGACAGGACGACGACTGGGATCCGACAGCTCTTACTGAGCAGGCTTCCGCTCCTACAAATGTTGTGCTTAGCACTAATACAAATGCTCTGACATGGGATGCCAGCGACTATGTGCTCTGTTGGGTAGTCTTCAAGGACGGTAAGTATGTAGCCAACATTACTGAGCCTTCATACACAGTTGACGACACGTCCGCAACATGGTCAGTACGCGCTGCCAACGAGATGGGTGGTCTTGGTGAAGCTACAGAGGCTACAATAGCTACGGAAATCAGCAATCTGAAGGTTGAAGAACCCGTTTCGGTAGAGTACTACAACCTGCAAGGCATTAAGGTTACGAAGTCATATAAGGGTACGGTAGTAAAGGTATCTACATTCGCTGATGGCAGTCAGATTGTAACGAAGAACAACAACTAAATCCTTAGGCTTACGTTCTAATATTAATTCAATCGCCAGATTCCCAAAGAGTCTGGCGATTTTTTTATCATCACTTAACGTGAGCTGTATGAATTTTCAATGGACTATATTTGTTTGCGAGACTTGGACGAGCCGAAGGACTCATTGTAGTTTAACGTGAGTTCGACGAAATTCCTTTTATATCTATGCCAACGACTGGGAGTGTGGGAGTCCCGCCCGCACCATGCGCACCATCAGGCGAAAAAATTGACGGATGTAGGATAACCTTGTAGGCGAGGTGCGGGCGGGACGCCCACACCCCCAGTCGTTGTCGCAGATAAGACGGCACTTCAGGCACAATAACGGAAAGAGAATGTCGATTATATGTTTCTTA
>JBJEKR010000178.1:0-9169 GCA_051878735.1 Prevotella sp. | reverse complement strand
GATTCTTCTCCTTCAGTGCTTGCTTTACCAGGTCGTCCTGGGCAAAAGCAGTAGCGGCTGATGCCAAAGCCACTGCCATGAACATAATTTTCTTCATAATCGTAGTTATTTGAGATTAATACTTTATTCCGTTGGGGCACTCTCCTGATTCTCTGAGTTCTCAGGTGATTCCAAAGTTTCTGGTATTATTTCCTCGTCCGTTGCGCTCAACACCTTGCATACGCTTGCTATGGTGTCGTTCTTCTTCGTGAGGTTGATGAGGCGTACTCCCTGTGTGGCACGTCCCATGACACGCACGTCGGCAACTTTGAGGCGAATCAGTATTCCACTCTTATTGATTATCATCAGGTCGTTCTCGTCTGTCACAACCTTTATCGCAACAAGTCGTCCGGTCTTTTCGGTGACGCTCAACGTCTTAACGCCCTTACCGCCACGAGCCGTCTTGCGATAGTCTTCAATGTCGCTGCGCTTTCCGTAGCCATTTTCGCTGACAACCATGATAGTTTCCTTATCAGGATCATTCACGCAAACCATGCCTATTACCTCATCGTCGCCTTCGTCGAGACGCATACCGCGAACACCTGTGGAGACGCGTCCCATTGTGCGCACGTCATTCTCGTTGAAACGTATTGCTCGACCGTTGCGGTTGGCAAGGAGCAGCTCATTGTTGCCATTTGTCAGTCTTACGCCTACGACTTGGTCACCTTCCATAATGTTGATGGCAATCACACCATTGGCACGTGGTCGGCTGTAAGATTCCAGACAGGTCTTCTTGATGATACCGTTCTTCGTTGCAAATACGACATAATGCGACTTCACGAACTCCTCGTCGTCGAACTTCTTAATACGCAATACGGCGTTGATGGCATCGTCTGCCTCTATGTTCAGCAGGTTTTGGATTGCACGTCCCTTTGCATTCTTCGCGCCTTCTGGTATCTCGTAGCACTTGAGCCAGTAGCAACGTCCCTTTTGGGTGAAGAAAAGCAGTGTGTTGTGCATAGTTGCAGGATAGATGTATTCGGTGAAATCCTGGTCGCGTGTCTGCGCTCCCTTGCTTCCCACTCCACCGCGACTCTGCTGGTGAAACTCCGTCAGTGCCGTTCGCTTGATGTAACCAAGGTGACTGATAGTGATAACCACTGGATCGTCTGGATAGAAGTCCTCGGCATTGAATTCCTCGCTTGAATACTTTATCTCCGTGCGACGCTCATCGCCATATTTCTCCTTCACTTCCTGAAGTTCATCCTTCATAACCTTCTTGCACAACTCTGGATCGTCGAGAATCTGCTGCAAATAGGCAATCAGCTTCTCCAGTTCTTCGTACTCGTTATGCAGCTGGTCCATTTGCAGACCTGTCAACTGACGCAGACGCATATCGACAATGGCTCGTGCCTGCACCTCGTCGAAGTTGAAACGTTTTTCAAGGTTTTCAATGGCTTCTTGTGGGGTCTTCGATGCACGGATGATATGTACCACCTCGTCAATGTTGTCGCAAGCCACGATAAGAGCTTCAAGTATGTGGGCGCGATCTTGTGCCTTCTTCAAGTCGAATTTAGTGCGACGAATGGTCACGTCGTGACGATGGTCAACGAAGTGCTTCACACATTCCTTCAGCGAAAGAAGTTTCGGGCGACCATGTACCAAAGCGATGCAATTAACTGAGAATGAGCTTTGCAGGGCTGTCATCTTAAAGAGTTTATTCAAGATGACATTTGCGTTAGCATCACGCTTCACGTCAACCACGATGCGCATACCCTGACGGCCTGATTCATCGTTTACATTGCTGATGCCTTCTATCTTCTTTTCGTTTGCAAGGTCGGCAATGTATTTCACGAGGTCAGCCTTATTCACACCGTAAGGAATCTCCGTAACGACAATCTTGTCGTGAGAGTCGCCTGTCTCTATCTCAGCCTTTGCACGCATCACGATGCGTCCGCGACCTGTCTCGTAGGCATCCCGAACGCCTTGTATGCCGTAGATATAAGCTCCCGTAGGGAAATCTGGAGCCTTGATGTACTCCATCAATCCGTCGGTGTCAATGTCGTTGTCATCAATATATGCACAGCAACCGTCAATCACCTCACCGAGGTTGTGAGTAGGAATGTTTGTCGCCATTCCGACGGCAATACCATTACCACCATTTACCAAGAGATTTGGCACCTTAGTCGGCATGACCGTCGGCTCCTGCAGCGAGTCGTCGAAGTTGTTGGTCATGTCCACTGTGTCCTTCTCAAGGTCGTCCATGATGTGCTCTCCCATCTTTGAGAGGCGGCACTCAGTGTAACGCATGGCAGCCGGCGAGTCTCCATCGACTGATCCGAAGTTACCTTGACCATCGACGAGTGTGTATCTCATGTTCCATTCCTGTGCCATTCTCACCAATGCTCCATATACGGAACTGTCGCCGTGTGGGTGATACTTACCAAGTACCTCACCGACGATACGGGCACATTTCTTGTAAGGCTTGTCGCTTGTGTTGCCAACGCCCATCATACCGTAGAGTATTCGGCGGTGGACAGGCTTGAAACCATCGCGCACATCAGGAAGAGCACGAGCCACAATCACCGACATGGAGTAGTCGATGTATGAGGATTTCATCTCCTCCTCGATGTTGATTTTAATAATTCTGTCTTGATCTAATGTCTGATCCATTCGTGTTATATTTCTTTATTTGATTTTGTTCTTTCCAGCTCTTCGACGGAAGCGCAAAATTCGATTTAAGCCACTTTTAAGCCCGTCTGACGCATTATCGCTTTCTAAGAGCCTCCAAAATTACTGCTTTTTTTTGACTTGACAAAACATTTAAGTAATTTTTAACGAGAAATCAAATAGTCTTTGAACTCGGCAAACCCCTTGCCCATTTCCACGCTCTGCTTCTTGCCTTTCATGAAGGCGGCAAGACGTTCTGGAATCTCAACCTCTGCGCCGATGATTGGGTCAACGGTGTCCTTGAACTTTGCAGGGTGCGCTGTCTCACAGAACACACCTGTTTCGCCAGCTTTCAGCTGCTCGACAAGTGCGCGATAGCCACAGGCTCCGTGCGGGTCAAGTATGTAGCCATTCTCGGCGTAACATTGCTTCATGGTCTCACGAATCATGTCGTCACTATAGGTTGCTCCGCTGATAAGTGAGGTCACTGTCTTGTGGTCGCCCTTATAGAGGTCGTAAATGCGTGCAAAGTTGCTTGGGTCGCCTACATCCATAGCGTTGGCAATGGTTTGGCGGCTTGCCTTTGGCTCATATTTGCCCGTCTGCAGATAGTTATAGAAAATGTCGTTGGCATTGTTGGCTGCAATGAAACGCTTTATTGGCAAGCCCATGCGATGACCGAACAAGGCGGCTGTAATGTTTCCGAAGTTGCCGCTTGGCACGCAAACAACCAAGTCGTCTGCCTTGCCCAATGCCTTCATGCGAGCGTATGCGTTGAAGTAGTAGAAGGCTTGCGGCAGGAAACGCGCCACGTTGATGGAATTTGCCGACGTCAGCTTCATGTGCTTGTTCAGTTCCTCGTCCATAAAGGCATTCTTTACAAGTGCCTGGCAGTCGTCGAACACTCCATCCACCTCAACGGCAGTGATGTTCTTGCCAAGCGTGGTGAACTGGCTTTCCTGTATCTTGCTCACCTTGCCCTTTGGATAGAGCACATAGACGTGGATTCCCTCAACGCCGAGGAAACCGTTTGCCACGGCACTTCCGGTGTCGCCACTCGTAGCGACGAGGACATTAACATCTTCGTTGCCTTCTTGACGAATGAAATATTGCAGCAGACGAGCCATGAAGCGCGCGCCTACGTCCTTGAATGCCAACGTAGGACCGTGGAAGAGTTCAAGGCTGTAGATGTCGTCTGTCACACGTGCCACGGGGCAGTCGAACGAAAGTGTGTCATATACAATCTTACGCAGGTCGTCTTCCTTCACGTCTTCGCCAAAGAAAGCCTGTGCCACGGTGAATGCTATCTCTTGAAACGACATCTTGTCGATGTTGTCGAAAAACGACTGAGGCAATGTCTTTATGCTTTCGGGCATATAAAGGCCGCGGTCGCCCGCAAGTCCCTTGACTACTGCCTCATGTAACGTAGCCATTGGTGCCTTTCCGTTTGTACTATAATATTTCATGTTATTGTTGTTTCATAAATGCTTCCATAAACTCCTGCATCCTCAGCAATCCATAGCTGCCTCGCACGCAGCTCACCTCGTCGTATTCCTTCACCTCGTCAGGTTCAATGCCTGGATAGTAAATGAGGAACGGAACGGGCTCTTTCACATGGGTGCGTATCTCGACTGGCGTCGGGTGGTCGGGCAATACTGCTATTGCCACTGGCTCGTCCCACGTCTTCACCTCATTATATATAGGCTCCACAATGCGTCGGTCGAGGTTCTCTATTGTACGCAGCTTCAAGTCGAGGTCTCCGTCGTGTCCCGCCTCGTCACTTGCTTCCACGTGTAGGAACACGAAATCGTCGGTCCTCAAGGCTTCTATAGCAGCTTGAGCCTTTCCTTCATAGTTTGTGTTATAAAGTCCTGTGGCACCGTCAACTATCACAATATTCAAACCTGCATAGTGTCCTATGCCCCTAATCAAGTCAACGGCAGAGATGACCGAACCTTGTTTCACTTCGGGGAACATCTCGCCGATGGTCTTCATCGACGGGCGATAGCCAGGACTCCACGGCCAAATGGAGTTTGCCTGATCCTTGCCTTCTGCGGCACGTTGCTTGTTCAACGGGTGTTCCTCCAATATCTTCTGCGACTTAAATATCAAGTCGTTCATCAGGTCGGCTGTTTCCTGTGGAGTCATTCTGCCTTCCTCTTCCCCACCCTCTTCCGGCTTCACCAGCAGCGGTTGCCAAGGTTGGTCGGGATGGTCGTGTGGTGGTGAGCATACAATGTGCTTATTTCCACCTTTGATTACGAGCAGATGGCGGTACTGTATTCCCGTGATGAACTTCACGCGGTCGTTGCCCAGTTTCTCGTCGAGCAGTTTTATCAGTTTGTCGCCGTCCTCTGTTGTCAGATGCCCACCATGATGATTCTTTATGTTGCCATTGGCAAGGGTTATGATATTACAGCGTATAGCCATATCATCAGGCTTCATTTCGTAGCCGATGCTTGCTGCCTCAAGTGGTCCACGACCTTCATACACCTTATCGAGATCGTAGCCGAGAATAGCGGTGTTGGCGACTTCGCTGCCAGGGCTATATCCGTCTGGCACTGTCACCAATCGTCCCGTGCGTCCTTTCTTTGCCAACATGTCCATATATGGCGTGTCGGCATGTTGCAGCAACGTCTTTCCACCAAGTCTTTCGACTGCGTGGTCAGCCATTCCGTCGCCTAATATAATAATGTGTTTCATACTTCTTTCCAATTTCTGTCACTCGTCAATTATATATTAGCTATTGACATTATGTTGGCAAACACACCAGCGGCTGTCACTCCTGCGCCTGCGCCATAACCCTGAATAAGCATTGGGTATTCCTTGTATCGCTCAGTCGTCAGCAATACGATGTTGTTTGAGCCTTCAAGACCATAGAACGGATGGTGTTCGCCTACGGCTTCGAGAGACACTTGCGTCTTGCCGTGGTCCATTCTTGCCACGAAACGCCAACGCTTGTGTTCCTTTTCCAACACCTTGCGCTTTGCCTCGAAGTCGGCATCGAGCTTTGGCAGATTCTCCCAAAACTCCTCTATGCTGCCCTCAAACATTTCGTCTGGCACGAAGAGTTGTTTTTCCACGTCTTCCTGCTCCACTTTGTAACCAGCTTCGCGAGCAAGTATGACGAGCTTTCTTACCACGTCCTTACCACTAAGGTCGATGCGTGGATCTGGCTCACTGTAGCCTTGTTGCTTGGCGCGACGCACTGTTTCCGAGAACGGCACATCAGCGGCTATCTCATTAAAGATGAAGTTGAGCGTTCCACTCACAACTGCCTCTATTTTAAGTATCTTATCGCCAGAGTCGCGCAAGTCATTAATCGTTCCGATGATTGGCAAACCTGCACCAACATTGGTCTCGAACAGGAACTTTACACCACGTCTCAATGCCGTTTCCTTCAGCTTGGCGTAGCTTGCATAGTCGCTCGAAGCGGCCACTTTGTTTGCTGCCACTACGGAGATATTGTGCTCAAGGAAGGTCTGATAGAGTCCTGCCACTTCTACGCTTGCCGTACAATCTACGAACACGCTGTTAAAGATGTTCATGCCTATCACCTCGTCGCGCAGGTGTTCAAGGTTGCTTGGAGCCGATGCTTCCAACTCCTTGCGATAGTTGCCAAGGTCGATGCCGTCGCGAGTAAAAATCGCATTGTGGCTGCTTGCTATGCCTACCACGTTGAGCTTCAGTCGGCGTGTGCGCATCAGTTCCTCATACTGCGAGTGAATCTGCGAAATAAGGTTGCCGCCAACAGTGCCGACACCACAGATAAAGAGGTTCAGCACCTTGTATTCGCTCAAGAAGAACGAGTCGTGAAGCACGTTGAGCGACTTGCGCAAGTATTTAGAATCCACCACGAACGAGATGTTCGTCTCCGAAGCTCCCTGTGCACAAGCAATTACCGAAATACCGCTTCGTCCCAATGTACCGAACAGTTTTCCTGCAATACCTGGCGTATGCTTCATGTTCTCACCAACGATGGCAATGGTGGCAAGTCCACTTTCAGCGTGCATTGGGTACATTGCTCCTGTTTCTATCTCCTTTGCAAACTCATAGTCGAGAACGCGGACAGCTTCGTTGGCATCTTCGTCGCGAACACCTATTGACGTAGAGTTTTCTGACGAAGCCTGCGACACCATGAACACCGAAATGCCATGATCTGCAAGGGCGGTGAATATTCGGCGGTTGACACCTATCACACCCACCATCGACAGACCTGTCACGGTGATGAGCGTAGTGCCGTTGATGCTCGAAATACCCTTGATGGGCTTGCGGTCGTTGTCTATCTTGTCCTTGATAATTGTTCCTGGGTCGTCGGGATTAAAGGTATTCTTCACCTTTATCGGTATGTTCTTCACACACACAGGGTATATCGTTGGCGGATAAATGACCTTTGCACCGAAGTTGCAAAGCTCCATCGCCTCCACATAGCTTAGTTCGTTGATTGTGTATGCCGTGTGTATCACGCGTGGGTCGGCGGTCATGAAACCGTTGACGTCTGTCCATATCTCAAGCACCTCGGCGTCAAGTGCGGCTGCAATGATGGATGCAGTATAGTCGCTTCCTCCACGACCGAGGTTCGTCACCTCGCCCGAGAACTTGTCGCTGCTGATGAAACCAGGTACGATGGTTATCTTTGGCATCTCTGCAAATGCCTCTCTGACAAGATTGTGCGTAAGCTCACTGTCGAGGATATGTTTGCCAAACTTAAATTCCGTCTTGATGAATTCGCGTGAATCCTTCCATGCAGCATCGTTCACCAACGTGGCTACGATGTTGCTGCTCAGACGCTCACCATAGCTGACAATGGCAGCACTGGTCTTAGGGCTGAGGTCGCGGATAAGATACACACCATAGTAGATTGAGCGCAGCTCGTCGAGAAGACTGTCAACAACGTTTAGCAGGCGAGTTCGTTCAGCCGTGTCGCTAATGATGGTGTTCACCATCGTGTGGTGACGCGCTACTATTGCGTCAAACTCCGTCTTGTACTCTTCGTCGCCTTTCAGTGCCAGGCGCGATGTGGCAATCAGCTTGTCTGTTATGCCGCCAAGAGCACTTACCACTACAATCACTGGCTGAGCTTGCTGCTCAACGATGTTCTTCAGACTTAAAATGCTTTCTACGGAACCTACGGACGTTCCGCCGAACTTTAATACTTTCATAAATTTGCAAGTTGTTTTTGTTATTGTTGTCCCCTACACGAACGGGGGTAAAGTTTCTTTTTCTTATAAATTAGGTGCAAAGGTAACAACAATTCTTGTTTCCACAAAACAATTTGCAAAGTTTTTCTGCTTTTTGGTGATAAATTTTAGAGGGTAGAAGGTAGAGGGTAAAGGGTAGAGAATAGTTCTACCCGTATATTCAAGCTGAATGGCTATCTCGGCAGTTCGGTAATATCTACCTTCTACCCTCTTCCTCCTACCTTCCAAAATTCACTTCTACTCCACAGGTATCTGAATAATCGACAGCCACTTCTCAGGGTCTTCCTCATTCCAGATGCCATCGACATACACTGTTCTTGGGTGGCCGCTTACGTGATAACCCTTTTCGTAAAGGTACTTGAACGCCTCGGTGTATGACTCGTAGAAGCGGTCGTAAGGACCATAGTGCTTCATGCACAATGCCTTTGGCACAGCGTCGAGTTGTTTGAATTTTATCACGGCAGAATCCTCGCCCATATCCTCCACCTGTTCGCAATACTCGATATCAATGTCGGTGGGTTTATACTCCTTGTCGTGCTCTATGGTGAAGCAATAACCCGATGGCGAGCACTTGCAGCCAAGACGTTGCATCTCAGGACCTATCACGTTCACGCACAACTCTCCGAGTGCGTTGTATGACTTGATTATACTACGGTGCGAAGCCACGATGATAGCTGGTAGTGATTGAATTGAAAATTTGTCCATTTTTGTAATGTTTTTACGAGAGTTTACCATCTCAATGAGGTGGCGGCGACGTGACATCAGGGACTTCAGTTCCCTCTCACACTCGCGTATCTTCCTGTTCAGCTGACCGATGGTTGGCGTGTGCGACTCCACTTCGTAAAGACCTCTTATCTCGTCCAACGAGAATCCGACATCTTTCAACGTGCGTATTTGGTTCAACCGCTGCATCTGTTCCAAACGGTAGTAGCGGTAGCCACTCGACTCATCAACCTCCGACGGCATAAGCAATCCAATGCTTTCGTAGTGCCTCAGTGTCTTCACTGTCACCTGCATCAGTTTGGAGAACTCTCCGATTTTTAATTTGATTTCTTTTCTCATCTTGTCGCGCGATTTTGATTTCAGCTGCAAAGTTACACCATGCCCTAAGGTACGAGTCAAGAGTTTTCCGATATTTAACACTAAATTAACGTTTCCACCTCTTCTATATATATTCTTTTAACCGTGGAAGCGTGATGCCGCTACAACTCTACACTCTACATCATTTAGGCATAACCATCTCGTTTTTAGACAGTTGTAGAATGTAGAGTATATCTTGACTCTACATTCACTCTACATCTGCACTACATTAAACAGTA
>JBJEKR010000177.1:0-2095 GCA_051878735.1 Prevotella sp. | reverse complement strand
CTATCTGATAGAAAAAGGAATAGCCCGCGATAGACTTACTCCCGTGGGCTATGGCAAGGAAAATCCGAAGACTATAAAGAAGCGTGTTGCCGAGAAATATGACTTCCTGAAAGCCGACGATGTGCTTACGGAAGAATACATAAAAGGACTTAAGCCTGATGAACAGGAGCTATGCAACCAGCTCAACAGGCGTACCGAATTTCGTGTTCTGCGAACCACCTACCACCTCTTCGACAACTCTGGTTTGCCGAGGAAGTAGATTGCCGTGGCTGCTGCTATTGTAGGTATGAGCAACATGAGTGGCACGGTGTTTATGAGCAGATGCTTGATGTTGATGCTCATGGCCATTGCAAACACAGAAGCCAAGAGGTCGTATGCCATGTTCCAGCCTTTAAGGAAAAAGAAGAGGGCTATGCCTGCTGTTATGCACGAAGCCTCCAATAGCCTCACTTTCCTGCGAAGCCTTACTATGGCTCGGTCGCTCAGCGCTTGTGTATTAGGCAACGCATTAATCACGCTCTCCGTGAATCCGTTGTCCTCTATCTGAAGTTCTGCGGCATCCTTGAAGAAATCGTCGAGCAATATGTCTTTTTCGTCTTTCATAATCTCCTTTGTTTAATATCCGTTGTTTTTCAAGAACTGCACCATCAAGTCCTTGCCTCGTTTCAGGTGCGACTTCACTGTCCCAAGCGGCATGTTTGTAATCTCCGCTATCTCCTCTATTTGCCTTCCATCAATCAGTTGCATGGTGATGCAGGTGCGTTGCGTGTCTGACAGAATGGACAGGGCTTTCAGAATGTCTAAACGGAGGCCCACACCCGCCCCCTCTTTGGGGAGGGGCGTCGATGCGCATCCTAATTCTCCCTTTTCCAAAGAGGTAGTGGGGGTGGGTCTTCTGCAATAATCATAATACGTGTTGTAGGCAATACGCATCAGCCAAGTGCTGAACGAAGAGGTGCCGCGGAATTGGCTGATGTGGGTGTACGCCTTGATGAACGTGTCCTGCGCAAGGTCATCGCTTAGCTGTGAGTCGCCCAAAGTCTGGGCGAGGAAGAACTTCCTCACCCTTGACTGGTATTTCCTCACGAGCTGGTCGAAGGCTTTCTTGTCGCCGCCTATCGCCATACGTGCTATGAGCGTAATATCGTTGAAATATTCCATTTGCACAGGATTTTGTTTTATAGGGCGAACAGCTGTTGTTCGCCCCATTGTTTTTCTTGTAATCTAATTAATTGTTATCTTGTCAATCTTTTGGATAAGTCAAGTCTTTCACATCCTCAGCCTTTGGCTCCTCGGTTAAAGGCTCTTCTGTTGCAGATTCCTCAGCCTTTGGCTCTTCTGTCGTTTCAATAGGCTGCTGTTCTTCTACATTTTTCTTGGTTGAGTATGCCATGTACATCTGACCACCACCATAGCATGCAATGAGGAATCCGATGCCGCCTAAGAAGTCGTTGTTCCAGAATGCGAGACAGCAGACCATAAGTCCAAGACCTATTGCAAGATGCTTTATGCCGCGCCTGTGGAGATCCTCGTCGTTGGTGTATCGCTTGACGTCAACCGATGATTTCTGTGCCGATGTGTTGCGGCGTTCTGCCCTTGGCCTTGCCTCACGATAGATTATGCGTTCTGTGCCTGGAATAGGCTGTCCGTTCTTCAGTGCCGTCTCAGCCAAGCGTATGCGGTCGCGGCGGTTTTGCTGGATGAAGTAGAGAATCATCATCAGGATAGAGATTGGCGCACCGATGAAGATGATGAAGATAATCACTACGAGGTAGTTGCCGCTTTCTGCAATCTTGTCGAGAATACGCTCTGCGAACTCCCTGTCTTCAGCTTCCATTTTGCTCTGATACTGCACGCTGTATGCCGAAGGCTGGTAGTCCTCCTCCTCGTCAACGGAGGTGGTGTCGGAGTATGCCACTGCCGCGTCAGCTTGTGCTGCCTGTGCAGCCGCTGCCGAGTCGTTGGCTGCCTGCTGCTTTGCCTTGTCGTCAACTATCGTTGTCCGTGGTGTGTGGCGATGCTGTTGTGCTGCCGCCATCGTTGTGCTGCTTGGGAGCAGTGCCATCAGCGCTGCGAAAACCCAAATAATCATGTT
>JBJEKR010000176.1:0-2097 GCA_051878735.1 Prevotella sp. | reverse complement strand
CAATAGGCATCTGCTACGAGGGCGGACTGGACTCGAATGGCAAGCCGAAGGACACGCGAACAAGCGCTCAAAAGGAACAGCTCCTTCTGCTCATCGCAAAGCTGAAGAGGCTGTTCCCCAAGGCTCTCGTCCGTGGTCACTGCGAGATGCCAGGAGCAACGCCGAAGGCCTGCCCCTGCTTCAATCCGTCGGCGGAGTATGTTTTTAGTTGATCAGAGCGATATAACTCTGTTATTCCAGATTGGATATGGTGATGTCGTCGAACTCGTTTATCAAGTTCAGTATCTTCTGGTTGTGACCGCCACGCTTCACGCGGATGTCGGCACTCACGTCATACACCTCCCCCTCCTTCGTCATTCGGCTTTTCATCTCGAACGAGCCAATCTCAATGTCTTCCTCCTTCAGTCGGGTGAGGATTCGGTTCACGCTCTGCTTCGACGACGAGGTGAAGCCGAGTTGTACGGCTGCCTTGCCGAGCTGGGGAATGAGGGTGTGGAGCGACTCAAGTCCGACGAGGACGAGGGCGGTGGTTATGGCGGCAATGATGTAGAGTCCGGTGCCGCAGGCAAGACCGATGGCGGCAGTGACCCACAGTCCCGCTGCCGTAGTCAGTCCGCGCACCATGTTCTTTTGGAATATGATTGTACCGGCACCAAGGAAGCCTATGCCAGAGACCACCTGTGCCGCAACGCGCGAGGAGTCCTTAAGATCAATGCCGAAGCCGTATTGCGACACAACAGTGAACAAGGCACTGCCTAAGGCAACAAGGAAATGCGTGCGGAATCCCGCGTCCTTGGAGCGAAACTCCCTCTCTATGCCAATGGCTCCACCAAGGAGCATTGCCGTAATGAGACGTAATGTAATGTCTAATATCATAATTAATGCAGCTTTTGGGTACAAAGGTAGTGAAAAAATTGTAGTTTGTGCAATAAAACGGCTTTTTTATAATAATCTATGTAAAAAAGTGAAACTAAATTTGGTGGTTTCGTTTTAATTCTGTACTTTTGCACCCGCAAAATGAAAGTTAACCCCTCGCCGTGGTCTCGCGTAGGCCGTGGATGGACTGACAAGACGACTGCTTTTGGACAAGGCGGGCATGGTTCATAGGGACAGTAATAACAATTTAAACAACAAAAGAATTATGGCAGAAATGAATTTTGGTGGCGTTATTGAAACTGTTGTCACCAGCAAGGAATTTTCTTTGGAGAAAGCTCACGAAGTACTTAAGAACGAAACAATCGCCGTTATCGGTTATGGCATCCAGGGTCCCGGTCAGGCTTGCAACCTGCGCGACAATGGCTTCAACGTGATTGTTGGCCAGCGTCCCGGCAAGACTTACGACAAGGCCGTTGCCGACGGTTGGGTACCGGGCAAGACGCTTTTCTCCATCGAAGAGGCAGCCGAGAAGGGAACGATTATCTGTATGCTTCTCTCCGACGCTGGACAGATTCAGGTTTGGCCTACCATCAAGCAATATCTCACTCCTGGCAAGGCTCTCTATTACTCACACGGCTTCGCCATCAACTGGAGCGACCGCACAGGCGTTGTTCCTCCTGCTGATGTTGACGTCATCATGGTAGCTCCAAAGGGTTCGGGTACCAGCCTCCGTACAATGTTCTGCGAGGGTCGCGGTCTGAACTGCTCATACGCTGTATATCAGGATGCTACGGGCAAGGCTGAGGAGAAGACGATAGCCTTCGGTATTGGTATCGGTGCCGGCTATATGTTCAAGACCACATTCCAGCGCGAGGCTACTTCTGACCTCACTGGCGAGCGTGGCTCACTGATGGGTGCCATCGAGGGTCTGCTCGAGGCTCAGTATGACGTTCTCCGCGAGAACGGTCACTCTCCATCGGAGGCTTTCAACGAGACTGTTGAAGAGCTGACTCAGAGCCTTATGCCTCTGTTCGCACAGAAGGGTATGGACTGGATGTATGCAAACTGCTCTACCACAGCACAGCGTGGTGCGCTTGACTGGGCTCCTCGCTTCCGCGATGCCATCAAGCCTGTTATGCAGTGGCTCTACTACTCAGTGAAGACTGGCAACGAGGCTCAGATTTCCATCGACAGCAACTCTAAGCCAGACTATCGCGACGG
>JBJEKR010000175.1:0-9366 GCA_051878735.1 Prevotella sp. | reverse complement strand
CCGCATTTTGCAAAATAACATTTAATTAACATTTTAAAGTAGTATGAATCAATACGAAACCGTTTTCATTTTAACTCCCGTTTTGTCTGATGAACAGATGAAGGAAACGGTCGCCAAATTCAAGAAACTGCTCACCGACAATGGTGCAGAAATACTGAACGAGGAGGCCTGGGGACTCAAGAAGATGGCTTACGCTATTCAGAAGAAATCGACAGGCTTCTATTGTCTGCTCGAGTTCAAGGCAGAGCCATCACTCGTGAACAAACTCGAAGTGAACTACCGTCGCGATGAGAAGGTAATCCGCTTCATGACCGTCAAGCTCGACAAGTATGCCGCTGCTTACGCTGTCAAGAGAAAGAACAAGTACGCTAACAAAGTTGCACAGGAGGCTTAAATCATGGCACAAGAATCAGAAATCAGATATTTGACTCCACCATCAGTGGATACAAAGAAGAAGAAGTACTGTCGTTTCAAGAAGAGCGGCATCAAGTATATCGACTACAAGGATCCTGAGTTCCTCAAGAAGTTCCTCAACGAGCAGGGCAAGATTCTGCCTCGCCGCATCACTGGAACATCTCTGAAGTATCAGCGTCGCGTGGCTCAGGCAATCAAGCGTGCCCGCCAGATCGCATTGCTCCCATACGTAACTGACTTGATGAAATAATAAAAGAGGAGGATACATATATGGAAATCATACTGAAAGAAGATATCATAGACTTGGGATTCAAGAACGACATCGTCAACGTTAAGGCTGGCTATGGTCGCAACTACCTTATCCCACAGGGCAAGGGCGTTATCGCCTCTCCTTCAGCTAAGAAGATTTTGGCAGAAAACCTCAAGCAGCAGGCTCACAAGCTGGCAGCCATCAAGGATGCAGCTCAGCAGAGGGCAAACGCCATTGCCGGCATAGCTCTCACCATTGCTGCCAAGGTAAGTGCAACAGGCGTTACTTACGGTTCTGTTACAGCAGCTCACGTTGCAGCAGAATTGGCAAAGTTGGGTCACGAGGTTGATCGCAAAATCATCGTTATGCGTGACATCAAGAAGGTTGGTAGCTATGTTGCAACCGTACACTTCCACAAGGAAGTAATCGTTGAGATTCCAGTAACCGTAGTTGCTGAGAACGCTCTTGTTGCTGAGGAACCAGTACAGGAAGCTCCTGTTGCTGAGACACCAGCAGAAGAAGCTACTACAGAAGAATAATAACAGCTGTAAAGCGAATCATCATTTATTATACACATTAAATCCTGAGATTTTCTGATCTCAGGATTTTTTATGCGTTTACGCTACAACGACAAAGATATTATTTTTTTGCCTGAAAAAAACCATAAGAAAGTCAATAAAATGACGTTTTTCATAAAATAGAAGACAAAAAAACGAAATTTTTTTCTGACTTGTAGCGTATTTCAATTTTTTTCATTAACTTTGCAGCCTAAAGAGAAGGGGTTTCTTTTATAAAGAAAGTACCACACAAATGGCGACAAGAAATATTCAACAATTTAAATACATACGTTTATGAAGACATTGAAGACTTTACTCGTAGCTGCATTGCTCTCATTGGGATTAGCAGCACAGGCACAGGATGCCGATTACACGTTTAAGAAACATGCTTTCCTGCAGTTGCAGGGTGGTGTGCAGCACACTCTCGGTGAGGCTAAGTTCGGCGACCTCCTCTCGCCAAATATCCAGGCTGCCTTGGGTTATCAATTCAGCCCCATCTTCGGTGCTCGCCTTGCCGTTAACGGTTGGCAGAGCAAGGGAGGATATAGCGGTTACAAAGAATCTGACGGTGCCAATCCAGGCAACATTCAGTACAAGTACAAGTATGTTTCTCCTACCATCGATTTCATGTTCAACCTGTCAAACCTCATCTGGGGTTACAACCCTGTTCGTCTCGTGAATGTTTCTGCATTCGTGGGCGGTGGTCTGAACATTGGTTTCTCTAATGACGAAGCCAACGACATTGCAGCAAGGGGTTACAACATGACATATCTTTGGGATGGAACAAAAGTTCTCCCTGTTGGAAAGGCCGGTATCGCTGTTGACTTCCGTCTGAGCGATGCTGTAGCACTCGGTATCGAGGGTAACGCTAATGTCCTCTCTGACAAGTACAACTCAAAGAAGGCTGAAAATGCCGACTGGTATTTCAACGTACTCGCAGGTCTGAAGATCAACCTCGGCAAGTCTTACGAGAAGGTTGTTCCTCCAGCACCAGCTCCTGTTGTTGTTGAACCAGAGCCAGAGCCAGTTGTTGAGCCAGCTCCTGTTGTTGAGGAAATAAAGGTTATCGAGCCTTTGCGCATCGATGTATTCTTCACCATCAATGTAAGCAAGATTACTGAGTCAGAAGAGAACAAGGTTAAGGAACTTGTTGAGTTCATGAACAAGTATCCAAACAAGAAGGTTCAGGTTACAGGTTATGCTGACGCAGGCACCGGTAATGACAAAATCAACGACCGTCTGGCAGCTCAACGTGCCGCAGCCGTCGTAAAGATGCTTACCGAGAAGTATGGCATCGCTGCTGACCGCATTTCTTCAGATTCGAAGGGTAGCCGTGTTCAGCCATTCGCCGAGAACGACATGAACCGTGTTTCTATTTGTATCACCGACTAATGATTGTTTTAATATAAAAAAGGGACGTTGTGGCATCACAACGTCCCTTTTTTATAATGTTTTTCATAAAACATTTGGCTTTCATTGTTTAAATACCTATTTTTGCATACAAAAAAACTAAAAACGTTCTATAAATGAAAAAAGACACATTATTTCTATTAATTACTTCAATGCTTACACTTTCCGCATGCTCTACCATTGACACAACAGAGACACAAGCGGAAAAAGAATCAAGTACTATCAAATTCAGTGCACCATTCATCCAGAACACCACAACAAGAAGTGCTACGGGTGATATAGCCGGAGTGAACGAACTAAAAGACTATGGCGTAAAGGTATGGGGTGAAATGTACGAGTCAGCAACATACGACGCCAATAGTGCAACTGCAGCATTCGACAATGGAGGCTACAGAACGCTGAGATGGGACAGCAGCAGTTCCTCATGGACATACGATGATGTAATGTATTGGACAAAAGGCAAGAACTACGACTTCGTAGGATTTGCCCCTGCCGAAGAGGCTAATGTTGCTACATACGAAAATGGATTAATAAAAGTCAGCAACATTCCCGTCGTACAAACCATCGACAACAGCATGGAAAACAAGAGTGGAATCGACTATCTACTGTCAAACGTCACAACTTCTATTGACAATGGCTCCACAAGAGACGACGTTTGCCTTGTCTTCAAGCATTTGCTAAGCAGGCTATCTGTGTATGTATGGACAGACAACCTGATATGCCAAGGCGTTGTTCTGAAGAGTCTGGAATTCTTCCTTCCCAACGACGATGCAAAGGCAAACTACGAGGAGGCAAACCATAATGGTCCTGCAAGCGGCAGCGACGTATGGACTTGGACGGGATTCACTGATGTGCCAAATGCACTGAGCGAAGAAAGCCTTGCCGGTTATTCAAGAAACACGCTTAATACCACCAATGTCGATGTGCCTGCATGTAGCGACAAGCAGATGGCAGAAAGCGACGCCAAACTGTTGGACAGCGAATTCTTCATTGCTCCTACGCCGAACGACGAAGACATCACCCTTTACGTCAAGGCCACTTACGACATCATTGATGAAAGCAGAACTGTTGAGACGACAAAGTTTACACAAGTTACCAGCCTGAAAAAACTGAAACAGGGCTATCAACATAATATATACATCTGCTTGAATGACCAGAAAATGACGTTCACTGTAAGCGACGTTGAGGGTTGGAACACCGAAAATTATAACAATGCTACCCAAGAAATTGACAACATCGCCGGACACGAATACGGCTTCAACGCCGTTCAAGACAATTTTGAGCTAACGGGAACCATCAAGGTGAACACATTTGGAGACGTCTCCTTCAGCTCAGCACAGTTAGCCTTACAGGGCAGCTCCACTTCAAGCGACGTTGACTTGAATGTTGAGGGTTGGTACAAGAACGCCGACTGCAATGGAACGGCATCTGACGAAGCGACCGCAGAGTCGTGCTATGCAAAGTTTAGGGCTACGCCAGATCCTATGGTTCTTAACGGGAGCGGAACATACACGCTGACACTGACAAACCAGAATGGCGACAAGAACTCGACAGACGTTGACATCGACGTGAGCGAGATGGCCTTTACAATAGAAACACAAGAAACCGATGTGACATTCTCCGTCCCTATGGCTACCGGAGCCACTCCTGCACCAATGGCTATCGTATGGGGCGACGGCTCAATGAGCAACATCATGGAGAACAGCATTGTCAGCAGCGACTTGCAGCACACGTACGCGGCATCAGGCACATACAAAATACGCATAATGACATTGCAAACTGACGATACGGCAAAGCAGATAAACGAGTTCAATTTTGGAAAATATCCTACATCGACTCTTGACATTTCCGATTATACAAGCCCATCATACTCTGCAAACGACAACGGTCAAATGCTAAGGAGTATTGATACCGCAGTATTGAACACAGGCACCGACGACCTTTCCTCAATGTTCTATAACACGGGAATTGTATCCATTTCCCCCGACTGCTTCAAACTTTTCAGCAATGTCAAGAAATTGGATGCTACATTCGCAAAATGCGAAAGCCTGACGAACATTCCTACCGGATTATTCAGCGGAATGGACAACGTAGAGACAATGTACGCGACATTTAGGCAATGCACCAGTTTAACAACAGTTCCCGACGACTTGCTTGCAGACATTACAAATGTCAAGACCATGTATGGAATGATGAGAGAATGTTCGGCATTGGAAGAGTTGCCAGCAGGTTTCTTCTCTCGACAACAGCTCTGTTGCAACTACATTCAGTTGCTTGGCCTTTGCTCAAACCTTTGTCTTAACACCGATTTGTTCATTGATCCCGACAACGGCATCACGACCGACAACAGGTTCACGCAGTGTACTGAATTGGTGAGAATAGACAATATTTTCTGGGGTGCCGGTAGCAGCAGAACAACAAACATAGGTAGCATACCCGACCTGTGGAACTATCAATATTCCAACAAATATGGCTACATAGTCACCTACAACCCCGTAAACGACAATACGAAATACGTAAACAGGACTTCCATTCCAACCTATTGGACAAGTGCTGACACGTCAACGGCACCGGATTATTTCCAGCTGCTGACAAATCAATAGAATTTATTTTGCAGTATTACTCTCCTTACCCACAACCACCTTTACCTTCGAGATACGGCGTTCGTCCATCTCAAGAACAGTGAAGGTGTAGTTGTGGAGGGTGAGTTTCTCACCTTTTCTTGGAAACTCTCCCTTTATCTCAAGCAATAGGCCCGCCAGAGTATCGGCATCGCCCTCAACGTCATCGAACACGTCATCGGAAGCGTCCATAACCTTATGGAAGTCACTCAATAGTGTCTTACCCTCAAAAATGTATGTATTGACATTCACACGGACGTAATTCTTCTCGTCCTCGTCATACTCGTCGTTAATCTCTCCTACAATCTCCTCAAGAATATCCTCGAGTGTGACAATACCGCTTGTGCCTCCAAACTCGTCAACAACGATGGCAATATGCACCTTGTTGTCTTGAAATTCGCGCAGAAGGTCGTCTATCTTCTTCGTCTCGGGAACAAAATAAGGCGGACGAATGAGCGATTGCCAACGGAAGTTAGCCTGCTTGCCAAGATGCGGCAAAAGGTCCTTGATGTAAAGCACACCCCTGATGTTGTCGATATTGTCTTGATATACGGGTATTCGAGAATAATTGTTGTCAACAATGCACTTCAGCACCTCTGGATAAGTGGAGCGCATGTCAAGGTCAACGACATCCTGTCGGCTCGTCATCACCTCCTTCGCCGTCTCGTCGCCGAAACGCACGATACCTTCCAACATGTTCTTCTCGTCCTTAATATCCTCCTTGTCAGTGAGTTCCAGAGCTTGCTCCAGGTCATCGACGCTCAACACCTTGTTTTCCTTCTGCACCACCTTCGAGGCAAGAATACCCGAACGAAGCAGAATTGTGGCGAATGGATAGAACAGCCTGCGGCAGATCTTAATGCCAGCCACGGCACGTCGGCAGAACTTCAAAGGCTGCTGCGCTGAAAACACCTTCGGCATTATCTCGCCAAAGAGCAGGAGAATGAAAGTAAGAAGAACCGTCAGACAAATGAACTGCAACCAATAAGCATTGCCAAAGTCAACGATGTGCGCAAACACGTAGTTGCAGAGCATGATGATGGTGACGTTGACAAGATTGTTTGTGATGAGTATGGTTGCAAGCGTTCGCTCAGAATCTTCACGCAAGTCAAGAATACGCTGGTCGGTGTCCTGACGCGACTCCTCAAGCTCGTTAATGTCAGAAGGCGACAACGAGAAGAACGCTATCTCTGAACCGGAGGCAAAACCGGAAAGTATAAGCAGCAGACATGCCAATATCACGGCAAAATAGACTCCCGGCGTAGGAGTCATAAAATGCACGTTCTCAAGCATTGCGAAAAATTCTGAAACAAGAGAAGTCTCTACCATCAGTTAATCTAATTCATTTGTGTCTCGTCGGTTGACTTGCGTGGAGAGAGCATCTCCATGTTTTCAGCCCATATCTCCGTAGCCATGCGCTTAACTCCCTGCTTGTCGTTAAACGAGACATAACGAAGCCGCCCTTCAATATATAGTTTGTCGCCCTTGTGAACAAATTCCTCAACAATCTTGGCAAGCTTTCGCCACAATATGATTGTGTGCCAATCCGTACGATCCGGCACCTGAGTACCATTCTGCAAGGTATATCCACGCTCGGAGGTAGCAAGGGAAATGCGTGCCACAGCCACATCATTATCGACATAGCGTATTTCCGGCTCCTGCCCTACATTTCCTATAAGCATAACCTTATTCACTGCCGAGCTCTCCAATTTTTGACTTATTAAACCTGATCCGCCGAGAGTCCAAGATACTCAAAACGGAAATTCTTTCCCTTGGCTGAGGGGAACTGGCTGCGACTGTCAACATGCTGGCTAAGATAGTCAATGATTCGGTTATAGCAATCCAAACCTGATTCTGCCTTGCAACGTGCAACAAAGTTGGTGTCGCGATACTGGAACTTGCCAGTGCCGGGAACAAGCAGCACACGCTTGAAATTCACCTCTCCCTCATACCAACCCGGCTTTATCTCATTAAGCTGGGCTATTATGGGAGCAACGACACGCTCGCGTGAACTACCTGCCGGAACAGCATGAAGGGCTTTCTTGTCCTTGAAATCCTGCATTGTGGCAGCTTCGGTCTTGATGATGATAAAATACACTCGTGGGCGAATCTTATAACGTTTCGGATAGTACACATCACTACGCACATAATCACGAATGTCACGATCCAACTGAGCATTCATGCCAATGTCGTCAATACCAGCTAAGAAATTTATTGCCTCGTCAACAGTATTGACCAATATCTCTTTGTCGAAATATCTTAAATATAAATTCATTTGATGACGTTGTTTTCCAGAATGAATAAAAAAAATGAGGGAAAGAACCAAAAAAAAGAGCGGAAAACGGGACTCGGACCCGCGACCCCAACCTTGGCAAGGTTGTGCTCTACCAACTGAGCTATTTCCGCTTCAAATAATTTAACCATTATGAATAAACTATGTGAAGAGGAGGAGACTCGAACTCCCACGTCGCAATTGACACTACCCCCTCAAAGTAGCGCGTCTACCAATTCCGCCACCTCTCCGACATAGAAAATCAGTGCCCAGAACAGGACTCGAACCTGCACGCCTCGCGGCACACGCACCTGAAACGTGCGCGTCTACCAATTCCGCCACCTGGGCTGATAGAGGATTAAGACCACTCTTAATCTTCATTTGTCCAATATGATGAGCGGAAAACGGGACTCGGACCCGCGACCCCAACCTTGGCAAGGTTGTGCTCTACCAACTGAGCTATTTCCGCATTGCTTTTCCTTTTGCAAGGAGCATCTCTCTCGATTGCGGGTGCAAAGGTACTACTTTTTTTTGAACCGCCAAACTTTTTCGGCATTTTTTTTAAAAAAAAGTGCTAATCCATGCGATTTTTATAGTCTTCATAACCAAAACGGCGCAAAACCGTCACTTCCCCATTGCTTTTTAATATTCCCATTGAAGGATGAGAGATGCCATTGAACATTGTCGTCTTCACTGTCGTATAGTGTATCATATCCTCGAACACGATGCGCTCGCCAACCTCAAGCTCATGGTCAAAGCGCCACGAACCCATGAAATCACCGGAAAGGCAGCTGTTTCCACCCAACCTGTAGCATAGCGGCTGCGTGGCCATGGCCATGTCAACGACCTCTGCGCCACGTACCGTGGGATGGTACGGCATTTCAAGGCAATCGGGCATGTGGCAGGTAAAGCTAACGTCAAGAATTGCCGTCTTTATGCCACTTTCCGTCACTATGTCAACGACAGATGCCACAAGTGTTCCTGTCTGCCAAGCGAATGCGCTGCCTGGCTCCATGATCACCTTCAGGTGCGGATAACGCGAATGGAACTGGCGCAGTATGTCAACAAGCTGTTCCACATCGTAGTCACTTCGGGTCATAAGATGCCCACCACCGAAGTTTATCCATTTCAACTGACCGAACCAAGGCGAGAATTGCTCTTCTATGTGCGACAGTGTGCGCTGGAAGACATCCGCCCCGCTCTCACAATGGCAATGGCAGTGGAATCCGTCTATGTCAGATGGCAACACCGCAGGCAACTTGTCTGCCGTAACGCCGAAGCGTGTGCCGGGAGCACAAGGATTGTAAAGCATTGTCCCTACCTCCGAATAGCGTGGATTGACACGAATGCCAAAAGACACCTTCGGATTTGCCGAACGAGCAAGAGGGGCCATTGACGAATATTGCGATAGAGAATTAAAGGTCAAATGACTCGACATTCGCGCCATGTCTTCAATCTCCGAAACCTTATAGGCAGGAGAATAGGTGTGGGCAGGGGAACCGAATACCTCAAAGGCCAATCGAACCTCGGAAAGCGAGCTTGCCGTAGTTGACGAGATGTACTCACGGAAGATGGGAAAGGTCTTCCACAAGGCGAAGGCCTTAAAAGCCAAGATTATCTCAACGTCGGCGCGACGAGCCACGTCGGCAATCAGTGCAAGATTCCGGCGAAGCAAATCTTCCTCTATAATATATATAGGTGTATCTAACTGCATCTATTCTTGAGTATTTTTATTGATTTTGACTGCAAAATTACTATTTTTTTCATATTAAGACAAACTTTTTCCTTTTAAGATTGCTTTATTCACATAAAATTACTACATTTGCAACGTGAAATTCAGAA
>JBJEKR010000174.1:0-38047 GCA_051878735.1 Prevotella sp. | reverse complement strand
CGATGGTACTGCAATGCAATGTGGGAGAGTAGGAGGCCGCCTTCTTTTTGATGATAATCCCCGAGGATAACGTTGTCCTTGGGGATTTTTCGTTTTCATGTGCCGTTAATGATTTTATTGTTTCGTATTTGATTAAAGTACTGAAGAGATAGGTCTTGAGTCCACCGATGCCTTTAGGACTTATTGTATATATATCCTATGATGATTTGTCTTTATTGATTTTGTGTGTGCGTGCACAAATTTTTCGTCGTTTTGCCTTAATGTATGTCAATAAATTCATAATTTCTTGATTATCAACGCTCTAAATAATTAAATTAACTAAATATATTTGCATAGTTGAAATATTATGCCTAACTTTGCACTCGATAATCAATAGGTGACGCAGATGTCCCGGGTTGGGACGGTCATACTTAAGTGCAAACAGGAGTAGAACAATACTATGCTTGCCATGTTTGTTCACGATCTTTAATTAAGATCTTACTCCCTAAATAATAGCTTATGAATAGAATAATTGGAATTGTATGTCTAAGTTTAATTTTGTTTTCAGTTTGTCCGTTTATAGCGGCAGCTGAAAAGGTGAAGAGAACGAATTCAGGATTTGATTGGGAACCTGTGATGAAAGCAATCATAAAGGTTGAAAGTGAAGGAAATCCTAATGCTGTCAGCGGTAATTCATGTGGTGCGATGCAGATTACCCCAATACTTGTTAGAGAGTGTAATGAAATTCTGAAGAAGCGTAATAGTCAGAGGAGATATACTTTGAATGATCGGTTCAGTGTGACAAAGTCAAAAGAGATGTTTCTCCTTATCCAATCTTATTATAATCCTACAAATAACGTAGAGAAGGCCATAAGGTCATGGAATGGAGGTAATCGTTATAGTGTAAAGCGTACTCAGCGTTATTATAATAAGGTGATGAAGAATCTTAAGAGTTAAGATATTTGAGGGTGTGTCAAAAGTTACTGGCACGCCCTCTTTTTTGTTAATTTTCGTATATCGAGTTACTATCTTTCTTTCACCACCATTGTCTCTGAATTTGCAAAGATATGTTTCAAACCATGTTTCGAGGTTAAGTTGTCCGTTGGTGATAGGGGATGGTGATGCTTACTTCGAACAATGAACTTTTTGCATGTGCAGGCATGTCATCGAGTCCTTCGAGAGTATGGTCGTAATATGGTTCGTTCTCCTTTACGATTGGTTTTGTATTTTCTTCATATCAGTTTTCACATCAGGGTCATCATTTTCGTTAATGTTAAGTGCACATGAGGTGTGTTAGACAAAAATGATCAGAAGTCCAGTTTTGGGTAATAGTTGTGGTGGCTGAGCCATTATTTCCCTTGTTGTCAGATGTCAACCTCGTTTTTTAGCAGCTAATCGAAACACAGTCTGTCTTATCATAGTTTATTATTTTGGAGTATGTGAAATATAAACGAAAAACCGCAACAAAGTCGTTTCCAACTTGTTGCGGCATCTTAGTTGCGGAGGCAGGACTCGAACATGCGACCTCCAGGTTATGAGCCTGGCGAGCTACCAACTGCTCCACTCCGCGATGTTATTTCTCTTTTGCGGGTGCAAAGTTACTATATTTATTTTTATTATGCAAGAAAAACAGGAATAATTTTGTTAAAAGTCCAATAAAATGCAATTTTTGACTGTTTTATTTGTGTATTTCAAATATAATATATAATTTTGCACACGATAATTGATATGTGCAATGAAGATTTTTAATAGGAGGAATAGCTGATGTCCATTTCCAAGACGAGACAGAAACTGGTAGATGTTGCTCGCCAACTATTTGCTAAGAATGGTTTTGAGAATACTACGATGAACGACATTGCGTTGTCATCGGGTAAAGGGCGTCGTACCCTTTACACTTATTTTAAAAGTAAAGAAGAAGTTTATTATGCCGTTATTGAGTCTGAGTTGGAACGCTTGTCTGACAAATTAGACGAAGTTGCGGCAAAGAAGATACGTCCTCAAGAAAAGATAATAGAACTTATCTATACCCATCTGAGTATGATAAAGGAGACTGTGGTACGCAATGGAAATTTACGTGCAGAGTTCTTTAGGAATATCTGGATGGTTGAGAAACAACGTAAGAATTTTGATGAAGACGAGATAGAGTTGTTCCGTAAGGTCTATTCAGAAGGAAAGGCTGATGGAGAGTTTGACATTGATAATGTTGATCTTGTTGCCGATATTACACATTATTGTATAAAAGGTCTTGAGGTTCCTTATATTTATGGTCGTCTTGGGCATGGAATGACAGAGGAGACGAGCAAACCTTTGGTTGCTAAGGTTGTATATGGAGCTTTGGGTAAGAGCGTTATCAAGTAGTCCAAAGTTGGGTTAAATGTGATATTATAAACATAGTATTAATATAATAAATAAAAGAATGGGATTATTAACAGGTAAGACTGCCCTTATAACAGGTGCAGCTCGCGGCATCGGAAAGGCTGTCGCCATGAAGTTTGCTCAGGAAGGAGCAAACATTGCATTTACAGACCTTGTACTCAATGACGACATGGCGGCAGGTCTTGAGGCTACTCGTAAGGAGATAGAGGCACTTGGAGTAAAGTGCAACGCTTATGCAGGAAATGCTGCTGATTTTGCAGAGACAGAAGCTGTCGTAAACAAGATTAAGGAAGATTTTGGAAGCATTGATGTCCTTGTCAACAATGCAGGAATCACAAAGGATGGCTTGATGCTTCGTATGTCAGAGCAGCAGTGGGATGCAGTATTGAATGTAAACCTTAAGTCTGCATTCAACTTCATTCATGCTTGTGCTCCTATCATGTTGCGTCAGCGTAGCGGTTCTATCATCAACATGTCAAGTGTTGTTGGTGTTCACGGCAATGCTGGTCAATGCAACTATTCAGCTTCCAAGGCTGGTATGATAGGTCTTGCAAAGTCAATCGCTCAGGAACTTGGTCCTAAGGGTGTGCGTGCAAACGCCGTCGCTCCGGGCTTCATAGAGACAGCCATGACAGCACAGCTGCCTGAGGAGATTCGCAAGGATTGGATGAAGAAGATACCTCTTCGTCGTGGTGGTCAGGTTGAGGATATTGCCAACGTATGTCTTTTCCTCGCTTCAGACATGTCGAGCTACGTTTCTGGTCAGGTTATCCAGATTGATGGTGGCATGAATATGTAATCAGATGAACGTAATATACGAGGATAATCATATAATCGTAATAAATAAGGAAAGCGGAGAAATCGTTCAGGGCGACAAGACTGGCGATGCTCCGCTCTCTGATTTTGTTAAAGATTATATAAAGCAGAAATATCAGAAGCCAGGGAACGTGTTTTTGGGTGTTACCCATCGTCTTGACCGTCCTGTTAGTGGATTGGTCATCTTTGCCAGAACGTCAAAAGCTTTAAGCCGCCTTAACGAAATGTTCCGCAATGGCGATGTCCACAAGACCTATTGGGCTATAGTGAAGAATTTGCCAAAGGAACCGAGTGGTAGGTTGACTCATTGGATCGTGCGCAATGAAAAGCAGAACAAGAGTTATGCCTATAATCATGAGGTGAAGGACTCAAAGAAGGCTATTCTCGACTATCGAGTATTGGCGTCGGGCGATAACTATCACATTCTCGAAGTTCGTCTCCTCACGGGGCGTCATCATCAGATACGTTGCCAGTTGGCAGCGATGGGTTGTCCTATCAAGGGAGATTTAAAATATGGTGCGCAACGCAGCAATCCCGATGGGAGCATTTCCCTTTTGTCGCGTCATGTGGAATTTGTCCATCCCGTCAGTAAGGAGGTTGTTTCTCTTGATGCTCCATTGCCCAAGGACAATTTGTGGCAAAAAATACTAAATAACGGCTGATTAAGTTTTTTTTTCTTCACAATGGTACCTTTTTCAAGAAAAAAAAGCTACATTTGCAGAAAAATGTGACCAGATGAAAAAGTTCCTGTTGTGGACATCTATCATATTGTTCAGTCCAATATTATTATTTTTGGTATTGACAATGGTATTATACATTCCTTCTGTACAGAATTTTTTAGTACAGAAGGTTGTTGTGTATATGTCAGAAAAAACAGGCGCGGAGGTTGGTGTTGGGCATGTTGCCTTAAAGTTCCCTTTAGATTTAAGTATAGAGGAAGCCAAATTCATAAAACCAAACGACAGTCTTGCCAACGTTCGTGACACTATTGCCGATGTTAAGGTATTGGTCGCTGATGTCAAGTTGTGGCCATTGTTCAGTGGCAATGTTGTTGTGGAAAATCTTGAAGTACGCGATGCAAAATTCAATACCGATGGTTTTGTGTCGTCGCTTAGGGTAAAAGGGAATGTCGAGCGTCTCCAATTGTCGAGTCGTGGCATAGACCTCGGACACGAGATTGCCGATGTTGACGGAGTACAGTTGAAAGGAGGCAATGTTGACATCGCACTTTTGCCGGATACAGTGCCTGAAGACACCACGAAGAGCGATTTGAAATGGAAGATAAACATTGCCAAGGTAGAGGTTGACGATACTCGCTTGTCTTTCCATACCATAGGCGACACGATAATGGTTGGCGCACATATTCCAAACTTGAACATTGTCAATACTCAGATTGATTTGGCGGCTGCAAGATATTCTGTAGAACAGGTGCGCCTCAATAAGGGAAAAGCACATTTTGACCAAAGGTATGAGCCACGGGTTGATGGACTTGATTTCAACCATATAGCTCTCGATGAAATCGGCATAGAGTTGGATTCTCTTCGTTATGAAGATCCGAACGGCGGATTAATGCTTCGCCGATTGAGCCTAAAAGAGAAAAGCGGGCTTATTGTCAATGGACTATCAATGCCATTGACCTTGGACTCTTTAAAGTTGTCAGTGCCAATGTTCAGATTGCAGACTCCCTATTCAGAACTTAGGGCTGAGTGCAGTATGGACCTTAATGCCTTTGACGAACTTAACCCTGGTAAAATAAATATTACACTGGGGGCTGATATCGGCAAGGACGACATAATGCTCTTTGCCGGTATGCTGCCGAAAAGTTTTGCCGACAATTATCCGAATCAACCTTTGTCCCTGCAAGTATCGCTTGACGGCAATATGCGTCGCATTGAGGTGACGGAATTCGGGGCCAGTCTGCCACAAGCGTTCAACATGTCTGCCAAAGGCTATGCGCTCAATCCCGTCGATATGGAAAAGATGAAGGCGCAGTTGGTTATGAAGGCAGACTTTGGCAATCTCGACTTTGTCCTTGACATGCTCTCTCCCGGTCTTCGTCAATCTTACAAAATTCCGAGAGGCATAACGATGGGAGGCAAACTGTCTGCCGATTGCCAGAAATATGCCGCAGACCTGACCATGACAGAAGGACGTGGACGTGTAATGCTTAATGGCTCATACAATGCCGTTAACGATGCCTACGATGCAAAGGTTGACGTAAAGTCACTCGACTTGCGCCATTTCATGCCTCATGACTCGTTGAAGCTGTTCAGTGGAAATGTCGCTCTCCGTGGTTGTGGCTTTGACATTCTTTCTCGCAACACGTTTATGCATGCTACGGCAAACATCACCCAATTTGGCTATGGACACCTTAATATAGACAACGTGAAGGCTGTCGCACTTCTTGAAAAGGGGGTAGGTCATGCCAAGCTGAATAGCGACAATGCAATCCTCGATGGAGAAATAAGTCTTGATGCACTTGTCTCCACCCAAAAACTTCAGGCAACGTTAAGCACCGATTTGCGTTGGGCTGACCTGCAAATGATGCGTGTAAGCGAGAAAACGCTTGTCGCAAGCATGTGTGCGCATGTCGATGTTGCATCCGACCTGCATGAGTCGCACAAACTGCAAGCCCTTTTCAACGATTTTACTGTAAGGACTGATAAGAAGACATACCGCCCTGAAGACCTTGTCGTTGACTTTTTGACCAATCGCGATACGACGTGGGCGAAGGTGTATAGCGGAAATCTCGAACTTGACTTTGCCGCACGAGGTGGATACGAACAACTGATGAAGCAGGGTGAACGGGTTATTGACGAGTTGGAACTTCACACTAATGAACGAATTATTGACAGTGAACGACTGCGTGCGCTCCTGCCTGTCTTGAAGTTGCGCATCGCCAGTGGTAACGACAATCCCGTAGCCAACTTCCTGCGCTACAATGGTTTGGACTTTAATTCTCTGGCGTGCAACATAAAATCGTCGCCTGTTGACGGTCTCCAAGGGCATGGCTATATATATTCTTTGGTTTACGACAGCGTGCGTATTGATACAATACGTTTTGACGTAAACCAGAATGACAAGCGTGTAAACTTCTCGACGCTTATTCAGAACAACAGACGCAATCCACAGTTTGTATTCAAGGCATTGCTCGGTGGATATGTTGACGGAAACAGGGCGGGATTTTCTGCCAAATACTACGATGCCAACGACCGGTTGGGCGTCGATGCTGCTGTCATGGCTGAGATGCTTGACAGTGGCATTTGCGTTCGTCTCAATCCCTATCGCCAGTTGTTGGGCTATAAGTCCTTTAACATAAACGAGGGCAATTATGTGTTCCTTGCCCGAAATAATAGGGTCAGTGCCAAACTCGACCTTATTGCCGACGATGGCACTGGTCTGAAACTCTATTCTGAGGACGACGATCCTGAGATGCTGCAAGATTTAACCCTTAGTTTGAACAAATTTGACATAGGAAATTTATCCGACGTAATGCCATACATGCCTCGTGTTGGCGGCCTTCTCAATGGCGATTTCCGTGTAATGATAGACAAGGACAAACGTATTTCGGTAGTTTCCGACCTTGCTGTCAACTCCATGACATACGAGCATTGCGCGATGGGCAATATAGGCACAGAGGTCGTTTATTTGCAGGATGAAGGCTCTGCCCATAAGGTCGAAGTGCGTCTGTTGCAGAATGACAGGGAGATAGGTATTCTCGACGGCACGTATTTCGATGAGGATAAAGGTCGTCTTGCCGCCAAACTTGTCCTCAAACATACTCCTTTGGACCTCGTCAATGGTTTTGTGCCTGACCAGATTCTTGGGCTCGAAGGTTTTGCAGAGGGCGAGTTGACCGTCTCTGGCGCACTTGACAGTCCTGATGTCAACGGAGAGATATTCCTTGATTCGTCTTATCTCGTCAGTGTCCCTTATGGCATGAGACTTCGTTTTGATGACGATCCTGTACGCATCGTAGGCAGCAAGCTCCTCCTTGAGAACTTCACTATGTACGCCCATAACGACAATCCTCTGAACATCATGGGACAGGTCGATTTCAGCAATCTCGACAAGATCATGGTTGACCTGAAGATGCGTGCTAAGGACTATCAGATTATTGGCGAAAAGGAGAACAACAAGAGTGTGGCATACGGAAAGGCATTCGTCAATGTTGACGGAACCATTCGCGGTGTGATTGACAATCTGGTGATGAAGGGCAAACTCGACGTTCTTGGAAAGACCGACATGGGATATATTCTTCGCGACAGTCCTATTACTACCGATAATCAGTTGGACGAACTTGTCAAGTTCCGCGACTTCTCCGATACGACCGAGATAGTGGTGTCGCGTCCTCAAATCAGTGGCTTCACTATGGACATGACGCTCAACGTGTCCAACGGAGCGCACATCATGGCATATCTCAATGCCGACCATACCAACTACATCGACCTCATGGGCGGTGGAACACTCCGAATGCAGTATAACACTGTTGAAGGTATTGCGCTCAATGGTCGCTATACACTGAATAATGGAAAGATGAAGTACTCGCTGCCTGTAATTCCTTTGAAGACATTTACCATACAGGACGGAAGCTACATAGAGTTTCATGGTGACGTGATGAATCCAACACTCAACATCACGGCAGAGGAAGAGACGAAAGCAAGCGTGTCGGGTACCAATGGTGTTGGACGAAGCGTGAAGTTTGTTTGTGGTATTGTCATTACTAAGACACTTCAAAACATGGGACTTGAATTCACCCTCGATGCGCCCGAAGACCTCACGCTCCATAATGAGCTGCAGAACATGAGTGTAGAGCAGCGTGGCAAATTGGCTGTAACTATGCTCACCACAGGAATGTACCTTGCCGACGGCAATACAGAGTCGTTCTCAATGAACAATGCTCTCAGTTCGTTCCTCAATACGGAGATAAATCAAATTACGGGCAGTGCCTTGCGTACCTTGGACCTCTCGATAGGCATCGACAACAGTACCGACTCCAAGGGCGGCACTCATACTGACTATTCTTTCCAGTTCGCAAAGCGTTTCTGGAACAACCGACTGAAGATTTCCGTCGGTGGAAAAGTCTCTACGGGAGCTTCTGTACAGACGCAGCAGAACAGTTCGTTCTTCGACAACGTTACTTTTGAATACCGACTCGACGACACCGCCAACAAGTATGTCACACTCTTCTATAATAACAACTCCTACGACTGGCTCGATGGCTATACACAGGAATACGGAGCGGGCTTCATCTGGAGAAAAACCATACATAACTTCCGCAACCTCTTCAAGAAGGACGATGAGGTGGCTATGCCGAAGCCGGAAGAGGTTGTCGTTGAAAGGGTTGACTCAGCGGCAGTAAAAGCAAAGGAGGCAATGACGAATGAATAAAGTACTAAAAAAATATCTGGCACTCATGGTCGTGTCGCTTCTTGCCAGTTGTTCCACGACGAGCAACATTCCTGACGACGACCAGTTGTTCATAGGTCTGAGAAAGATAAAGTATGAGAACTATGAGCCATGCGAGCATTTCCTCAACACTCAGATGGAGGTTGAGGCGGCTTTGGCAACAGCCCCTAACGGAGCGTTGTTCGGCAGTTCTTACTATCGCACTCCTTTCCCCTACGGTTTGTGGATATGGAATGCCTTTACTGGTAAGGACGATGGCTTCTCAAAGTGGATGGTAAAGAGTTTCGGCAAGCAGCCGGTACTCATGAGTTGGGTCAATCCTGCTCTACGTGCCTCCGTTGCCCAAACTGTTTTGCGCAATCACGGCTATCTCCATTCGCATGTTTCCTACAAGGAAATCCCCCAAAAGAATCCGAAGAAAAGCAAGATAGGATATGATGTGAACGTTGGCGATCTGTTCACTGTTGACACCCTCTCCTATATCAATTTCCCCGCCGAGGCTGACAGCCTTATAAACGCCTCTGCCGATGAAGCCGTCGTAAGGAAGGGTAGCCCTCTCAGCGTTTCCAATCTTGATGGCGAGCGACAGCGACTCTACACCATGTTCCGCGACAATGGCTATTATTATTACCAGTCGGGATATGCCTCCTATCTTGCCGACACGCTTGGCGAGCCAAACAAGGCACAGCTTCGTTTGCAGTTGGCTTCGGGACTCCCTGAAAGTGTTCTTCACAAGTGGCATATTGGCAACATCCACATCAACATGCAGCGCACCTATACCGAACCACTGACAGACAGCTTGCGCTATCGCTTCTTCTCCGTAAAATATAGTGGAAAGAAACCTCCGTTGCGCCCTCGTGTCATCATGCGCGACATGAAGATACGCCACAACTCCCTTTACAGCTATTCCGACTATCAGGAGACAGCCTCGCATCTCAGTTCAATGGGCTTGTTCAGTTCCATCGACTTTAGGTTTACGCCTCGTGACACCACTGCTGCGTGCGACACTCTCGACCTTACTCTCGACTGTGTACTCGATCGTCCTTATGATGTCTATTTCGAGGGAAACTTCAAGAACAAGACCATTGGCCGTATGGGACCTGAGTTGAAGGCGGGTCTCACCCGTCGCAATGCCTTCCGTGGAGGAGAAAAACTCGATTTCAACATCCATGGTTCCTATGCTTGGGAGACGCACAAACGCACGTCAGACAGTAACTATGAGTATGGTGTCGATGCTTCTTTGGAGTTTCCGCGCATCGTGGCACCGTTCTACAAGGAGCGTCGTCGCCTTCGCGACAAGAACGGCAGGGTCATCCGCCGCCGCTTCTTCTCGCAGTCGTCAACTATGGTTAAGCTATCCACAAACAGCGTCTTTCGTCCCGAATACTATCGGATGAACGTGTTTTCTGGTGAGTGGACCTATCGTTGGCAGACCTCGCCCAAGAGTGCTCACGAGTTTTCCCCTCTTGTCGTGAAGTATCAGGTCACCAATTCCCATTCCAGCAAGCTCGACTCACTCATAAATGATAATATGTATATAGCGGTCATGATGGATAATCAGTTTATCCCACAGATGCGCTATACCTATACTTACAGCAGTCCTACGTCGTATCTTAATCCTATACGTTGGGAGACTACAGTAGCTGAGGCAGGCAATCTCATTTCGCTTGGCTATGTACTTGCTGGCAAGAGCTGGAGCGAGACCAATAAGAAACTGTTGAACACTGACTATTCGCAGTTCGTCAAGGTCGAGACCGACTTCCGCAAGACATGGACTCTCGACCAGAACTCGCAGCTCCTTGCCCATGTCAATGCCGGCGTTATATACAATTATGGCAATGGAAAATATGCTCCGTTCTCGGAAATGTTCTATGTCGGTGGAGCCAACAGCCTTCGCGCCTTCCCTATCAGGGGCATAGGTCCTGGCGGCATAATGCAGCTTGGCATACCAGAGTTGAACTATGTGATGAACAATGGCGACATCAAACTTGTCGCCAACTTGGAGTATCGCCGTCGGCTCTTCGGCAGTCTCTCCACAGCCGTTTTCCTCGATGTCGGAAACGTCTGGAACTTTAGTAAGAACTACGAGAGCGACTTAGTCAACGAGTGGCTTGAGGAAGGAGTGTTCAAGTTCGACCGCTTCTATCGTCAGCTTGCCGTAGGTACGGGTATAGGCATCCGTTACGATCTCGACTTTCTCGTTTTGCGCCTCGACTGGGGCGTTGGTCTCCATCTGCCTTACGACACGGGCAAGAGTGGGTTCTACAATATCGATAGCTTTAAGGATAATCAAACCTTGCATTTTGCCATTGGTTATCCGTTCTGACATTTTTTTTGAAAAAAACTTGCCAAAAGCTGTGGTGTTTACAAAAAATAGTATTACTTTTGCAGTCAAGTCATGACGACCGAAATAAAAACTTAAAGAATAAGAGACATGAAACCAACTTTATTACTCTTGGCAGCCGGAATGGGAAGCCGTTACGGCGGTCTGAAACAGCTTGATGGACTTGGTCCAAACGGTGAGACCATAATGGATTATTCCATCTATGATGCCATCAAGGCTGGATTTGGCAAAATCGTATTTGTTATCCGCAAGGACTTTGAACAGGATTTCCGCGAGAAGATTCTCAGTAAGTATGAAGGCCATGTGCCAGTAGAATTGTGCTTCCAGAGCCTTGACGCCCTGCCTGAAGGCTTCACATGCCCTGCTGACCGTGTCAAGCCTTGGGGTACAAACCATGCTGTGATGATGGCAAAGGATGTCATTAACGAGCCGTTCTGTGTCATCAATTGCGACGACTTCTACAATCGCGACGCTTTCCAGGTCATTGGCAAGTTCTTGTCAGACCTTCCTGAAGGCAGCACCAACAGCTATGCCATGGTTGGCTTCCGTGTTGGCAATACCTTGTCAGAGAACGGAACCGTGGCACGTGGCATCTGCTCAAAGGATGAGAATGGCAATCTGACCACAGTGGTTGAGCGCACGGAGATTATGCGTGTTGACGGACCTATTTGCTATAAGGACGAAGAAGGCAAATGGGTGCCTGTTGAGGATAATACGCCTGTTTCAATGAACATGTGGGGCTTCACTCCCGACTATTTCCAGCACAGTGAGGCTTACTTCAAGGAGTTCCTTGCTGATCCGAAGACCATGGAGAACCTCAAGGCAGAGTTCTTCATTCCTCTCATGGTCAACAAACTCATAGTTGAAGGCACATCTACCGTTCAGGTGCTCGACACTACCAGCAAGTGGTTCGGCGTGACTTATTCTGCCGACCGTCAGGACACGGTTGACCGCATCCAGAAACTTGTTGACGATGGTGTTTATCCAAACAAACTTTTCTAAGCGAATGCAGATAGAACTTCTTTCTCCTGCGGAGTTGCAACAACTACGCAGTCATATAATGGCAGCAGACAATATCGTGGTCTGCTGCCATGTTAGTCCTGATGGAGATGCTGTTGGCTCTTCCTTGGCATGGGCTGAGGTGTTGCGCAAATTCGACAAGCGTCCAGTCATCATCGTTCCCGATCAGTTCCCCGATTTCCTTCGTTGGCTTCCTGGTGTTGAGACTATTATGAGATACGACAAGCACCCCGATGAGGCCGATGCAATCATTGCCGATGCCGATGTCGTCTTCTGTCTCGATTTCAATGAATTGTCGCGAACGGATGCTATGCAGTCAACACTGCAAGCTACAAGGGCTAAGAAGATCCTCATCGACCATCATCTTAATCCCTCCATCAATGCCGTGTTGAGCATTTCGCGTCCACCTCTTAGCTCTACTTGTGAGATCGTTTTCCGACTTGCTTGGCAACTTGGACTTTTTGAGAGTCTCGACCGTAAGTTTGCCGTTCCTGACTATTGTGGCATGATGACCGATACTGGCGGCTTTACATTTAACAGCAACGCCCCGGAGATTTTCTTCATTATCGGGCAGCTGCTTACTAAAGGAATAGACAAGGACAAGATTTACCGCAACGTGTATAATGTGTTTAGCGAATCTCGTCTCCGTCTGCAAGGCTATGTCCTTTACGAGAAGATGAATGTGGTTAACGACTGTAAAGCGGCTTTCTTCGCTTTGACTCGTGCAGACCTTATGCGCTTCCATTATGTAAAGGGCGATGGCGAAGGTTTAGTAAACATGCCATTGCAGATTAAAGGTATGCGCCTGTCTATATCACTTCGCGAGGATACTGAACGCGACAACTACATCCTTGTGTCACTGCGCTCCGTTGACGATTTCCCCTGCAATGAGATGGCTGCTCGCTTTTTCAATGGTGGTGGACATAAAAATGCCTCAGGTGGCAAGCTCTTCTGTTCCATCGATGAAGCAATAGAGATAACGAGAAGAGCCATAAATCACTACAAAAAAGAGTTGAAAGGAAATTGACCGAACTTTCGGGTTTCTCCTTTCTTCATACAAAAATAAATAAAAAGTGTTGTTTTATTTTGTAGTGTCTGCGAAATATACTAACTTTGCAGCGAAATTTGCAAATTAAATAGTATTTACACGAAGATGAAGAAAATCATTTTTCCTATTCTTGCCTTTTTTGCCGTTCTCTCCTTCACGTCATGTGACGACTACGAGACTTATGGCGAAAAGAAGGAAAAAGAGCGCGATGCCATCGCAGCCTATATCACAAGCAACAACATAAAGGTTATTGACGAGAAGACCTTTTCTGCTCAGAACAATACAACTTCAGTAGATAACAATGAATATGTATATCTTGAGAAGAGTGGCGTATATATGCAGATAGTACGCCGTGGAGCTGGCGAACAGCTGGAGGAAGGCAAGCAGGTAAACATTATCTGCCGATTTGTTGAGTATAATGTCAACGATGGATATATCCAGCTCGCCAACATGTCCACCTCATACTATCCAGACAAGTTCACGGTATTGAGGACTGGAAGTACCCTTACGGCATCCTTCACGCAGGGTGTAATGCAGAGCACCTATGGTAATTCCGTACCTGAAGGCTGGCTTGTGCCACTTCTTTATATAAATATTGGCCGACAAACTACTGCTGACGAAGAGATTTCAAAGGTTAATCTCATTGTGCCACACTCTAAGGGACAAGCCTATGCCCAACAGAGTGTATATGCATGCCATTATACCATCACGTATCAAAGAGAAAGATAGAATATATTATTATTTATGACACTGATTAAATCTATTTCAGGAATTAGGGGTACCATTGGTGGCCCTACGGGTGATACCCTTAATCCATTGGACATCGTGAAATTTACTTCGGCATACGCTACTTTCATTGCGAGAAATCTCAAGGAAGGCGATAGCCGTCGTATCGTTGTCGGACGTGATGCCCGCATATCGGGTGAGATGGTTAGAAGCGTTGTTTGTGGAACATTGATGGGTATGGGTTTTGATGTTGTCGATCTTGGCCTTGCCACTACACCAACCACCGAACTCGGCGTGCGTCACCACAAAGCCAATGGAGGAATCATCATCACTGCGAGTCATAATCCAACGCAGTGGAATGCACTGAAGCTACTTAATGCAGAGGGTGAGTTCCTTACGGCAGCTGATGGGGCACAGGTGCTTGACATAGCCGAGCGTGAGGACTTTGTCTATGCCGATATTGACAATCTTGGAAGCTACACTAAGGATGACGATTTTGATTCCCGTCATATTGCAGAAGTGCTTGCCCTTGACCTTGTTGACGTTGAGGCCGTCAAGTCACGCCATTTCCGTGTTTGTGTCGATACCATCAATAGTGTTGGTGGCGTTATCCTCCCTCGCCTATTCGATGCTCTTGGTGTTGAATATACCATACTTAATGGTGAGCCTACCGGTTGTTTCGCACACAACCCGGAACCATTGGAGCGCAATCTTCAAGGAATAATGTCTGAGGTGGCCAAAGGCAACTACGATTTAGGTATCGTTGTCGATCCTGATGTCGATCGCCTTGCCTTTATCAGTGAGGATGGAACGATGTTTGGCGAGGAATACACCCTCGTTTCCGTTGCCGATTATATTCTTTCTCACACACACGGCAACACCGTCAGCAACCTCAGCTCTACACGTGCCTTGCGCGATGTGACTCTGCGTCATGGCGGCATGTATTTCGCATCGGCTGTTGGAGAAGTCAACGTGACTACAAAGATGAAGGAAGTCGGTGCCGTAATAGGTGGCGAGGGCAATGGTGGAGTGATTTATCCTGCCAGCCACTATGGTCGTGATGCTCTTGTTGGCATTGCTCTCTTCCTGTCCCTTCTTGCCGAGCGTAATGTGAAGCTCACTGAGCTCCGTGCCACCCTTCCTGCATATTTTATAGCAAAGAATCGCATCGAACTGACTCCTACGACCGATATTGATGCCATTCTTGCCCGAGTAAAGGAATTATATTCTAACGAGCAAGTTACGGACATTGATGGCGTGAAGATTGACTTTGCCGACAAGTGGGTTCATCTCCGTAAGTCCAATACCGAACCTATTATCCGTGTCTATAGTGAGGCTTCCACAATGGAAGAGGCTGATGCCATTGGTAAGCAGTTGATGAAGATAGTTGAAGAGATGAGTTGATATGGTTTTTGTCAAAATTTATGAATAATTGACAATTTCTTGATTATAAATTTGTGCGTTTCACATTTCTGTAGTATTTTTGCAGCCAAATATGGCTACATGAATATTAAAGAAAATGTGTGGCTGAATAAAGGAAACTGAAAAAAGTCTGTATATGAAAAATTATCTGTTAACATTGATTGTTATGGTGGGAATGTTGGCATCATGCAACACTTCCGAGAAAATCGTGTATTTTCAAGATGTTCCATTAAATCGTCCGGAGGTCATTGCTGCAACGCGCGACATAACTCTCCAATCAAAGGATCAGGTTTCCATCATCGTCTCCAGTAAGGATCCTGAGTTGGCTGCCTTGTTCAATCTGACAAGGGCCCAGTATCGTGCTGGTTATACTTCATTGACCGGTGGTGGATCGAATAATGGTGAGGTGTCTGGTTATACGCTCGACGAGTTTGGTGACATTGATTTCCCTATCCTCGGTACTCTTCACATTGGTGGTATGACCAAAAGTGAGGTTGCGGCTATGATAAAGAGCCGTCTCGTCGAGAGCAATCTTGTCAAGGATCCTGTAGTTACTGTGGAGTTCATGAATCTTTATTTCTCTGCCCTTGGCGAGGTGAAGAATGCAGGCAAATATTCCATTACGAAAGATAAGGTTACGCTGCTTGAGGCTCTCAGTATGGCTGGTGACCTTACTATCTATGGTAAGCGCGATGCCATTTATGTCATCCGTGAAGAGGATGGAAAGCGTGTGACCCATCTGGTAGATATTCGTTCAAAGGATTTCTTTAACTCTCCTGTTTACTATCTAAAACAGAACGACGTCATCTACGTAGAGCCAAATAAGGTTCGAGCAGGTCAGTCAACACTCAATGAGAACAGTGTGAAGTCTGTTGGCCTTTGGATTAGTATAGGCTCGTTCCTTACTTCCCTCGGAGTGCTTTTGTTTAAGTAAACAATATCAACAAACATAGAATAATAAAGATGTCAGACAATACAATTGATGTAAAAGACCAGGGAAACGACTCCTTGAGCCTTCAAGATATTTGGGGTATGTGCATACCTCGTTGGCCTTGGTTCATCTTTTCCGTTTTGGTTGCAGTGTCACTCGCGGTCCTCTATCTTATGAGGACTCCTGACGTGTTTACACGCTCAGCCTCCATCCTTATTAAGGATGACCAAAAAGGAAGCTCTTCGGGAGCAATGAACGAGTTTGCCGACATGGGTATCTTCAAGTTGAATACCAACATCAAGAACGAACTGTCAACCATCAAGTCGCCGACATTGATGGCAGAGGTGATAAAACGCTTGCGTCTTGACGAGGTGTATTCCATCCATCGCGGACTGAAGGACGTGGAGCTATATAGGCAGACTCCTATAGATGTGAATTTTCGTAATGCCATCAAAAAGCCTCTGTCGTTCGTCGTTGAGTTAAAAGACAAGGATAACTTTGTCATCTCAAATTTCACCACTACCGACAATTCCGGCAATGTCATTGAGTCTGATGACATTTCTGGACGCATTGGTGTTCCACTCACTACTCCTGTAGGTTCGCTTGTTATCAATGGAACGAAAATTGGTAGATTAGCTTATGTTGGCGAGAAGATAAAGTTCAACAAACTGAATTTTGACGTCCTTACTGACAAGCTTGCAACAATGTTAGTTGCAGAACTTGACAACAAGGAGGGAACGGTCATCAATCTTAGCATCAACGCATCGTCCACAGTCAAGGCTGAGGATATTCTCAATACACTCATCAAGGTGTATAACGAAAACTGGATTCTGGACAAGAACCAGATTGCTGTTAGTACATCACGTTTCATCGGCGAGCGTCTTGGAGTCATCGAGGGCGAACTTGGACATGTCGATGCCAACATTTCAAGCTACAAGAGTGCAAACCTGCTTCCTGACGTACAGGCAGCATCCAATCTCTATCTGTCGCAATCGGCTGAGAACAAGAAGGCTTATCTTGAACTTAACAACCAACTCTCAACAGCGGAGTATATACGCCATGAGTTGAAGAGCAAGGCTATAGACCAACCTCTTCCTACCAACACTGGCATTGCCAACGCAAATATCGAGGGCCAGATAGACACTTATAATGCAAAGGTACTCGACCGCAACCGTCTTATCTCCAACAGTAGTGAGGACAACCCGCTTGTTGTTGACCTTACCACCTCACTACAGAGTATGAAGAAAACCATCATACAGTCTGTCGATAACCTCATTATGGCTCTGAACACTCAGATTAGCAGTAACCGACAGCAAGAGGCCTCCACGATGAGCAAGCTGGCGTCCAATCCTAATCAGGCAAAGTATTTGCTCTCAGTAGAACGCCAACAGAAGGTCAAGGAAGAACTGTATCTCTATCTTCTGCAGAAGCGTGAGGAGAACGAGTTGTCACAGGCTTTCACTGCCTACAATACACGAGTCATTACAGCACCACGTGGAAGCGATGCTCCTACGGCTCCTCGTAAGCTGATGATTCTCATGGTAGCGTTTGCCATTGGTCTCGTATTCCCTGGCGTAGTCATCTATATGCTTGAGAGTATGAATACCAAAATCCGTGGGCGTAAGGATCTTGAGAAGGTTACTGTGCCGTTCCTTGGCGAGATACCACTCTACAGTGTTGGTGGTAAGCGTCTGCCATTCATGAAACGCAAGAGAACGGATGGAGAACGTAATATGATTGTCGTACAGGAGGGCAGTCGTAACATTATCAACGAGGCTTTCCGTGTGCTGCGCTCTAATCTTGAGTTCGTGGCGGGGAATGATAAGAACAGCAATGTACTTGTCGTAACCTCATTCAATCCGTCCAGTGGAAAGTCGTTACTCACATCGAATCTTGCCATCAGCCTTGCGATAAAGAATAAGAAGGTGCTTGTCATTGACGGTGACCTCCGTCATGGCTCTACATCGTCATTCGTCAACTCTCCATCAAAGGGCTTGAGTGACTATCTCAGTGGAAGAATAAACACTTGGAAGGATCTGTTGGTAACATTTGAAACTTATACTTCGTTGCAGATCTTCCCTATAGGTACAGTTCCTCCAAACCCGACGGAACTACTTGAAAACGGTAGGCTGGGAACGCTCCTTGCTGAGTTGCGTTCAAATTTCGACTATATCTTTATCGACTGTCCTCCTATCGATATCGTGGCTGATACGCAGATTATCGAAAAGTATGCCGATCGTACCATATTCATTGTTCGTGCAGGACTCCTCGACCGTTCCATGCTTCCCGAACTTGAGAATATCTATCAGCAAAAGCGATTCAAGAATCTCTCTCTCATACTTAATGGAACCGAGAGTGCAGGAGGACGATATAGTTACCGATATGGCTATCGTTATGGTTACCGCTATGGCTATCATAATGGAAACCACAAGGGTTACTACAACGGCTATTGATTATGTTTTTTGGAAAGAAGAAATTATCTGAGACTGGTATCTTCAATGGATTGACCGATTGCCACTCACATCTCTTGCCAGATGTCGATGATGGAGTTAAGACCATTGAAGATACTTTGCATATTCTGGACATATTGGAAGAACAGGGTGTGATGAGGCTTTGGCTTACACCCCACATAATGGAAGACATTCCCAATACCACCAACCATCTTAAGGAGGTGTATCAGTCTGTTAAGAATGCATATAAGGGAAATATAGAGTTATTCTTGGCTGCTGAATATATGCTCGACAATTTGTTTCTGCAGCGTCTTGCTGCCGATGATCTTCTGCCGCTTAGGCAAGAACGGGACTTCCTTCTGGTTGAAACGTCCTATTTCAGCTCGCCAATGAATCTTCATTCCATCCTTGAGCGAATAATGAAGAAGGGCTATTATCCAATGCTTGCCCATCCTGAGCGATATGAGTATATGTCGATGAGCGACTATTCAGAGTTGAAGTCGATGAACATCCATTTCCAACTCAACATTCCCGCTCTGGTAGGCAGCTATGGACCTCATGTCCAGTCAAAGGCTGAGATGTTGTTGAAGAAGGGATATTATGACATTTGTGGAAATGACATTCATTCTCTCAATTCCATTCTGCATACTCTTGGCTCCTCAATATCAAAGTCGGTTGCCCGACGTTGTATGGAGATAGGAAAAAAGTAAAGTAAAAAGGCCATCGTACTGATGACCTTTTTACTTATTCTACTGTTACGCTTTTGGCAAGGTTTCGAGGCATATCGACGTTTAGTCCCTTCCTTACTGCTACATGGTATGCCAATAGTTGCATTGGTAGCACACTGAGCAGTGGAACCAGACAATTTATCGTCGCTGGAACCTCTATAACGTCGTTGGCTATTGCCCTCACGTTCTTGTCGCCTTCTGTCACTACTGCCACGATGCGCCCGTTTCGGCTCTGTACCTCTTGCATGTTTGAAATGATCTTGTGGTACAGCTGGTGATGTGTGGCGAGGAACACGATGGGCATCTCTTCGTCAACAAGGGCTATTGGGCCGTGTTTCATCTCTGCTGCAGGGTAGCCTTCTGCATGTATGTAGCTAATCTCCTTTAGCTTCAATGCCCCTTCAAGGGCAACGGGATAGTTGAAACCACGTCCGAGATATAGGAAGTTACGGGCGTAGGTGAATTGCTGCGACAGTTTCTCTATGGCATCGTTTTGCTCCAGCACCTTCTCCATCTTTTGTGGAATAAGTGTCATCTCGTGGCAAGTGTTCTGAAACTCTTCTTCAGAGATGGTACCCAGCGCATTTGCTATTGCCAGCGACAACATCGTGAGCACAGTAACCTGTCCCGTGAATGCCTTAGTCGATGCCACGCCAATCTCTGGACCTACGTGGATGTAAACACCAGTATCCGACTCCCTTGCAATGCTGCTTCCTACGCTGTTCACTATACCGAAGATAAGGGCTCCCTGCTGTTTTGCCAGCTGTATTGCGGCAAGCGTGTCTGCCGTCTCGCCGCTTTGACTAATGGCAATCACGACATCGTCCTTCTCTATTACGGGGTTTCTGTATCTGAACTCACTGGCATATTCCACCTCTACCCTGATGCGGCACATCTCTTCAATGAGCTGTTTGCCTATCAGTCCGGCATGCCATGACGTACCACATGCTACGATGATTACGTGGCGAGCACGTATTAGCTTTGACTTAAAGTTTGTGAGAGCCGATAGTGTTATCTCGTAGGTGCCATTATCTCTCCTAATGACACGCCCGCGCATGGAATTCTCAATGCAGTGTGGCTGTTCGTATATCTCTTTCAGCATGAAATGTGGATATCCACCCTTGCTCAGTGCCGAGATGTCGAGATCTACGTCCTTAATGTTCACGTCGGCCATTGTCTCATCAAGATTTATTATTTCAACGTCTCGTCCAGATTGTATATATGCTATCTGTTCGTCGTCGAGATAAATAACCTTATGGGTATATTCCACCAATGGAGTGGCATCGCTGCCGATGAAGAACTCCGAGTTGTCCTCTGTTAGTCCTATTACTAAAGGTGAGGCTTTACGTGCAGCCACGAGGTGTGAGGCGTTACCTTTCTCCATCACAACAATGGCGTATGCGCCTATCACCTTGTTGAGTGCTTGATTGACAGCCTTTACGAATTTCTTTCCGTTCTTGTGGTAGTAGTATTCCACTAAGTTTACCAGCACCTCCGTGTCCGTCTGACTCATGAAGGTGTAGCCTTTCTTTGTTAGCTGTTCCTTAAGTTCCTTGTAGTTCTCAATGATGCCGTTGTGTACAAGCACTATTTCTCCGTTCATCGAGACGTGTGGGTGTGCGTTCAACTCCGACGGCTCACCGTGTGTGGCCCAACGGGTATGACCTATTCCTGTGGTAAAGGCCTTACCCTCAGAAGTCTTATCATTGTAGTCCTCCACTTTTGCACTCAGGTTATCGACTTTCCCCTTTGCCTTGAAAATGTTTATGTCGCTACATTCATGGCTTGCCAATGCTACACCGGCACTGTCATATCCTCGATATTCCAATTGGTGCAAGCCTTTGATGAGTATAGGTGAGGCGGACTTGTTTCCTAAGTATCCTACTATTCCACACATAGATTGTTTCTTTCCTTGTCAAGATAATATTTGTATGTTCCCACTGTCAGCTCGTCACATGCCGCTTCGTCACATACGACGATAGCCTTTGGATGCATCTGTATCATGGAAGCTGTCCATTTGTGCGATATGTCTCCGTCGATGATATGCTTCAATGCTCGTGCCTTGTGGTGACCGTTGCATACGAGCAATACCTCTCTTGCCGCCATCACGGTGCCTATTCCTACGGTAAGTGCCTGGGTTGGCACCTTGCTAAGGTCGCCGTTGAAGAATCGGCTGTTGGCAATGATGGTGTCTGTGGTAAGTGTCTTGATGCGTGTCTTGGATGTCAGCGATGAACCGGGCTCGTTGAAGGCAAGATGCCCGTCAGGACCCACACCTCCCATAAAGAGGTCTATGCCGCCGGCAGACTCAATGGCTTTCTCGTAATCCTCACATTCCTTTATGAGATCCTCGGCATTCCCATTGAGAATGTGTACGTTTTCAGGTTTAATGTTGATATGCGAGAAGAAATTGTTCCACATAAAAGAATGGTATGACTCTGGGTGATTCTCGTCAAGATTGACGTATTCATCCATATTGAACGTTATGACATTCTCGAATGACAATTCGCCTTTTTCATACTTTTTTATCAGTTCCTTGTAGAGACCCAATGGCGATGAGCCTGTAGGGCAGCCCAACTTGAAAGGTTTTTCTGCCGTCGGGTTTGCTTCTTGGATTCTTTTTGCCACATAGTTTGCGGCCCATTTTGACATTTTGTCGTAGTCTGGCTCGATAATTACTCTCATAGTGATGTTATATTTATCTTGATCTTGTTTATGATATTCTGTCCTTTTAGTGTGCAAAATTACAAATAATGTTTGTATTATCCAAAATGTTTAAGGAAAAAATTGGTAGGTAAACGAAAATGTCTTAACTTTGCATATCAAAATAGAGATTTTAAGAAAATGAAAAACCTGATACCATATATTTTTCTGTGTTGCGCATTTGCTGCCAATGCTCAGTCTAATCTCTGTTGGAAAGTGACGATGCAAGCCACCAACAGTACAGGCGACTGTACTCCCTTGTGGCTCAATGCCAACAAGTATGGACTCAGTAGTCTTGACAAAAGCAATGGTTACATTATGGCTGGAGTTGCTAAGCCGATGGAGGGCGATAGCCTGCATCGGCTTGGATATGGTTTTGGTGTGTCGCTTGCTGCTGCATACAACTTCACAAGTCCTGTGGTGGTGCAGGAAGCTTTCGTTGAAGGACGTTGGCTAAAGGGAGTTCTTACCATTGGTAGCAAGGAATGGGCGATGGAGCTGAAAAACGACACTCTTAGTTCTGGCTCACAGACTTTGGGCATCAATGCCCGTCCTGTGCCTCAAGTTCGCATTGCTTTGCCCGACTATTGGACTTTTGCCGGCGGATGGATAGGTATAAAGGGACATATCGCTTATGGAAAGACCACCGATGATGGATGGCAGAAGGATTTTACCGACAGGAAATCAAAATATACGGAGGACGCTTTATACCATTCAAAGGCTGGCTATGTGCGTATTGGCAATGCAGCAAAGTCGCTTTTGAACGTTGAACTGGGTCTTGAAATGGCATCGCTCTTTGGAGGAACGTCTTACAGAAAGAAGGAGAATGGCGAGCTTGTGGGAATAAAGAATGGCACAGGTCTCTCTTCCTTTTGGCATGCATTTATAGGTGGCGGTAATGATGTAGGAGAAGTGGTGTACCAGAATGTTGAAGGCGACATGCTTGGCAGCTGGGTGGCGCGAGTCAACTACGACGCTCCGAAATGGAATTTGGGAATCTATGCCGATCATTATTTTGAGGATCATTCCTCAATGTTTTTTCTCGACTATGATGGATATGGCAACGGTGTGGAATGGAATGTCAAGAAGGACAACCGCTATTTCCTCTACGACCTAAAGGACATTATGCTTGGAGCCGAACTAACGTTGAAGCAATTTCAATGGGCAAGGAAAATTGTTGTAGAATACTTATATACCAAATATCAGTCGGGACCCATCTATCACGATCATACCGAGAATATTCCAGACCATCTCGGTGGTAGCGACAACTATTACAATCATAGCATTTATACAGGGTGGCAACATTGGGGACAGGTGATGGGCAATCCGCTTTATCTCTCTCCCATCTACAATACCGATGGAACGATAAGTGTTAAGAACAACCGTTTCATTGCATGGCATGGTGGTGTCTATGGCTGTCTGTCATCTTCTCTCGACTATCGAATCCTGGCTACTTATCAGAAGGGCTGGGGCACCTATGGAGCCATGTATCCCAGACCACGCCGCAATGCCAGCATCATGGCTGAGGCTACATATTCCATGGCAAAGAGTGGGTGGCAGGTGAAGGCGGCTGTGGCTATGGATAAGGGTAGCCTATTGGGCGATAATTTTGGATTACAGTTGACAGTAATAAAGAAAGGAATGTTCAGATGAAGAAGATAGTGTTTGGGATTATTTCTCTGGCGGTGTTGCTCACTGCATGTGAACTCGACAGGTCGAATAATGGTGATCTCGACGGAAGATGGAAGGTGCAGGGCATCGACTCTCTCGTAAATGGAAAGTTTGTTGACAAGAGTCAGTCGCAGATGGCTTTTTCTGTGCAGAACGACCTGTTGCAACTTAGTGGAGCTGGAGACGTTGTCCTTTGCCGTTTCGAGCATAAGGGCGACTCACTGATTGTTTTCGACCCACGTGCTGTCGGAACAAACAATCCGTCAATAGAGTTGATTGATAAACTTCTACCCTATGGTATGACGAGCTTGCGAATGGCTTATCATATTGATGTCCTTACAAGTAGTAAGATGATTTTGAAGACTGATGTCGTAAGACTGTATTTCGACAAATATTAAAGGTGGGAATTTTAGAATCCACCTAAAGGTTGATTTTTGTAGTCCGCACAAAAGGTTTTTGATTAATTCATGCTGAGATTAATCCAAAACTCTGTATTTTGATTGCTGTGATTTGTATTCAGGCACTATTTCCTTCATTTTTTTCACAATGGCCATATCGTCATAAGTGAAGGATAGCTGGTATAGTTCCTCCTCATTCTTCTTTGCCAGTTCGTAAGGGTATTCCCTTACCTTCGCTACCTTTATCTTTGGATGAACAGTCGGCGTTGTCGCCTCGGCATCGTTGAGAACCTCCTCATACAGCTTCTCGCCATCGCGCAGTCCCACGAATTTTATTTCGATGTTTCTTACTCCCGATAGTGCTATCATTCTCTTTGCCAAATCGGCAATTCTCACTGGCTTACCCATGTCAAATACGAATATCTCACCGCCCTTGCCCATGGTGCCGGCTTCAAGCACGAGCTTGCATGCCTCGGGAATAAGCATGAAGAATCTTATTATGTCAGGATGGGTCACTGTAACAGGACCGCCCATGGCAATCTGTTTCTTGAAAATGGGAATTACTGAGCCATTAGAACCCAGCACGTTGCCGAATCGAGTCGTCACGAACTGGGTCTTGCCCTCGACCTGTCCGTCACGTATGGCGTTGTTCAGAGCCTGACAGTATATCTCGCATATTCTTTTTGAACATCCCATCACATTGGTGGGGTTCACGGCCTTGTCTGTTGATATCATTACGAATTTCTTCGTTCCGTATTTTACAGCCATGTCGGCTATAACTCTCGTACCATAGACGTTGTTTTGGACAGCTTCAGCAGGATTGTCCTCCATCATTGGCACGTGCTTGTATGCGGCGGCATGGAATACGTAGTCGGGCTTGTTGTTCTTGAATATCCTTTCCATCTTTGTGGCGTTGGTTATGCTTGCCACAATCGTATCGCACGCAATGTAAGGATAGTTCTTTGTCATGAACAGCCTAATGTCGTGCATAGGAGTCTCTGCCTGGTCAATCAATATCAGTCTCTCTGGTTTGTATATGGCAATTTGCTTCACCATTTCACTGCCTATTGACCCGGCAGCTCCAGTGATGAGGATGCTCTTGTTCTTCAGCAGTTGCCCAATGGCATCCATGTCAATCTCTATCTTCTCTCTCGGTAGCAGGTCTTCAATATCTACCTCTTGCATCAGCTGGTGCTTGAGTTGTGTTTTCCCGTCCCATGCCTGAGCAGTTGGCAGCATCATTATCTTCATTCCAATGTTAGACAACTTGTCAACAAAATCCTGCTTGTTCCTGAATTCATTGGCAAGAAGTGGACTTACAAACAATGTCTTCACACCATGCTTTATCATTCTGTCAATAAGCGCAGGGTCGTTGTCTAACCAAACATGCGAGCCAAGCAAAAACTTTCCTGCCTCTTCCTTGTCGTTAGTTATAAAGCCTCTTACCACAAATCTCGATGGGTGCTCGTTGCGTATCGACTTTGCCAATGCTATACCACCGTCCTTAATGCCGTAGATGAACACAGGGATGGCACCCCTCAGACTATATGAAGTGTCATAGAGATACTTTACCAAGATTCTTATCGACCACATTCCGCACGAAGCCAAGCCGAACATTACCACTTGGGTGCGCGTTGTGATGTCAAATGTCACATTGTCAGGCAGTGCGGCAAATAGGATATTGTTGAAAATGAAACCAGTGATAAGGGCTCCTGCCACTCTTATTAGGTCAACAAACGATGAATAGCGTATTATACCCGAGTAAGTGTTGAAAACACGCATTCCTACAATGAATAGTGGCAACGATTCCAGCAGCGTAATGATGTATGACCAAAAATGTGATGTGAGTGGATTTCCTCCCATGACAATATATATCGCCATTATTCCTGCAGCGATTAGGATGGTACTGTCAATGACGAGTATGCACCAATAAGGTAAAGCCGCCCGTGAGAAATACCAAGTAGTTAACTTATTTAAGAATAATGACTTTTTAACTCTATTCATCATATTATTATGGATTTTCTATTTTGTTTTTTTGGACGTTGCAAAGTTAATGATAAATATCCGAACCCACAAGCTTTTTCCAGTTTTTCTTCATAAAAGAATTGTTTTGAACCAAATAAATAACCAAAATATTCTATTTTATGTTTTTTTTTCAGTTATTTATTCCTTACTATCATTTTTTTCCTTATTTTTGTCGGCGCAATTGGTTCACGTTCACATGATATGGAATTTGCTCTTGTCATAGTGTATGAGTTGGTAAAGATTGTGGCAATGCTACATGTGCTGATGGACAACAGGCAGCCTGCCAAGACAATGGCGTGGATGCTTGTGATTTATTTCGTGCCTGTCATCGGATTGCTTCTCTACTTTTTCTTTGGTCGTAACACAAGGAGAGAAAGAATGATGAGCGACAGAAGCCTGAACCAACTAACCAAACGTTCGATGCTGGAATTTGTGGAACAGCGTGACCTTTTAGTTCCTGATGAACACCGCCCGGCTGTGGATCTTTTTGTCAATCAGAACTTCTGTCTTCCGTTCAAGAACAACAGTGTGGACATTTTCACTTCGGGCTACACGTTCTTCATGCGCTTGTTAAGTGACATTGGCGGTGCGAGACAGTCAATACACATGGATTTCTACATCTTCGAGGATGATGCCCTTGGAAACCTTGTTGCTGATGCGCTTATAGACAAGGCTCGTGAGGGCGTGGAGGTTAGACTGATTTATGATGATGTGGGATGCTGGAAGGTGAAGCGTCGCTTTTTTGAGAGAATGAGACAGGAGGGTATTGAGGCTTGGCCTTTCATGCCAGTGCGATTCCGTTCGTTCACAAGCAAGGTGAACTATCGAAATCATAGGAAAATTGTGGTGGTGGATGGTAAGATAGGTTATATCGGCGGCATGAATGTCGCAATGAGATACATCAAGGGACGTGGCGGGAAGGCATGGCGCGATACTATGGTAAGAATGGAGGGAGGTGGAGTGTATGGCCTACAGAGAGCTTTCCTCGTTGATTGGTATTTCGTTGACCGCACTCTGATTAGCAACAGGAAATATTATCCTCCTCTTGAAGATGTGGAGGTGAACAATTGTGTAGCTCAGACGGTGACGAGTACTCCTGTGACGCCCTTCCCTGAAATTATGCAGGGGCTGTTGGGCATCATCATGCGAGCCAGAAAGTATATTTATATCGAGACTCCTTATTTCCTACCCGACGAGCCTGTGCTGGTGGCATTGAAGACGGCTGCCTTGGCGGGTGTTGACGTGAGGGTGATGGTGCCGAAGGACTGTGATTCACATTTTGTGCAGTGGGCTGCCAAATCGTATCTGGATGACATTGCAAGCGTAGGGGTAAAGGTGTTGCTCTATAATGGTGGATTCCTGCATAGCAAGATATGGGTGGTGGATGACTCGTTGGCAACGTGCGGCTCTACCAATGTTGACTTCCGCAGTTTTGAGAATAACTTTGAGGCCAATGTGTTTTTCTACGACAATGATGTGGCACTAAGATTCAAGGATATTTTCATGAACGATGTGAAGCAGTGCGAGGAATATGATGTGGCAGGAGGAAGCCGATGTCGGAGATTTGCCGTCAGGCTTTGGGAGAGTCTAACGAGACTTCTTGCTCCAGTGTTCTAAACAAGGACTTTAATTCTTTAACTCCCTTTTTTCGCTTCGCTCAAGGAAACTCCTCCTTTAACTTCCTGCATTTTTACTTGAAAATGCTGAAATTGACACTTCCGTATGAACGGTGTTCTACGAAGTGTGGATGTGATGTGAAATCGTTGTCCTTGCCGTGCTCAAATACGAAAAGCCCGTCAGGGGAGAGAAGGGCATGAGTGAATATTAGGTCAGGTATCGTTGGCAGCTCCTTAAGGGCGTATGGCGGGTCGGCAAAGATGAAGTCGAATTGCTGATGGCACGACTTTATGAATCGAAATACGTCGCCTCTTATGGTAGCGCAATTATTGTCGCCAAGTTTTGATATACACTGCTTAATGAAAGCGTGATGGTCGCGGTCGGCCTCTACGCTCACTACAGTTGAGCAGCCTCGCGAAAGCAGTTCAAGCGAAATGCTACCAGTGCCAGAGAAAAGGTCAAGTGCCAAGGCTCCGTCGAAGTCGATGTAGGCATTCAGCACGTTGAAGATGTTCTCCTTCGCAAAATCTGTTGTTGGTCTCGCCTTGAACGAGCGTGGAATGTCGAAATGCCGTCCTTTGTATTTTCCTGTTATTATTCGCATGTTGTCTGTCTGTGGTGTTTACTCATCTGCCCTTTATGAAGTATGTCGTCATGTCGTAGGGCATTGCCTTTATCTGTGTAATGGGCGAACGGTTGAAGTCGCTTGACGGATTGATGCTGTAAACGCACTTCAGGTATGCCTTCAATTCCGTCTCTAACCACTGTCTTTCTGGAAGGTCGCCAACGAGATGCAATTCGTCGTGATGCTCCCTAAGGCTCAGGTGCCTCCATACGGATAGGATAAAGTAGAGCGCGTCGTGGGCGTTGGTCGTATCGAAGGCATTGCAGTATTTGAAACGTTTGGGTCCAAAGCTTATCAGTTCCATGCTCTGGTCATGGAAATAGGCATACAGCTTTTCTTTGTTTCCATGGAAACTGCGACGCAAAAGGTTGTGCCACACAGGCGTAGAGGCATGGAAAAAGATGACGTCGCTAAAGTTGTCGTTGATGACGTTGTGGAGATCCTTGTGAATGCCGTAAACTACCACGGTGTTGAGATCTGAAATGATGTTGGTCATCACGTCAACGTTTGTAGCGTCAGGGTATGAGTGCGTATATAGAAGTGTTGACTCTGACTCCTCGAAAAGGTCGAGAGGTACTATGATGTAGGGAGCGTCAACCATTACAACTACCTTGCAGTATTCTGTGCGGAAGAGTTCTTCAGTCTTCAAGGCCTCGCGCAGGTTGGCGGCTAATGACATTGCCCCTTTTATGCTGTATGGTGTTAGAGTGACAGGCATGTTGGGCTCGTCAATCTTTTGTGTAGCGAAGGTTAGTGAATGTCGGTTAGCGCGTATGACGAGCCTTTCTCGTGAGTTGTTGTCTGTTGCTGTCATGTTGTTACTCCCAGTTTCCAATGTTGTCGCTTTGGTTGTTGATGTCGCCGAAACGCAGCCCAGGGAAATCACCTCTTCCAATAGCCTGCCGCTTGGCTTCGCTAATGGTACTTTCGTCAAGTCCGAAAAGGTAGTCGTCGTAGGTTGTGGAACATTCCATGTAATCACGTTTCCCTCCTTTATCGGCTATTACTACCGCCTTGATGAAGAACCGTTTCCCATTGGAGAATGGCACGTATTGGATGGAGTCGGGTATGAATCCTGTCATGACAAGCGAGTCGATGGAGCCGCAAAATTGTCCATTGACCTGCCTGTAGCGCAGTTCGGCGTTTCTTATGAGGTTTAGCCGCTCTATGACTGCCTTTTCCCGTCTTTCTATTTCTTTTCCTTTGCTTAATGGGTTTTGTACAGATAGTACAATAATTACGCTCAGAACTAAGACGAGAAGTCCAAGTATGAGGTTGAGCCTTCTGTTGTTGAAACGTATGTTCATATTCGTAATAAGTCTATTGTTTTGCAAAGATAAGTATTCTTTCGATAACTACCAAACTTTAATTGCTAAAAAAACTGAATTGGTTCTGCTACGTCACGTTGGTAGATGGAAAGGCCAAAATCGGGGACGGCTGCATAGAAATGTTCAAGAATGGTTGCAAGTTTGTTTTCATATTCCTTCCATTCTTTCTCGCGAAGGAAGAAATAGAACTCCAAGGGAAGTCCTGTAGGAGTGGCCTCGTGCTGACGCACCATGTGGAGCATGGTGTCATTGACGTCGGCATGTCGAGCAAGGTAGCGGTCGGCATAGATGCGGAATAGAGTGAGATTCACGACTCCTTTGGACATGTCGGAAGGGGTAAGTAGGCCGTCGGCTACATATCCGCGTTCTTTCAGTCTATGGCGCATGTCGTCACTGACGGGATGAATGAAGCGGAAGTCTAAATAGATGCGTCGAGTCACGCGTCTGCCGTCACTCTCTTTCATGGTATTCCAGTTTTGGAACGACTCTTCCACAAGGGCCTGTGGGGTTATGGTTAGTGTGGTGTTGTCGTAGTTGCGTACCTTGACGGTGGTGAGCGTAATCTCTTCAACCACACCATTTATGCCTGCCTTATCTACTGTTATCCAGTCGCCTTTATGGAGCATGTCGTTGCTGGTGAGGCGCACGCCGGCAACAAGTCCTGAGATGGCATCCTTGAACACGAGCATCAGTACTGCCGAAGTGGCACCAAGTCCAGCAAGCAGTGTCAGAGGACTACGATTGATAACTATCGATACTATTGCTATGGCAGAGATGAATATGACTATTATCTTGAGTACTCCGCAGAAAGTGTGGAGATATTGGTGGCGTGCTGTGCGATGGTCGGAGTCGAGCATCTTTATCGACTCTACTATGGCAATGGCAAGTTTCATCGACGTTATGGTGATATAGATTGCCGTGAGTCTTTCGAGAATGGATTCCACTACGGCATAGCGGTAGAAGATGTTTGGAATGAGCATCCACATCACTATTGCCGGCACTATCATGCACGCCTTCCTAAGAGTACGCTCGTTGAAAAGCACATCGTCCCATTCCACATGCGTCTTTTCTGTCAGTCGCACGGTTATAGGCACAACGAAATGATGGCATACGGCGTATGCAAGCCATGAGAGCAATAGTGCCACGATGACGAGGATGCCATCGGCAACAAATGCCGCCATCGGTGTATTGACACCAAAAAGCTGTTCCCAGCCTTCAATAGTTTCTCTAATCTGTTCCACTTCCTTTAATTATTTAATAAAGTTTGCAAGTACTCAACATCTTGGAGTTCAAGGAAACTTCTTCTTTAAATCCCTTAACTCCCCTTACTTCCAAAAGTTGAATTTCTAATTCTCAATCCTTAATTCTTAACTCTTAATTTTTAATTTTTAATTCTCAATTCAAGTTTCGCATTTATTCGTAATCTCCCGCCTGTAGGGGCAGACCGATGTGTCTGCCCAATGTCGGAACGACATACATCCACCGATTTAGCCCTACGTGATACGCCTTGCGGCGTTGGGCAGACACATCGGTCTGCCCCTACAGACGGCGGTATTGTTACAAGCGAAAGTTGAGTTTTTAATTCTTAATTCTTAACTTTTAATTCTTAATTCTTAATTCTTAATTCTTAATTTTAAAGTCCTTAACTTTTAATTCTTAATTCTTAATTTTTAATTCTCAATTTCACTCGCGCTTTGGCGCGATTGACTACGGTTTACACATAGCCTCGCACACCCTGTTTTGGAATGAGCGTGCGTTGTTGTCGTGCATTACACCTTGGTTTATTATGGCAAATGCCAACACGTGACCGTTGGGGGCTGTGCAGTAGCCGGCAAGCGACGTTATACAGGTCAAAGTGCCGGTCTTGGCATGTACGTTGCCCGAGGCAAAGCCTCCACGCATCCGTTTCTTTAGTGTACCGTCCTCTCCAGCAATGGGTAGGGAAGGGTAGAGGTGAATGAATATGTCGGGATTGCGATAGGCATAGCGCAGCAGTGCCACTTCAAGCTCTGCCGTAACATAGTTGTACAGTGACAGGCCGCTGCCGTCGGCAATCTTGTAGTTGGAGGACTTCAACCCCACCTTTTCTATTAGTCGTGCTATCTCTCGACGTGCGTGTTTCGCCTTTGCAGGTCGCTCTCCCGACGAAGCTGCCAGCTGGTAGAACATCGACTCGGCGTAGAGGTTGTCGCTGTTCTTCATCATTCGCATCAGTATCTGGTCGATGGTGTGGAAACGTGTACACACGATGAATGCACCATTAGGCAATGGTGCCTCGCCTGTGGATGCCTCAACAATGATGCCGCTCTCGCGCAGTTCTTGCAGGAAACGACTTAGAAAAAGATCCTTGCGTGACACTAAGAGGGGTGATAGCACAGGGTTGTCGTCGTCCCAGCACCATCCTTCGCCAAGCAAGTTGTCGTCTTTCATGGTCTTGTCGGCAAGTATTCGTCCGCGTATGGTGTCCACTCCCATGCTCCTTAATCCATCGACGAAAGCCTTGAGGTCGTCGGCGTTGAATCGTGGGTCGAAGCCGCCCACACAATAGATGTCGCCATTCAATGTGCCTGAGTCCACCTTGCCTGTATAGAACAGCGAGGTGCGGAACTGGTATGAGCCGCCCAGCTTGTCGATGGCTGCTATTGCCGTTATGACTTTCATAGTCGATGCCGGTCGCAGCAGCTGTCTGTGCCCGTGGGTATAGATCGTGCTGTCGGCGGTGAGGTCATACACCATCATGCCGAGTTGTGATGTCTCGAACATCGGATGTGCAACGAGCTTTTCTATCCTTTCCTTCAAGACTTTTGCACTGAATATCTCCTCCGACTCCTCGTTTTGTGGTATGCAGCCTATGGTGTCGCAGTCGAGACTGTCGTCGTCTTCCTCGTCTGCTGTCAAGGCCAGGTGTATGGTCACTCCTTCTGTCGAATCATCGATGTTCTGTGCTGCCGCCCTTGAAGAGACGAGCATGACAGCCAGAAAAATTAAGTATATATATGTTTTCTTCTTCATTACGAGTGCAAAATTACTGAATTTAACTCGAAATACAAAAATAATGGCAAACGTTTTGCGTAAATGAATAAAATTATCTAAATTTGCAGCGAAATTCAACGAAATAAGGTAAAACGTTATGGTTTTCAAATACGATTTTCTCATTATCGGCGCTGGTGTTGCCGGTATGAGCTACGCCCTTAAGATAGCAAGAGCGCACAAAGGTAAGGTGTGCATGATATGCAAGACTTCGCTCGACGAGGCCAACACGTCGTTCGCACAAGGTGGAGTGGCTTCGGTCACTAATCTAAAGCTCGACAACTTCGAGAAACACATCGAGGACACGATGATTGCAGGCGACTACATCAGCGACCCTCGGGCTGTGGAGCAGGTGGTGAAGAATGCACCAGAGCAGATAAGGGAACTCGTGGAGTGGGGCGTGAACTTCGACCGCAAGGAAAACGGTGAGTTCGACCTGCATCGAGAAGGCGGGCACTCTGAGTTCCGAATACTTCATCATGCCGACGATACGGGAGCCGAGATTCAGCGTGGACTGATGGAGGCTGTGCGACGTTGCCCCGACATCACCGTAAAGGAAAACCATTTTGCCGTTGAGATTATTACACAGCATCATCTTGGCGCACGCGTAACACGACGTACTCCGTACATCAACTGTTACGGAGCCTATATCCTCAATCCCGAGACGCAGAAGGTGGACACTTATTTGAGCAAGGTGACGGTGATGTGTACCGGCGGATGCGGCGCGGTATATCAGACCACGACAAACCCCGTGATAGCTACAGGCGACGGTGAGGCTATGGTTTATAGGGCAAAGGGAACGGTGGCTGACATGGAGTTCGTACAGTTCCACCCAACGGCTCTATATCTGCCGGGTGAGACGCATCCCGCTTTCCTCATTACTGAGGCAATGCGTGGATATGGTGGCATACTTAAGCTGCCAAACGGAGAGACCTTCATGGAGAAATATGATGAACGCCTGTCGTTGGCACCTCGCGACATTGTGGCGCGCGCTATTGACAAGGAAATGAAGATTCACGGACTGGACCACGTATGTCTCGATGTTACTCATAAGGATCCGGAAGAGACGAAGCGACACTTCCCAAACATCTATATGAAGTGCAAGTCGATAGGAATCGACATCACCACCGACTATATTCCCGTTCGACCAGCAGCACACTATATGTGCGGCGGCATCAAGGTTGATTTAAACGGATTGTCGAGCATCGACCGCCTCTATGCCCTCGGCGAGTGTGCCTGCACTGGTCTGCACGGCGGTAACCGCTTGGCAAGCAACTCGCTCATTGAGGCTGTTGTCTATGCCGATGCGGCGGCAAAACATTCTCTACAACATGTCGATGAGTACGACTTCAATGAAAAGGTGCCTGAGTGGAACGACGAAGGTACGCTGACCAACGAGGAGAAGATTCTAATCACCCAAAGCGTGAAGGAGGTTGGTGAGGTGATGTCAAACTATGTGGGCATCGTTCGTAGCAATCTACGACTGAAGCGTGCCTGGGATCGCCTCGACATGCTCTACGAGGAGACGGAAAACCTCTTCAAGCGTGTGAAGGCGAGCCGCGACATCTGCGAGCTGCGTAACATGATTAACGTGGGATATCTCATAACCCGATGGGCTATAGAGCGAAAGGAATGTCGAGGGCTTCACTACACTATCGACTATCCCGTTCATGCCTATGATAAGTAGGTTGAAAGTTGAATATTCAACCTTCAACCTTCAACGTTCAGCTTTCTCTATAAAAGTCAAGGGCTTCAAGGATTTCCTCCTTTGTCGCCGTTTGATTGATGCGAATGTCGCCTACGTCTGCAAGCAACGTGAAGTTGATGACGCCGGCGACATTCTTCTTGTCGTGTGTCATCAGTTCCAGCAGTTCGTCGTAGTCGTCGCAGGTAATCTGCATCTGTCCGTAGTGCTCCTTTATGTAGCGAACCGTAGCGTGCAGTTTCTCCGTAGGGAAGCCAACTTTGCGTGCGCTGAGATACAGCTCGCAGATTATGCCGTAGGCAACGGCATAGCCGTGGAGTATGGGCTTGCGCTTCAAGGCAAACGACTCGAAGGCATGACCCACTGTGTGTCCTACGTTCAATGCTTTGCGTATGCCGTGTTCGTGAGGATCTTCCTCAACTATGCGCTCCTTCACCTTCACCGAGTCGGCAACCATGCGTCGCAGCTGGTCGAGGTCGGGATTGAGTATGTCGAAGGCAATAAGCTCGCGCCACATCTCGTCGTTGCTTATCAGTCCGTGTTTCAGCATCTCGGCATATCCAGAGCAGATGTTCGCACTGTCGAGTGTCTTCAGGAATGTAGTGTCGAGAATGACGTAGTCGGCATCGCTGAACACGCCAATCTCGTTTTTCAGTCCGTTAAAGTTTATTCCCGTCTTGCCTCCCACCGATGCGTCAACCATAGCGAGCAGTGTGGTAGGGATGTTGATGAACCTCAATCCACGCTTAAACGTGGAGGCAGCAAAGCCTCCGAGGTCGGTCACCATGCCACCGCCAAGGTTGATTACGAGCGATTTGCGCGTAGCTCCATATTCTTCCATTTTCTCCCATGTCCACGATAGGTATTGAAGATTCTTGTGGTCGTCGCCAGCTTCAAGTGCGGCCACTCCTTTCTCCTCAAGCTCCTTCATGTCACCAAGGAAGTCAATTAAGCACCTGTCGCGCGTGTTTTGGTCGCAAATTACTATTAGCTTGTCGTACTCATATTTTGCGAGTATGCCGGACAGTTCCTTCTTTATGTCGTTCGATATTATTACCTTTTGCATCTTCGCTTATTTTTTCATTTTCTTGCAACAGCTGCTGCCGTCGAAGCAGTGGGTACAAACCTTGTCCTTTGGCAGACCTATTGACTCTATCAGTGTCTCTATCTTGTTGAATCGCAATGTGGTGAGTCCCAGACGGTGGGCGATTTCCTCCACCATGCGCTTGTATTCAGGTGAGTCGGTCTTGGCATACAAGTCCAACTTTGCATTCTCGTTGCCCTCGAAGTCGCGTATTATGCGGCGCGTGATAAGCTCAAGGTCGCTCTTTGAAGAGGTGAAACCGATGAACGGACAGCCATACACCAGTGGCGGACAAGAGATGCGTGCGTGAACCTCCTTTGCTCCGCAGTCGAAGAATGTGCGCACGTTGTCGCGCAACTGTGTTCCACGTACTATCGAGTCGTCGCAGAACACCACTCTCTGGTCTTTCATTATGGCGCGGTTCGGTATTAGCTTCATCTTTGCCACAAGGTCGCGGCGCGATTGGTTGCCGGGGGTGAAGCTGCGTGGCCACGTCGGGGTGTATTTCAGTACGGCACGCTTGTATGGGATTTTGTGTCCTTCGGAATATCCGATGGCGAAGCCCACACCGGAGTCTGGAATGCCGCAAACGAGGTCTGCCTCCGTATCGTCTTCCTCGCCGAGCATCTTTCCGCAGCGTTCACGCACATATTCTGTGTTTATGCCCATGTAGTCGCTGGCGGGGAAGCCGTAATAGACCCAAAGGAACGAGCATATCTGGCAGTGGTCGGAAGGCTTTTGAAGCACCTCCATTCCGTCGGCTCTCAGTCTGACAATCTCACCGGGGGCAACGTCGCGCACCACCTCGTAGTCGAGGTTGGGGAATGACGTGGTCTCGCTTGTCGCTGCGTAGGCACCTTCTTTATGTCCGATGACGAGAGTTGTTCTGCCCATATAGTCGCGTGCGGCTAAGATGCCATCTTCAGTCAGAATGAGCATCGAGCACGAACCGTCAATCTTTGCAAATACGTTGTTTATTCCATCAACATAGTTCTTGCCCATGTTTATCAGCAAGGCAACCAGTTCCGTCTGGTTTATCTTGTTTGCCGACATCTCGCTGAAGTGCATTCCCTTGGCAAGCAGTTCATCGGCAATGTCACGAAGGTTGTTTATTTTTGCCACCGTAGCCACGGCATAGCGTCCAAGGTGAGAGTTTACGATTATAGGCTGCGGGTCTGTGTCGCTGATGACACCCAGTCCTTGGCAACCTGTGAAGCTTTCGAGCTCGTCTTCAAATTTTGACCTGAAATAGTCACGTTCCAGACTGTGGATAGATCTTGAGAAACCTTTTATGGGGTCGAATGTAACCATACCGGCACGTTTGGTGCCGAGGTGTGAGTTGTAGTCTGTACCGTAAAACAAGTCGTTTACGCAATTTTTCTTCGATATTGTTCCAAATATACCGCCCATGTTGTATTGTATTATTAATAAGGTGAAAGCCACCAGTCAGGAGGCATCCCGATTTTTGCGCTGCGAAGTTACTACATTTCTGTGAAATATACAAGAAAAATGCAAAAAATGTACTTTTGGGAACAGCAAAATGTCCCGATCCATGTCATCGACGTACTCATGATACACAACTCAGAATTGACCACACATATATACCTTGCTTCTATCCAGTTTTCACATTTAGAAGAAGCAAAATGCATGATTATTAGCCGTTTATGGCTGATTTAGCATTAAAGAAGTATTGGGGATATGTTTAGCAAAATTGCCTCACTCTTGGTAAGAGTGAGGCGATTCATGTGCAAAAGTACGAATTTATTTGCACTTGATAGATTATTCCATAAGATTTAACCATAAATTTACATGAAATTAACTATAAATTCATGCAATTTAACTTAATGTTGGGATAATGTTTAGCAACCAATTTTGTTTTTACCCACTTACAGTATTGATTATCAGTACAATAGAGCGAATCGCCTCACTCTTACCAAGAGTGTGGCAGTTCGCTTTTGAATTGATAGTAGAAAATGGCGAATATACAGGGTCGGAAAATGTACTCTATGGATTCGGTCTTTAGCGACAGGTTGTCAAAACTTGCCGACGCCGTAGGCGTTCTTGAAAGTAAAGTTTAAGCATAAGTTAAGGTTAACGTCAAGGTTAAGGTTAACGTCAAGGTCAACGTCAAAGTTAAGGTTAACGTCAAGATTAAGGTCAAGGTTAACGTTTCCCATTATGGAAAAGGAAAAATACTGGTTTGTAGCCGTTGTCACTCCTAATACAGAGAAATCCTGCCGCGAAAGGCTGGGAAAACTCATAGAAGTGGAATCCTACGTCCCCATACAGCGTGAACTGCACGAGTGGCCCAGCACGGGTAGGCGAGTGTGGGTGGATAAGGTGCTGTGCCCTTGCTATCTCTTCATCCGCAGCACTGACAAGGAACGCTACGAGATAGCCTGCAAAGCCAAGTTCATTCTCCATTTCATGATGGACAGAGCGAGGAAGGATGCCAATGGCCGCAACGACTTCGCCCGCATCCCCAATTCGCAGATGGAGAGCTTCATGCTGATGGTAGGCGATGGCGATCGTAAGGTGACCATCGAACCCGCGAGTCTTCGTGTCGGCGACAAGGTGCGCATCAAGACAGGCCGCCTTGCAGGCCTTGAAGG
>JBJEKR010000173.1:0-38162 GCA_051878735.1 Prevotella sp. | reverse complement strand
TGATAACCCTACAGGACGACTCAAAGGTTCTTGAGAACGTCGTTGTAATCGGTTATGGACGTGCAAAGAAAGAGGATCTTACAGGTTCTGTGACGGCAATCAAACCAGACGAACTGACAAAGGGTATTACAACAAGTGCCCAAGACATGTTGACTGGTAAAGTTGCAGGTTTGAACGTAACATCTTCAGGTGGTACTCCTGGTGGTGGCGCAACTATCCGTATCCGTGGTGGTTCGTCATTGAGTGCTACTAACGACCCTCTTATTGTTATCGACGGTTTGGCTCTTGATAATAATGGTGTACAGGGTTTAGGCAATGGTTTGGCTATGGTCAATCCTGAGGATATTGAGAGCTTCACAGTGTTGAAGGACGCTTCTGCTACTGCTATTTATGGTAGCCGTGCCTCAAATGGTGTCATCATCATTACAACAAAGAAGGGACGCAAAGGAGCAAAGACGCAAGTGTCATATAATGGCAATGTGTCAATCAGCACAAAACGCAATTCGTACGAAGTCCTTTCTGGAAATGAATATCGTGACTATGTAGTCAATACACTTGGACAACCTGGTACAGGTCTTGGCCAAGCTAATACCGACTGGCAGAAAGAGGTTTATCGTACAGGCATCAGCACTGACCACCAAATTAGCGTTACGGGCGCTGTAAAGAATTGGCCATATCGCGTATCTGCTGGTTATACAGATCAGAATGGTATTGCAAAGACAAGTAACTTCCAGCGTTTCACTGGTAGTGTAAACCTTTCGCCATCTTTCTTGAACGACCATCTTAATGTAAACATCAATGCTAAATATATGTATTCGCATTATCGCTATGTTGATGGTGGTGTGTTTGGCTCTGCAATAAGTATGGATCCTACTCAGTCTGTATATGCTGACCAGTATGCAACAGGTGGATATTGGCAGACTTTGGTTTCAAGCGCAGCTCAGGCTGATTGGAAAACTCCTGTTACCAATACAAATACTCCACAGAACCCAGTGGCTCTTATGAATTTAAAGAATGACCGTGCCAATGCTTCCGTTTGGATTGGTGGTATTGAAGGTGATTATAAGATTCATGGATTTGAGGACTTGCATATTCATGCAAAACTGAGTGCCGACTATTCTGAGGGTAAGCAGGACACTGATATTTCGCCTTATTCTTACAGTAATAACTATTATGGATATACTGGCGTGTCACAGTCGTATAAGTACAATATCCTTGGTAATATTTATGCACAGTATATGCATGATTTCGGCAAGATACATCATCTCGATATAATGGCGGGTGCAGAACAGCAACACTTCCATCGTTGTAAATTTAACTATGGCGGTGGAAATCATTTAGGAGATGCCATCGTAGATGATCCAGCAAACTATTATTCTCCATCAGTACGTAATGAGACTGAACGCATTTACAGATATTCACTTGTTTCATATTTCGGGCGTATTAATTATAATCTTGCAGACCGTTATCTGCTGACTGCAACTTTGCGTGCCGATGGTTCTTCTCGTTTTGCCGATGGTCATAAGTGGGGCTATTTCCCATCAGTGGGTTTGGCGTGGAAGATAAAGGAAGAGAGCTTCTTCAAGAACGTATCTGCTTTGGACGATTTCAAACTTCGTCTCGGTTGGGGTATAACTGGACAGCAGGAAATGCCTGAGGGTTATGAGTTCTATTATGCTCCACGTTACGTAATAAGTAATATTTATGCTCAGTATCCTCTTGGTAATACAAATTATTATACAGCTCGTCCAGAAGTATACAACAGCGATTTGACATGGGAGAAGACAACTACTTGGAACGCTGGTCTTGATTGGAGCTTCGCAAACCATCGCATTGAGGGTAGCATCGACTATTACTATCGTAAAACAACAGATCTTCTTAGTGAGGTGTCCGTTGCTTCTGGTACTAACTTTGGCAACTATATGATGATGAATGTCGGAAGCCTCCGCAACTATGGCTTGGAGTTCGCTATAACAGCACGTCCAGTTGTAACAAAAGATTTTAGATGGGAAATCAACTACAATGCAACGTGGAACGACAACGAGATTACATCGCTTAATACAGGAAGCGCAGAGATGATGACAGGTAATAAGATATCATACGGTCTTCAGAACTATGTTCAGGTAAACAAGGTTGGCTATCCAGCAAACAGTTTCTATGTTTACCAGCAGGTTTATGACGAAAATGGAAAGCCATTGGAAGGCGTCTTTGTTGACAGAAATGGTGATGGACAGATAAGCGCAGACGACAAGTATGTATACAAGAAGCCTACTGGCGATGTTACAATGGCAATGACACAGAAGTTCATTTGGAAGAATTGGGACTTCAGCTTCACACTACGTTCAAGCTTCAACAACTATCTCTTCTATGACTTCTTGGCAGGAAAGGCAAACACTTCGTTTGCGGGATTATATAGCAATGGAGCATACAGCAACACAACTAAGGAGGCTATAGAACTCGGCTTTGTTGGAAAGACCGATTATGCAATTAGCGACTATTTCGTTAGGAATGCTTCTTTCTTACGTTGTGACAACATAAATCTTGGATATTCATTCGCACATCTGTTCAAGGGCGCAAATTACGAGGGCATGAATGGACGTGTATATCTAACAGTACAGAATCCATTTGTAATTACAAAGTATGATGGACTTGATCCAGAAGCAGACAAGGGTGTTGATAGCGGAATATATCCTCGTCCTGTAAGTTTCTTGCTCGGTCTTAATTTGAACTTTTAATAAATGAAAGGAATTATATATATGAAGCAAATGAAATTTTTAAAGAATATGGCTCCTGCCGCAATGGCAGCTTTGTTGGTGGTCGGACCGACTTCTTGTGCTGACGACCTCAATATGAGCATTACTGACCCACAGACGAATACGGAATTCGATGCAACGGCTTCTCTTGCAAAGGTTTACGCAAGTTTGTCAATAACTGGTCAGAAAGGTAGTGATGGCGACCCAGACATGAGCCAGTTTGACGAAGGAAACTCTGCATTCTATCGCCGTGTCTTTGAGGCAAATGAACTTTGTTCTGACGAGTGCATTTGGACCTGGCAGGGTGATGGCGGTATTCCTGAACTAACAAACATCAGTTGGAATTCGTCACATGGATACAACGAGTTGACTTACTATCGCATTATGTTCAACGTGACACTTTGTAATTCGTACCTTGACCAGACTGAGGGACTTGAAGATGCTGACGTTTTGCGTAATAGAGCAGAAGTAAGATTTATGCGTGCTTTATTCATGTCGTATTTTGTCGACCTTTACGGAAAAGCTCCTTTTAAAGACCATGTTAGTTCTGAACTGCCAATAGAGTATAGCCGCCAACAGGCATACGATTTCGTTGTAAGCGAGCTTAAGGCCATCAACGGAGAGTCATCTGATTCTAAAGAGGTTTTGATGGACTTCGCTGGTGATGACAATAACTATGGTCGTGCAGATAAGGTTGCTGCAAATATGCTTCTTGCAAGAATGTATCTCAATGCAGAGGTTTATACAGGTAAGGCTGAATGGTCAAACGCTGTAACATACGCAACAAAGGTTATCGACAGCAATTATAAACTCTATGACGAGAGCGTTGTTAATCCATATCCAAGCTATTCTCGTTATGAGCAGTTGTTTATGGGTGACAACGGTGAGAACAAGGCTGCTAGAGGTGAAATCATTTTCCCAATCCGTTGCGATGGTCTTACAAGCCGCTCTTATGGAGGTGCGATATATCCTATAGCATCTTGTACGGGAGGTGGTACTCCTGATCAGGGGCTTCCAAGCTCACAATGGACATGTAACCGTGCTCGTAAGGCTGGTGTTGATTTGTTCTTTGAATCTGGAGCCGCACCTCTTGAAACAGATGTTAAGGGTATTGTTGCTGCTGCTAAGGATGACAGAGCTATGTTCTTTTCTGTTGGTCGTACTTACGAGACTGATGAGAAAACAACCTTTACGAGTGGTTTTGGTATCTTGAAGTGGAGTAATCTTCATGCAGACGGTAAAACTCCTAACGACGTAACATTCCCAGACACGGATATTCCTTTCATGCGTATAGCAGAAGCATATCTCACACGCGCAGAAGCTAATTATCGCTTGTCTGGTTCAAACAATACAGTTCTCTCCGACATCAATAAAATACGCAAACGTGCAAATGCGGCCCAGTTGTCAAGTATTGATAGTGATAGGGATATTATTGACGAATGGGGTCGTGAGTTCTACTTTGAAGGACGTCGTCGCAGTGACTTGGTTCGTTTCGGTTTGTTCACTACAGATAAGTACACTTGGGATTGGAAAGGTGGCGTATATAATGGCGCAGGTGTTGCTAGCAAATACAATCTCTATCCTATACCATACAACGAGATTAGTGCAAACCCGAATATGACTCAAAATACAGGTTTCTAATATTCTTAAAAATTGAACAACAATGAAAAAAACGATTATATCTTGCATGCTGGCTTTGGTAGCAACGGTCTTCTATACCTCGTGTAATGAAGATCGTGACAGCAACCCTGTTTATCAGCCAAGTTCGGAACTTGTGCTGAATGTGCCAGGCAATGCTGAAAACAATATATATGACTTGTCGAACGAGGCAGGTTCGATCGTGCTGACTACAAGTCAGCCAAATAATGGTGGCGTTCCTTTGGCTTATCTTTACAATACAGAGATAAGTCTCAATGGAGAGGATTTTGTTAGTTATGGAGAATCGTCGCAGGTTCCTACCATCACTATTGACAATAAGGGATTGAATGCAAAAATCATTGAAATGAATGGTGATGTTTGTCCTGAGACCGAAATACCTCTTTATATTCGTCTTAAAGCCTATTTGGCTGTTGACAACACAATGGGTAATGCCGTTTCGAACGTTATTAAGATAACAGTTAAGCCTTATGCTCCAAAGGTTACTGTATCACTTCCAACGAAGATGTTCATCGTAGGCAGCTTTACGGCTTCAAGCGGTTGGTCTGTATTTGTTCCTCTGCATCAGGGCTATAGTCAGGATGGCTTCTTCTACGGAGTGGTGTATCTTGAAGAAGGTGCAGAGTTTAAGCTTTCTCCAAAGGATTCTTGGGGTGAAGACCGTGGTTTTGATGCCGTAACATTTGGTGATGATACAACCTCTGGTCAGATTAGCCAGGGTGATGGAACCAATATGAAGAATGCAATAGCAGGTTGGTATACAGTTGTCGTAAAGACTAAAGTCTCGGGCGATAAAGTTACTTACACACTAATTCTCTCAGAAGCAAAGGTTTACTTGTTCGGCGCAACTGGTGGCGGACTTTGGGAATGGAATGATGTAAATCGATTCACTGCTCCAGCAGATGCAAATGGCGAATGGGTTTCTCCAGCATTCACAGATTCCGGCGAGGTACGTATTGCCGTTGATTGTGGCATTGACTGGTGGAAGACAGAGTTTACTCTTGATGGCGATAACAACATATTCTATCGTGATAAGGATATGCCAAACAATTGGGAGGAGTCTTATGATCAAGGATATTCACAGAAGGGTAATCCTGGTGGTCATATCTACTTAGACTTCACTAAGGGTACAGGACATCTTGAGAATTGATATCAGGTACTATTCTTCATTCCGTCATTTCGGCGGCATGAAGATAAATAAAAAAGATAAAGAAATGAAAAGAGTATTATTATATTCATTTGTTGCAGCCGCAACGTTGGTTGTAGCATCATGTAATGAAGATTTTAAGGATTGGGCTAACCCGTTGACAAATTCACCAGAAGATGTTAATGGAACGCTTTCAACCAAATTGGCAGCCTCTACAGCAGACATCAAACGTGAGAGTTATGCTGATGATGCAAGTGTTAAACTGATTGATTATGTATCTACAGACAATGCCGCAGAAGTGGCTGGGGTAAGATTCAATAGTCTTAAGGTTAATGGAGCGTTTGATGTTCCTTTTGTTCAGACAGATAATTCTGTTTCTGTAAACATCAACCAGTTGGACTCTGTCGTGCGTTTGGCTTATAATAGTCTTGCGTATGTAAAGAGAGATTTGGAACTTACTACAGAAGTAGGTGTAGATTTGACAAACGGTGAAAGTATAGTAACACAATGTAATGCAGTCACAGTAGGATATACACCAGCAGATGTTATACCTGCTTGCCACAAGGAGGCTCAGAGCGGTTATTATTATATCGGAGGGTACAATGGTTGGAATCTTGCTTCTCCAACACCAATGTCTCCTAATGGTGATGGTACATATTCTGTATCAATTGAAGTCGGTGATGGGGAATGGTTTGCTTTTGCTCCTCAATCAGCTGTTGATGCTCAAGATTGGAATATTCTTTATAGAGCAGAAAAGAATGGTTCAACAGCCATGTCTGGCTTTATGGGACTTGATCCTACTTCAGGTAACAGTTGGCAGGTTGAAACTGGCGGCAAGTATTGCTTCACTCTTGATCCTGTTAACTACACTTATAGTATATCTGAGGTTCATCAGGATTTGTTCATGACTGGTAGTAACTATAATTGGGGTGGGACATGGTTACCAATGACTCCATGTTATGGATCAGATTCTGATTTCTGGACAGTTATCTATCTACATGAAGGTGAACAGTTCAAGTTTGCTCCACAGGCAGACTGGGGCGGTGATTTTGGTGGCGAAGCCGCTGTAAATGATGCAGCTGGTGCCAACATTACCGTTGATGGAACAAATCTTGTTGCAGGCAAGGCAGGTTGGTATCTCCTCCACATCGTAAATGGCGCAGAGCGCAAGCTCAATGTCTATAAGCCAGAGGTTTATTTGGTAGGTAGTGTTGCTCCTGTTAATGACTGGTCAATAAGCTCCGACAACATCTTTACTATTCCTTCAGATGAAAACGGCGAGTTCGTATCACCTGCATTCAGTAGCGATGGTGAAGTACGTATGTGTGTGAAGTTTGAAGGCTTCGACTGGTGGATGACGGAGTTTGTTGCTTTCGATGGCAAGATTGAATATCGTGGTCGTGGTGGCGATCAGGCTCGTGTCAATGTTTCTGCTGGTCAGAAGGCATACATTAATTTTGCTAAGGGAACATGCGAGTTCAAATAGAGATTCCCCTTCATCTATAAGCATATTAAACAACCTCGAAAGGTGGTGGCAGCAATGCCGCCACCTTTCACTTTTTTGCTGCAAAGTTTGGAATATTCGTCTTTTCTTTGTATATTTGCAGCGTGAATCGTTTTAGTTACAAATTTTAATGGCTCATGACTACAATATTATTAACATACAACGAAAGGAATGAATTAGCAAAAAAGACAGTAGATTTTTTGCTTTCTCTTGGTGTATTCAAAGTTGAGACATCAAAGTCTAATACAAGAAAAAAAACGTTGAAGGCAATAAAGGACGCTAAAGAGAAACGAAATGTTACGGTTTGTCCCACCTACGAGGATTATCTTAATGCTGTTTCAGAATGAGGACAATTATCATTACAGGGCAGTATAAGAAAGACTTGAAGGTAGCAAGAAAACGTCATTTACCAGAAGATAAACTTAATGAGATAATATAAGAAAACAACCTCGAAAGGTGGTGGCAGCAATGTCGCCACCTTTCACTTTTTTGCTGCAAAGTTTGGATAATTGAGAATTAATGGCTATCTTTGCGCACAAATAGTACTTAGAAAGAAAGGAAAAGTCATGTTGCATATCGCCAATCCCATTTACGACATCGTCTTCAAATATCTGATGGAAGACGAGAGGATCGTTAAAACGCTTCTGTCCGCACTCCTTAAAAAGGAGGTCGTTGAGGCAGAAGTTAGAAAACATGAATATACTAACGGACGTAGAGACAAAATTTCCATGTTCCGAATAGACTTTGGAGCTAAGATAAAGGAAGCTGATGGAAGCGTTCATTTAGTGCTTATCGAGTTGCAGAAAACATGGCTTGAAACAGAGACATTGCGTTTCCGCCAATATCTCGGTGCCCAGTATGCCAACCCTGAGAACATGCAGAAAGAGGATAATCCCATGGGGTATGGAATACCTATGGTAACTGTTTATCTTCTTGGACATAAAGTGGGTGACATTGAAGAGCCTGTTCTTTATGTCAACCATAAATCGTATGATTATGAGGGAAGGGAGGTGACTAAAGGCCTGCCAAACCCCTTTGTGGAGAGTCTTGTACATGACAGCATAATAGTACAGATACCACGTCTTCATGGCAATGTGAACAACCGTCTTGAAAAAGTTCTGAGTGTTTTTGACCAAACCCGTAAAGACAAGCATAATCGTCAAGTTATGAACATTGACGAGTGTGAATATGCCGGCGATGATGAGATGATGCATATCATCCATCGCCTTCTCGCAGCAGCCGCAGATGCCAAACTCAGGCAGGACATGAATGTTGAGGATGAATATTTCCTTGCCATAGAAAACCGCGACACGGCCATCATGCAGCGAGACAAGAGAATAGAAGAGCAAGACAAGCAGTTGGCTGAGCAAGACAAGCAGTTGGCTGAGCAAGACAAGCAGTTGGCTGAGCAAGACAAGCAGTTGGCTGAGAACGAGAAGCAGTTGGCAGAACAAAGCGATATTATAATATCTTCCGCAAAGATTATGAAGGCAAATGGTATGGATATTGCCCAAATATCCGCCATTACGAGATTAAGTAAAGATGAAATAGAGTCATTGTAGAGATTCCCCTTCATCAATATTTATAAAAAACATCCCCGAAAGGTGGTGGCTGCAAAGCCGCCTTTCACGTTTTATGCCGCAAAAGTTTGAAGGTTTCATTATGGGTCTGTAGAAAATTAGTGGGGATAAATTTCTATAGACCTCATCCCTGCGCCTCACGCCCGAGAAGTTGGCTGCCTTCGACAATGACTATTCTCAAATCCACTTGATGGGACATCGTGCCGACGCCTTCACGGAGAGTCAGTTAGACAAATAAAATAACATGAATTCGATGAATGATCGCCCGGAATACAGTCTCAAAAAAGTATGTCAACCTAAATAGTTAAACTACAGGTGACGTTTTGGATTATGGATTGTGTTTTAATTGGCATTTATCCAAAATGACAGTAGCACCAACGATCCTAAGGCATGGAGAACTCGCAGCCACAGTAGAGTTGGTTGTAGAAGTTGTATTCGCGGAGGAGTTGGTTGCGGCGGTCCTGGAGTCCGCCCTTGCGCCAGTTCTGCGCCCAAAAGACGACGGGAGATTCGGGAGTGGAGACGGCTTGGGCGGCAGCTTCGCCGGCAATGGTGATTTGTTCAAGACTTTTCCAACGGGAAGAGGCGAGAGTGGTAGCGAAATATTTTATGCCAAGTCGTTGTGCTTCAATGGCTGTCTGATGGAGACGCAAGCGGAAACAGAGTTGGCAACGGCTTCCACGTTCAGGCTCCTGCTCCAAACCTTTAACTGAGCAGAGCCACTGCTGGTGGTCGTAATCGGCATCTATCCAACGTATGGCAAGACTCTCGGCGTGGCGTTTGCTCTCGTTCTTGCGTATCTCGTATTCCTCCAACGGGTAGATGTTGGGGTTGTAATAAAATATAGTGGGGCGAATGTCGTTGTTCAACAGCCATTCGACTATTGCCGATGAACAGGGGGCGCAACAGGCATGAAGAAGCACTTCATGACAGTTTTCCGGTATAACGATGGGAGCTTGTTTCATCTACTTTTTCTGCAAAATTACAATAAAAATGCGAATAAAAGAAATATTTGTAGTAATTTTGCAGTTCTAAAAGCAAAAAAATGACTTATCAGGAACTTTGCAAGCTGTTGACTGACGCAACCGACAAGTCGGGGGAAAAGCTGTATGACGAGCGAGAGGCGCGTGCCGTGGCAAGAGTCTTTCTCGAAGACTTTTGTGGCTTCACTCTTGCTGACCTTTACAACGGAAGAGATTTCGAAAGGGCAACGGAGGAAGAGCGGAGGAGCAACGGAGGAGCAACGGAGGAACACCGGAGGGACGTAAGGCAAGCCATAGACAGATTGGCAGTGGGCGAGCCAGTGCAATATGTGGTCGGGAAAGCCTTGTTTGCCGACAGGTATTTCACTGTGAGGAAGGGCGTGCTGATTCCTCGCCCTGAGACAGCAGAGCTCTGCGACTGGATAGCCGAGGAAGCGAAGGAAGGCGACGAAATATTGGACATAGGTACAGGAAGCGGATGCATTGCAATTACGGTAGCCTTGAACACCAAAGCCAAGGTGACGGCATGGGACATAGCAGACGAGGCCTTGACGACAGCGGAGGAAAACTCGCGCGACCTAAAAGCGGCAGTGAGCGTGGAACGTCACGACATTCTGCAACCCACGACCGACGAAAGGCAATGGGACATCATTGTAAGCAATCCACCATACATCTGCGAGAATGAGAAGGCTGAAATGAAGGCAAACGTACTGGAACATGAGCCTCATCTTGCGCTCTTCGTTCCCGACGATGACCCGCTGAAATTCTATCGGGCAATAGCTCGCTACGCTGCCAAAACACTGCGGAAAGGCGGACGGCTTTTCTTCGAGATGAATTCGGGATTCGTTCGGGAGCTGACGCTGATGTTAGAGGCAGATGGATTCACGGATATTGAGATGCGTTGCGACATGTATGGTCGGCAAAGAATGATGAGGGCAGAAGTCCCCCTGCCCCACAGTGGGGGATGAAAGTAATTTTGATGGAAGATTTTTTGGAGGTTTCATTTTTTCTTATTACTTTTGCAAACGGAAGAAAACAAAAACAGCATAATTATGGAATCAATAAAGCAATTATTCGCAAAGAAGCTGCTTGACGTTAAGGCAATAAAGCTTCAGCCCTCAGAGCCTTTCACTTGGGCTTCAGGTTGGAAATCACCCATATATACCGACAACCGAAAGACGCTTGCCTATCCTGAACTGCGCTCGTTTGTGAAGCAAGAACTAGTTCACCTCATCCACGAAGAGTTTCCAGAGGCAAACGCCGTGGCAGGCGTGGCTACAGGAGCCATAGCACAGGGTGCCCTTGTTGCCGACGAATTGCTATTGCCATACTGCTATGTGCGTCCGAAGCCAAAAGACCACGGCATGGGCAACCAGATAGAAGGCACCATACCAGAGGGTGCGAAAGTGGTGGTGGTGGAAGACCTTATTTCTACTGGAGGTTCGTCGCTGAAGGCTGTCGATGCACTTCGCAAGGCTGGCTTCGAGGTGGTGGGCATGGTAGCTTCCTACACCTACGGATTCCCCGTTGCTGAAGAGGCTTTCAAGGCTGCCAACGTTCGTTTAGTCACACTTTCCGACTATGAGCACACGACGGAAATTGCAGCAAAGACAGGATATATAAAAGAGGAGGACCTAGCCGTATTAGCAGAATGGCGAAAGTCACCAGACACATGGAATAATTAATTGTTAAAGTTGACGAGTTGACAAGTTGACGAGTTAACGAGGTGATAGTCAGCGACAGTACGGAATTGACATATTACTTGTTCACTTGTCAACCCGTCAACTTGTAAACCCAAATAACACAATGGCAAAATACGAAAGTAGCGTAAAACAGGTAAACGCACCGGTAGAGCGCGTTTATGCTGTGCTTAGTGACCTGGAAAGGCTGCGACCGATGATAGAGATAGCGCAGAACAATGAGATGATAAAAAAGAAGTTGCGCGAAGCGGGACAAGACCCTTCACAACTCGAGAAACTGAAGGACATGACCTTGACCTCCGACCGCGTGGCATTCCCCGCTCCAATGGTTGGCGAAGTGGCTTTGGCCATAGTGGAGCGCGAACAGGACAGATGCGTAAAGTTTCAAACGGAGAAGTCGCCGATAGAGGCAAACTTGTGGATTCAAGTGTTGCCAGTAACCGACACGACATCGAAAATGCGTGTCACGCTCAAAGCTGACCTAAACCCAATGATAAAGATGATGGTCGGCTCTAAGTTGGAGAAAGGCATCGACCTGTTTGCCGACATGCTGTGCATGTTGCCATATAATTTTATTTAGAACAAAAGAATGAAACTCTGGGAAAAGAACTTTGAGATAAACAAGGAGATAGAGAGATTCACGGTGGGACGCGACCGTGAGATGGACCTGTACTTGGCAAAATACGATGTGCTCGGCTCTATGGCGCACATCACCATGCTGGAGAGCATTGGGTTGCTTGGAGCTGACGAGTTGCAGCCATTGCTTGCCGAACTGAGAGACATATACAAATTGGCTGACAAAGGCGAATTTGTAATTGAAGACGGCGTTGAGGACGTTCACTCGCAGGTGGAGATGATACTGACCGAAAAACTTGGCGACCTCGGAAAGAAGATACACAGCGGACGTTCACGCAACGACCAGGTGCTTGTAGATTTGAAACTGTTCACTCGCCACGAACTGAAGGACATTGCCGACGAGGTGAAGATTCTGTTCGACGAACTGATACAGAAGAGCAATCAATATAAAGAGGTGTTGATGCCTGGCTACACGCATCTGCAGGTGGCAATGCCAAGCTCCTTTGGGCTTTGGTTTGGCGCATACGCTGAGAGCCTTGCCGACGACATGCTCTTTCTTCAGGCAGCTTACCGCATGACCAACCGCAACCCCCTCGGCTCTGCCGCCGGTTACGGGTCGTCGTTCCCTCTGAACCGCACCATGACGACGGAACTGTTGGGCTTCGACTCAATGGATTATAACGTAGTTTATGCTCAGATGGGACGTGGCAAGATGGAACGCAACGTGGGCTTCGCCATTGCTACAATAGCCGGGACACTGGCAAAGATGGCTTTCGACGCTTGTATGTTCAACAGCCAGAACTTCTCATTCGTCAAACTGCCGAAGGAGTGTACCACGGGTTCATCGATAATGCCACACAAGAAGAATCCCGACGTGTTTGAACTGATAAGGGCAAAGTCGAACAAACTGCAAAGCCTACCGCAGCAGATAACGTTGATAATGAACAACTTGCCTGTGGGCTACTTCCGCGACTTGCAAATAATAAAAGAAGTGTTCCTTCCTGCTTTTGGCGAACTGAAAGACTGTCTGCAGATGGCAGCCTACATCATCAATAAAATTGAAGTTAACGAGCACATTCTTGATAACCCGATGTATGACCCGATGTTTTCCGTTGAGGAAGTCAACCGCCTTGCTGCCGCGGGCATGCCATTCCGCGACGCATACAAGAAGGTGGGCCTTGACATTGAGGCGGGCAAATTTACGCCAAACAAGAACATTCATCACACCCACGAAGGCAGCATCGGCAACCTTATGAACGACGAGATTGTTAAGCTGATGGACAGCACTATAGAAGGTTTCAACTTTAATCGCATGATTGATGCTGAAAATAGACTTATTGGCGAAGAGTAAAATCATTAGGTGTACCATAAGCGCCTTTGCTTGCGCATTGGCGCTTATAGCATGCACATCGGACGGCTACCGCTATTCTACGGAATATCCGTGCAACTTCACGTTCTACGTCAGTTATCATCCTACGAGCATACTCTCGCGAGTACTCGACAATCCAGGGCTTTACGTTTGGGTGGAGGTGCAGAAGAAAGCAGGTGTGAATCATCTGAGGGTGCACCCCAACAATGGTGACGGCGACGAGGACATTGCACTGACAACAGAGATAGAGAACAATCGTATCAGCTACGACAACATGGGAGCCAACGGCCAGTTGATTGTCGGCTGCACTACGTTTGGAGAGTGGCGAGCATACGACCGCCAGTGTCCCTACTGTTTAGACAATACGTCAACCCTCAGTCACCCCTTGACATGGACTTCCAACGGACAATCAGTGGAATGTGGAAAATGCAAGAGGGAATACAGCCTGACCACAGGCATCTCCAACGACGGTGAGCGACTGAAGGAATACCATGTGCAATGCAATGGAACAATTCTGCAAGTACACAACTAAGGGCATGAAACGTTAAAAGATTTAAAAAGCGATGTATGGCTTAGGTTTTCTTTTGGATTTTCAAAGAAATAATGATACCTTTGCAGTCGCAAAAAGCGGAAATAGCTCAGTTGGTAGAGCACAACCTTGCCAAGGTTGGGGTCGCGGGTCCGAGTCCCGTTTTCCGCTCATGGCTTTGGTCTTTTATAAATTATCGTACAAAACATTACCGAAGCACATTGCTGCCGCAATGGTGGAATTGGTAGACACGAGGGACTTAAAATCCCTTGGCCAGTAATGGCTGTGCGGGTTCGAGTCCCGCTCGCGGCACATATCAGTTAATATAACATAAAAAGCGCATACTTTTTCCCAACTTAAAAAAGTTTTTATTACCTTTGCATCAAATTCTAAATTGCGCAAATCATTTAATTAACTTAATAACAAAGATGCAGAAGAAAAATTTATTGATTTTGTCGGCAGCTTCAATGGTGGTGCTGTCGTCGTGCTCAAAGCTTGGAGCACTCTCTTCAGATTATTTCACTGTTGATCCAAATCCGTTAGAGACAACTGCGGGTCAGGTTCCTGCAACCATTAACGGAATGTTCCCAGAGAAATACATGAAGAAGAAGGCTACTGTGACCGTTATCCCAGAGCTTCGTTTTGAAGGTCAGGCAGTGCAGGGTGCTGGTGCCACATTCCAGGGCGAGAAGGTCGAAGGCAACGACCAGACCATCTCATACAAGGTTGGCGGCAACTACACTATGAAGACAAACTTCCAGTATGTGCCAGAAATGCAGAAGAGCGAGCTTTATCTGACATTTGACGCTTACATTGGCAAGAAGAAGGTTGATGTTCCAGCCGTAAAGGTTGCCAATGGTATCATAGCCACATCGGAACTCAGCAAGCGCACTGTAAAGCAGGCACAGGCAAGTCTTGCTCCAGACGCCTACCAGCGCATTATTGAGCACAAGCAGGATGCAAACATCAAGTTCCTCATCCAGCAAGCAACAATCCGCAAGACAGAACTCGCGAACAACTCAGTTAAAGAGTTTGTTGAACTTCTGAAGAAAATCAATGCAGACAAGGAAGGCCTGAACTTGAAGAACGTTGAGGTTTCTGCATACGCTTCACCTGATGGTGGTGTGAGTCTCAACAACAAGCTCGCATATAGCCGTCAGGACAACACTGAGAAATACGTTAAGCAGACATTGAAGCAGACAAACGTAGAGGCTCCTATCGATGCTCAGTACACCGCTCAGGACTGGGAAGGCTTCCAGGAGCTGGTTAAGGTATCTGACATTCAGGACAAAGACGTTATTCTCCGCGTTCTCTCAATGTACAACGATCCTGAGGAGCGTGAGCAGCAAATAAAGAACATGAGCGCTGTATTCCGTGAGCTGGCCGACGGTATTCTTCCAGAACTTCGTCGTGCACGCCTTACACTGAACTACGAGGTTATCGGTCGCAGCGACGAGCAGATTGTTGCACAGTTCAACGACGATGCCACACAGCTCAGCGTAGAGGAGTTGCTTTATGCCTCAACACTCACCGACAATGCCTCACAGAAGGAAGCATATTTCAAGAAGGCTGCTGAACTTTACAACGACGCCCGTGCATACAACAATCTTGCAGCTCTGGCTTATGCAAAAGGTGACTTAAACAGTGTTAAGAGCTATGCACAGCAGGCTCTGAAGGTTGACCCGACAAACGCTGACGCAAATGCCAACCTCGGTCTTGCAGCCTTGGCATCAGGCAAAGTTAGCGAAGCAGAGCAGTACATTGCCAAGGGAGCCAATGCTAACGGCATCAATGAGATTCTCGGCAACCTCAACCTGATGAAGGGCAACTATGCTCAGGCAGACCAGAACTTTGCAAAGGTTGTAAGCAACAGCGCAGCCCTGGCTCAGATTCTCAACAAGAACTACAGCGCAGCAAATGCCACATTGAACAATATCAAGAACGGCGATGCTACAACAGAGTATCTTAAGTCTATACTCAACGCTCGCCTTGGCAAGAACACTGACGCAGCAGCAGCTCTGAAGAAGGCCATCATCAAGGACTCTTCTTTTGCCAAGTATGCAGAGAACGACCTTGAGCTGATAAACGTAAGCAAGTAATTCTCATTACTCTCTAAAATGTCATAATGAAGAAATTCATTGGATATATATTACTCACCCTGATTGCAGTGTCGTGTGGCGCACCAAGCGGATACTTCCGCATTGAAGGTCGTCTGAGGAACTTCAATCAGGGTGAGTTCTATATCTACAGTCCCGATGAGAACAGAGCAAGAATCGACACCATAAAGGTTAGTCAAGGACGCTTCAACTACGAGACGAGATTAGATGAGCCAGCAACTTTCGTCATTGTCTTTCCGAACTATTCTGAGCAGGTTGTCTTCGGAGAGTCAGGTGCGACAGCCACCATAAAAGGCGACGCTTCTCACTTGAAAGAGCTTGAAGTGAAAGGTACGGAGACAAACGAGAAAATGACCGAATGGCGAATGATGGTCAATCGTCTCACGCCTCCAGAAGTGAAAGGCGAGGCAGAAAAATTCATTAACGAGAATCCACTATCGCCAATAAGCGCTTACCTGCTTAGAAAATATTTCATAGAAGCCCAACAACCCGACTATACGAAAGCCACCAAGTTGGCAACACTGATGGCAAAGGCTGACAGGAAAAACATCCGCATCGACCTCTTGGCAAAGAAGCTGTCACAGCAGCAGAACATTGAGGTGGGCGACAAACTGCCTAAGTTTTCCGCTGTTGACATCAATGGTAAAACAGTAAACAACAGCTACTTGAAAGGGAAACTGAACATCATCACCACTTGGGCAACATGGAACTATGAGAGTCAGAGCATTCAACGAATGTTAGAGCGTAAGAAGAAGGACTACGGCAACAGCCTTGCCATAGTAAGCATCTGCCTTGACGCAAACATCAATGAATGTCGAAAGCGTGTCAGAAGCGACTCGATAAAATGGAGCAACATCTGCAACGGCAACATGTGGGACACTCCAGTACTAAAGACTCTCTCAATTGCAAACATTCCCGGCAACATCGTCTGCGATGCCAACGGAAAGATTATTGCACGAAATCTGAGAGCCGACAAGCTGGATGAGAAAATAAAAGAGTTGCTGAAAAAAGAGTAGCGAACGCCCTAATTCTTAACTCTTAATTTTTAATTGACTTTCGTCGAACTTCGTTTCTTAATTCTTCTCTCCCCCTTGGGGGAGCCGGAAGGGGCTTTAATTTTTAATTCTTAATTTTTAACTCTTAATTCTTCACAATCCCATGCTCGTCAAAACATATTGCGCCGCAGTCAATGGACTTGATGCAACAGTAGTCACGGTGGAAGTAAACAGATCACGCGGAATAATATTCCACTTAACGGGATTGCCAGACAATGCCGTCAGGGAGAGCCGTGACAGGATTGCCGCTGCGATGGAAAACAACGGTTACAGATTTCCTATAGCCGAAATTACTGTCAATATGGCACCAGCCGACATCAGGAAAGAAGGCAGTGGCTACGACCTACCCATAGCCGTGGCAATATTGGCATGCGACGAGAAAGTAAACAGTGACCGTCTTGCCGACTACATGCTCATAGGTGAACTTGGCCTTGATGGTCGCCTGCAACCTATAAAAGGAGCACTCCCCATCGCCATTAGGGCCAGAGCCGAGAAATTCAAGGGACTCATCGTACCAAAGGCAAACATACGTGAAGCGGCAGTAGTAAACAACGTCAATGTTTACGGTATGGAAACATTGGCTGAAGTAATAAAGTTTCTAAATGGTGGAGAGGCAGAAGCAGAGAATCTTGATACAAGAAAGATATTCTACGAACAGCAGAGTAACTTCGATTTCGACTTTGCTGACGTGCGAGGGCAGCAAAGTGTAAAACGAGCATTGGAGGTGGCAGCTGCAGGAGGCCACAATCTAATCATGATAGGACCGCCAGGAAGCGGAAAGTCGATGCTGGCGAAACGTCTTCCTTCCATTTTACCTCCTCTGTCGTTGTCTGAGAGTTTAGAGACGACGCAGATTCATAGTGTTGCAGGCAAACTGAGCCGCGACATCTCGCTGATTTCCCAACGTCCATTCCGTTCTCCCCATCATACTATATCACAAGTTGCACTTGTAGGCGGAGGAACGAATCCGCAACCAGGCGAAATTTCATTGGCACATAATGGCGTGCTTTTCTGCGACGAGCTTCCAGAATTCAACCGCAGCGTCCTTGAGGTTCTGCGTCAACCACTTGAAGACCGCAAGATAACCATTAGTCGAGCGAAATACACGATAGAATATCCTTGCTCTTTCATGTTCGTGGCATCGATGAACCCTTGTCCTTGCGGATATTATGGCGACCCGACACACTCATGCGTCTGCACGCCAGGTCAGATACAGCGCTACATGAACAAGATTAGCGGTCCACTACTCGACCGAATAGACATTCAGTGCGAAATACAGCCTGTACCCTTCGAGGAAATATCAAAGGCAGAGCCTGGCGAACCAAGCGAGACAATACGAAAGAGGGTGATGGCGGCACGAAAGATTCAGGAAGAGCGATTCAAGGATATTCCTAAGATTCACTGCAACGCACAGATGACGGAGCGAATGATTCATCAGTATGCCACACCCGACGAAGCAGGCATAAACCTCCTGCGCACGGCAATGAACAGACTCAACCTCAGTGCACGTGCATACAACCGAATACTGAAAGTGGCACGCACCATTGCCGACCTCGAAAACTCTGCTGAAGTTAGACCGCCACATCTTGCAGAAGCCATAGGATATAGAAACCTCGACCGTGGCGACTGGGCAGAGAGAGGTGTATGACAAAACGATTGATATGACTACAAAGACTGAAAGTTGGAGAATCAAGGTAGCGACATTCGATGCCGACGACACTCTCTGGGATTGCCAATCACATTTTGAACATGTGCAGAGAGAATATTGTCGTTTGTTGAAGCCTTGGGCAGACAATGAGAGCGTTATCAATAGCCTACTGGAAACAGAACGCGGCAACATGGAGTTGCTCGGTTTTGGCTGTAAGGCGTTCACAATGTCGTTGATAGAGAATGCCATCAGAGTGTCGAAGAACGAAATCGACAACGACACCATATCAAGGATAATCAAATTGGGCAAATGGCTTCTCTCCACGCCAGGGACGCCACTGCCAGGAGTCGTGGAAACGCTAACAACATTGCGAAAAGACACCAACATGAAAATGATAGTCTTCACGAAGGGTGAGGCCATCGACCAAAAAAACAAAATGAAACGTTCAGGACTATCCATTTTTTTTGACGACATGGTGATAACCGACGAAAAGACCTGTGAGGAGTATCTTCGACTATGCCGACAGAACAATTGCTCGGCAGAAGACATGGTAATGATTGGCAACTCGTTCAAGAGCGACATAGCTCCTGCATTAGAGGTTGGAATGAAGGCTATACACATTCCGTTCCATACCACATGGGCATTAGAACAAATGGAAGAATTCGAGCATCCCAATCTTGTAAAGATTGATAGTTTTTACCAATTAACCAACATATTACAAAAAAATGAAACCGAGAAGGAAAGACTCAAGCAGAAATTTTGCCTTTTCTTTTGAAATCTCATTCTTTTATTGTACTTTTGCACCGAAATTACATAATTAAATCAATTACTATATGATACAATCGATGACAGGCTACGGCAAAGCAGTCGTTGCATACGGAGACAAAAAAATTTATGTCGAGGTGAAGTCGCTCAATAGCAAGACATTAGATTTGACGGCAAGAATATGCCCTCTTTACCGCGAGAAAGAGATGGAAATACGTCAGACAATAGCTAAGATATTGGAAAGAGGCAAGGTTGACTTCAGCCTGTGGATAGAAAAGGAAGCCACAACTGAAGCCATTCCCATCAATACGGTACTGATGCAGAACTACTACAAGCAGATTGTCGACATTGTTTCAAAGACCGGAATTCCTGAGCCTCAAGACATTTTCACTACCATACTGAAGATGCCTGACGTCATCGCAAGAACAGAAGTAGAGGAGCTTTCCGACGAGGAATGGACTGCAGCCAACAAAGCCATCGAGGTTGCACTCAGACAACTTGTTGACTTTCGTAGTCAGGAGGGAGCTGCCCTCCACAAAAAGTTCGCAGAAAAGATTGACAACATTGAAGCACTGCTCAGAGACATCGAGCCTTACGAGAAGATGCGAGTGGAGAAGATTCGCCAGCGTATCGTAGATGGTCTTTCAAGCATTCCTGAGGTGGAATACGACAAGAACAGGTTGGAGCAAGAACTGATATACTACATCGAGAAACTTGACATCAGCGAAGAGAAGCAACGCCTTGCCAACCACTTGGATTACTTCCGTCAGACGATGAACGAGGAGGGGCATGGAGTTGGAAAGAAACTTGGATTCATTGCTCAGGAAATGGGACGCGAGATTAACACTACCGGCTCAAAAAGCAATCAAGCTGAGATGCAGAACATCGTAGTGAAGATGAAAGACGAACTTGAACAAATCAAGGAACAAGTCCTTAATGCGTTGTAATTAATGGGAAATTAATGAGTGATAGCTCAAGCGAACTTGGCTCTCTTCTCGTTTGCAAAAGAATTCTTAATTTTTAATTCATAATTCTTCTCTCCCCCTTGGGGGAGTCGAAGGGGGCTTTAACTCTTAATTTTTAATTCTTAATTTTAAAAATCATGGGCAAACTAATCATATTTTCCGCCCCTTCAGGCACTGGTAAGAGCACAATAATAAGTTGGCTCATGGCAGAACACAAGGAGTTACTGTTGACGTTCTCCATCTCCTGCACAAGCCGTCAGCCAAGAGGGACTGAGCAAAACGGAGTGGAATATTTCTTCCTCTCGCCAGAGGAATTCAGACAAAAAATCAACAACGACGAATTTCTCGAATACGAAGAAGTCTATACCGACCGCTTCTATGGAACCCTAAAATCACAGGTTGACAAGCAGACCTCCGCAGGGCAGAATGTAGTGTTCGATGTTGACGTTAAGGGAGGATGCAACATAAAGCGCCATTATGGCAACAAGGCTCTCAGCATTTTCATCCAACCCCCTTCGGTAGAAGAGCTGCGCAGAAGATTGGAGTCACGCGCCACCGATGCGCCTGAGGTAATAGACCAACGCATAGCACGAGCCGAATACGAACTTGGTTTTGCTGACCAATTCGACTGTATTGTCGTAAACGACGATCTTGACAAGGCGAAAGCAGAGACACTCGAAATAATCAGAAGATTTGTCGAAGCATAAGTAGCCTTTCAACAACTCGAAATACATCAATTTCGTTTTATGAAGATAGGTATTCTTGGTGGGTCTTTCAACCCAATCCACAATGGACACATTGCCTTGGCTCGGCATTTGCTGAGAGAGGCAAAACTCGACGAGGTGTGGCTTATGGTCTCACCCCAAAATCCCTTGAAGCTTCAAGAAGGGCTGCTCGACGAGTACGTTAGACTGGAAATGGCAAGAAAGGCACTCGAAGGAGAAGAGAACATAAAGGCATCCGACTTCGAGTTTTACATGCCTCGTCCTTCCTACACTTATGACACCCTCAGGAAGCTATCGGAAGAATATCCAGAAGATACATTCACACTACTCATCGGAGCCGACAACTGGGAACGTTTTGACCAATGGCGCAACAGTAAGGAAATAGCGGAAAACTACGACATTGTCATCTATCCACGACAGGGGGCGGTTGTCGATGTCTCCACACTTCCCGCAAGAGTAAGGCTTGTTGACACTCCACTTTATGACATAAGCAGTACGGAGGTTCGCAGACGCATTCAAAAAGGCAAAGACATCAGCGAAATTGTTCCGAGTGTTGTTGCCGAAATGATGGAAGACTATAAGCCTTCTTTTCTGAAAAGGCTTTGGACTTCTTCACTGCGACTTTTATCTAAGGCCCTGCTTCCCATTAGGATAAATTTTGCTTTCTTCACGTTTATGTTTCTCGTCGGCTACGCCTGTTGCATGCTCGAAGTACCCGACATGCGCGGTGCAAAGCCCTACCCTCTCACATCAATAGAGTTGTTCTTCGACCTTTATGCCGTATGCCTCATACTGTCCTTTATACCACGCAAAGTGCGCAATTGGATACGATCGGCAATATACGTAATACTTTACACTGTTTCCATCGTCGATATGTACTGCTTTGTAAAGTTCAAATCGACACTCACGCCAACAATGCTCCTCCTCGTAGGCGAGACGAACAGCAGTGAGGCCAAGAACTTCTTTAGTTCCTATCTCGACTGGGATGTACTCCTTTCGCCTGTTGGACTTTTGCTGGCAATACTTATAGTCCACATCTGTTGCAGCATTTACTCGGCGCATCGCAAGACCCACCCCGCCATACGCAGGAAACTTACAGGTCGTTGGGGACGTATCTACAAAAAGCTGACACCCTCAGAAAAAGCGAAGGTAAGCATCGGTGCGGCTGCAGGAGGCATACTCGGCGCAATGTCCATCTGGCTCCTCATCAATGGTTGGTTGGAAACAGCAGGCAACAAGCAGGCAACGGCACGACTGATGTCATATAAGAACATTGGCGAGGTGGAACACGAACTGACACGCAAGGACCGCGCCACGCTCTACCTTCCCATCTATCGCTTTGCTTTCAGCATCTATGCCAACGAGCTTGCTGCCAAACAGCTTGACCGACTCATCGAAGGCACGTCAAAAGTCACCGTTGACTCGTGCGACTTTCGCAGTCCACACATTGTGTTCATCATGGGCGAGAGCTACAACAAGCACCATTCTCAGCTCTACGGCTACAACTACGAAACGACACCATTACAACTGAAGCGCAAAGAGAAAGGCGAGCTGACGGTATTCTCCGATGTCGTGTCATGTTGGAATCTTACGAGCTTTGTGTTTAAGAACGTCTTTTCGCTGCATGCCGTTGGCGACAGTGGTGAATGGTGCGACTACCCGCTTTTCCCAGAAGTATTTCGCAAAGCGGGCTACTACGTCACGTTCATCACCAACCAATTCCTTCCGCAGGCTAAGGAGGCCGTGTATGATTTCAGTGGTGGTTTCTTCCTCAACAATCCAACACTGAGCAAAGCTCAATTCGACATTCGAAACGATAAGCTCCACCGTCTCGACGGTGGCATGATAATGGAATACGACCGTCTGAAAGACTCCATACCCAACAGGAAACTGACGGGCAACAATCGTCTTACCATCATTCACCTTATGGGACAGCATACGACTTACGGCTATCGCTATCCAAAGGAATACAAGCGTTACCGCGCCAAGGACTACGATTGGCCTTCACTAAATAATAGAAACAAGATGATTCTCGCCGACTATGATAATGCCACGCTCTACAACGACTACATTCTCGACGAGCTTCTCAAACGCTGGGAGGACGAAGATGTTGTGGTGGTACACATGTCTGACCACGGCGAGGAGGCGTTCGGCGACGGAAAGCCTATCTTCGGTCGCCAACATTCTGCCGAAGTTGACTACCGACTTGCCCACGAGGAGTTTGAGGTTCCTTTCTGGATATGGTGTTCAAAGAAATACCGACGTAACCACCCAGACATAGTGAAACGCATAAAGGCTGCCAAGGATTTGCCTTTCATGACCGACAATCTCTCCCACTTGCTGCTTTATCTTGCAGGGATAAGTTGCCCCGAATACCGCAGCGACTACAACCCTCTTGAGAAGGACTACGACACCAAACGCCCGAGAATACTGAAGGGACAAGTGGACTATAATGAATTAAGAATTAAAAATTAAGAATTAAGAATTAAGAGAAGCCCCCTCCGGCTCCCCCAAGGGGGAGAGATGAATTAAGAAACGAAGTTCGACGAAAGTCAATTAAGAATTAAAAATTAAGAGTTAAGAATTAAGAGTTAAGAGTTAAGAGTTAAAGTTAAGAATTAAAGGATTGAAAAATAATACATTACTTTCAAAAGTTGAGTGTGATGCGTTGCGAGGCATTGCCATTCTTGGCATCATGCTCCACAACTACTGCCACTGGCTTTGGTTTGCCATTAGGGAGAACGAATACAAGTTCTACATGTCGCGCAGCCAACAGCTTGCCGACTATTTTGCGGGAGGCATCGATGAGATGTTGCCAGTGCAACTGTTGTCTTATTTCGGACACTATGGAGTGCCTATCTTCCTTTTCCTCAGCGGTTTTGGATTGACGTTGAAATACGAGCAGCCTTCACGCCTTGACCAGCCTTCTCCTTCTGCATGGCGATTCACTCGCTATCATTATCTCAAACTGTTGCGCATGATGGTGCCAGGCTTTGCGGCTTTCATCGTGATCGACTATATGACCATTGGACCGAGAGCGTATCCCGCAGAGAATGTCATAGCATTGTTTGGCATGTTCGCCAATCTTCTTCCTGAGCCTAACGAAGTCATTTGGCCAGGACCTTACTGGTTCTTTGGCTTGATGATACAGCTTTACATCGTCTATCGTCTGCTGCTATTCCGTCGCCATTGGGGATTTACCGTTGGCATGATTGCCATTTGCTGGCTGTTACAGGTCTGCTGTTCGCCTGAGAGCAGCGAACTGAACTATCTGCGTTACAATTTCATTGGCGGAATGTTGCCTTTCGGTGCAGGTTTGCTTGCCGCCCGCTTTGTAAGGTTGGAAATGGTCGATGTTACGCGCTTCCATTGGTTTGTGCGTTTTGCCATGCTCTCGCTTGCCATTGTCGCGGGGTGCTATTCGTTCCATACATGGCTTTGGGTTCCCTTTGCCATCGTCGTTGCAGCTGTCTGCTTTGTAAAGACATTGCCTTCCGCACTGCTAAGTACTTTCAAGTGGTTTGGCACCATTTCGGCTGCCATGTTTGTCATTCATCCGCTGCTACGCAAGATTTTCATACCTATCTCGCGTCGCGGCGATGTCTATGACGGTTTGCTGCTCTACATCATAGCAACAATAGCTTTTTCATGGCTTGTAAAACAGATTATGGACAAGATTGAAAGTCCGAAGATGTAAAATACAAATTAAGAGTTAATAATTAAGAATTAAGAATGAAGAGTGAAGAATGGAGATTGCAATGGGCTGAGTTGAGCCGATTTCGTGGTGAGCTGATGGGCTTTGCCATGATAGCAATTCTGCTGTTCCACGTCGGTGGGCAGCGGCACGACACGTTTGCCTATTGTCTCAGTCGTTGCGGCAATGTTGGAGTCGATGTTTTCCTCTTCTTGAGCGGCATTGGTTTGTGGTTTGCTTGGGCAAAGAAGCCAAGCCTCATGCAGTTCTATTGGCGGCGTTACATTCGTGTCTATCCCGCTTGGTTCATCATCGCCTGCCTTTATTTCGTTCCGTTTTTCATTGACGGCAAGAAACCACTTCTCGACACTATCCTCAACATCACGTTCTATCACGACTTTTGGACTGTCTATAACGAACTGCATTTCTGGTATATACCAGCCATAATGACACTTTACACCATTGCTCCCGCTTACATGGCACTTGTCAACCGTTCGCGTTCGTGGTGTTGGTTGCCCGTAGTGGCAATGCTTTTCTGCGTGTTGATGCGCTACGACCAGAGCCTTTATCTCAGTCTGCGCCACATCGAGATTTTCATCAGTCGCATTCCCATCTTCCTCATTGGCATCAACGTAGGGGCATGGGTAAAAGAGCAGCGCGAAGCCAATGCGGAAGCATGGATTGTCGTAGTGTTGACTCTCGTGTTGAGTGCCTACGTTTGCATCAATTTCGAGAGTGGTCTGCGCAACCGCTTCCCCTTGTTTCTTGAGCGAATGGTATATATTCCGCTGTGCATATCGCTCTCTCTTGTGGTGTGCCGTCTATTCTCTGTCGTTCCTTCCATTGTCTGCAAGGCGTTTTCGTTTGTCGGCACCGTGAGCCTTGAGTTCTATCTCATTCACGTCGAGTTCGTACTAAAACACCTGAAGCCACTCCATCTTGGTTATTTCCCGACAGCCCTTCTCACCCTCGCCATTACCCTACCCCTCGCATGGCTATTGCACAAGTTGCTGACACCGTTGGGAGAAATTAAGGCCCCCTCCGGCTCCCCCAAGGGGGAGAGAAGAATTAAGAGTTAAAAATTAAGAATTAAGAGCGGAGGCCCCCTCCGACTCCCCCAAGGGGGAGAGAAGAATTAAGAGTTAAGAATTAAGAGTTAAAGGTTTGAGAAACATTATTAAGATAATACGTCCGCATCAATGGGTGAAAAACTTCTTTGTTTTCATTCCGTTGTTTTTCGGTGGCAGTCTTTTCGACTCTGCCGATTGGCTTGCCTCGTTCGTGGCTTTCGTGTCGTTCTGCCTCGCAGCCTCGGCTATCTATTGCCTCAACGACATCATAGATGTTGAAGACGATCGCCGCCATCCAAAGAAGTGCTGCCGCCCCATTGCCTCTGGACTTGTCGGCAAGGGCGAGGCTTACATTATCGCCGCCGTCCTCGCCGTCGTCTCACTTATCCTTCCGTTTATCATCAACAACGCACTCGTGGCAAGTGTCATTGCCTTCTATATTATTCTCAACACAGCCTATTGTCTTTGGTTAAAGCATCATGCCATCATCGATGTCTGCATCATTGCATTGGGCTTTGTCATGCGCATTGTCGCCGGAGGTGTCGCCACCGACATAGTCCTCAGCCGATGGATTGTCATGATGACATTCCTGCTCACGCTCTTCCTCTCGTTCGCCAAACGTCGCGACGATGTTCTGATAATGAACGAAACGGGCGAGGCACCTCGCAAGAACACCATACGCTACAACCTCACCTTCATAAATCAGGCAATAACCATCACGGGAGCCGTGATGCTTGTCTGTTACATCATGTACACCGTATCGCCCGAGGTGGTCGAACGCTTCCAATGTCAAAACCTCTACATGACGAGCTTCTTCGTCATCCTTGGACTCCTCCGTTACATCCAGCTCACCGTAGTTGACGAGCAGAGCGGCGATCCCACGCGCCTTGTCCTTTCCGACCATTTCATTCAGTTGGTTGTCTTGGGTTGGATTTTGTCGTTTGTCGTTATAATATATTTGTAGAACGAATGAAGACTATATACGCTTTCGATTTCGACGGCACAATAACAAGCCGTGACACTCTCATCGAGTTCATCCGATTTGTCTTTGGCACTCCACGCATGATTCTTGGCTTCATGCTCTGTCTGCCATGGTTAGTGCTTATGCGCCTAAGGCTCTACGACAACGGGAAGACCAAACAGCGTGTATTCTCCCATTTCTTCGGCGGCATGGGCATTGATGAGTTCAATGCTCATTGTAAACGCTTCGCCAGCTCCCACCACCATATCATCAAGCCAGACATGGCACTTCAGCTTGCGCAACTGCAAGAAGCAGAAGCCGACGTCGTTGTGGTCAGCGCAAGCATAGTAAATTGGGTACGTCCGTTTTTTGAGGGACAGGCTATCGAAGTCATTGGCACAGAAGTGGAAGTCACAGATGGTTGTCTCACAGGACGTTTCTCCACTCCCAACTGCTACGGAAAGGAAAAAGTCGTCCGCTTTCTTGCCGCCTACCCCAACCGCGATTCCTATCGCCTCATAGCCTATGGAGACAGTCGAGGCGACCGCGAGATGCTGGCATATGCCGATGAAGGAACAAACCTCTCTTCCCACTCATCTCTCCACACTCCCCATTCATCCCTCCTCACTCCCCTTTTTCGTGTGAAACGTGAAGAAAGGATTCCTTCCCTCATTGCCCTTGTCCTCTTCGGCATCGCCAACATAATGGTGGTAAACAAGTATTTCCACATCTTTAGTCTTACGGGCAAGGCTGTGTGGAAGCAGTTTGTGTGGAATTTCCAAGTGTCGGGCTTCGACCCCATCACCTACACCGTCCTCACCATTTGGGATGCGTCGTACAATCCGTTTCGTCACCCTTTGCTTGCGTTCTTCCTCTATCCCTTCCATCTCATCAATGAAGCCTTGACCGCCATCACAGGCATGAATCTCGTACAGATTGTCGTCATGGTGCCACTTTTGTTCTTCGCCTACTACAGTTTCATTTTCATCTATCGCATCTGCCGTGAGATAATTGGCGTCAGTCGCATTGATGCCACGTTGCTCTCCTTCCTGCTTTTCTCGTTTGCCTACGTTCTGCTGTCGTTTGTCGTTCCCGACCATTTCGGACCTTCCATGTTCCTGCTTCTCATGGCACTCTACATCAGTGGCAAGTGCATTCAACGCGGTCGCAAGCTCAACATCGTTCAGACGTGCCTGCTCTTCATCTTCACGGCAGGAACCACACTCAGCAACGGCATAAAGATCTACATCGACGCACTCTTCGTCAACGGTCGCAGCCTGTTCCGCCCCAAATACATTCTCCTTGCAATCATACTTCCCTGCGCCCTGATGTGGGGATTTGCCACATGGGAGAACGAGACTTTCACCCTGCCACGCGAGGCGAAGGCGAAAGCCAAGCAGCGTGCTGAGGGAGCAAAGGAGCGGGAAAAGCTCTATGCCCAATTCCGCGACACCACTAAACTGAAGGACAGTGCCACCATAGCTCGTGTGTTCAACCATAAGATGCAAGTCTTGAAACACGAGCGATGGCTTGCCAACCAGCAGAAACCGGGCAACGCCCACAAGGGAAAACCTATGGAAGGCGAAGGCTTCATGAAGTGGACCGATGCCACTACACCACGTCTCGAATCGACCGTCGAGAACATCTTTGGCGAACCAATACAGCTCCACCCACGCTTCCTGCTCTGCGACACCCTGCGCAACCGTCCCGTCATCGTCACCTACGACTCGTGGCTGCCATACGCCATCGAAGGACTTATCGTTGTTCTATTCCTCTTCGGCACGGCCTGCGGCTACCGTTCCCGCTTCTTCCGAATGGCTGCTACAGGCGTGGCTTTCGATGCCTTCATCCATATTGGCCTCGGTTTCGGACTCAACGAGGCATTTATCATGACAGCCCACTGGATTTTCATCATCCCTATTGCCCTTGCCTACCTACTCCGCAGCCTAAAGGGCAGACTCCTCCTCGCAGTCCGCCTCGCCCTACTGTTCCTCGTAGTCTATCTCTACGCCTACAATCTCTCCCTTATGGCAAACTATTTCATAGGTTGAAAAAGCGCAATTCGTCTTTAAAGCGTTGCACGCTAAAACTGCGTTAAAAGGCTTCGCCTTAAAAGCGCTTCGCGCATAAAGAACCTTCCGGACGGCTCTTTAAGCACAAAGTGCTTTTAATCTTTAGCGAAGCTTTATCGCAACGCGACTTTTCGGTTTATCGCGAAGCGACTATCAGTTTCTTTTTCCACTGCAAAGGTACAAAATCACGGCATCGGCATTGTCCTTAGTTGTCGTTTACGGTCATTAATTGTCGTTGAGCATTGAGGCGACCTAAGAACAGTTGTCGTTATTTGCAAATCGACAAGTCGATAAATTTTCCTATAAATTATTTGGTGGTTTCAGATAAAATGCTTATTTTTGCCACGACATTAGCAGGTTGTGCTACTCGTTTGAACAACTGAGTCGAAAATGTTTGGCTCTGCTCTTGTCTCTATTTATGGAAATGGCGTTTATCATTACGCTTTGTTTTCGACACCTGAAATCCGGTAAATTCCGCGATAATGTCGGACACATGGTAACGATAATACCATTTTCGGTGGAACTGATCGGTTATAACGCTTTCGCTGGCTGCACAAGTCTTACTTCAATCACCATCCCAAATTCTGTTAGAACTTTGAACACTGCTGATAAAGCCGAGCGAAAAGAGCCTCAAGAAGTTTACAGAAAAGACGCATGATATCATATATGGGATGCGGTCGAGGAAGCAGGCTGATGTGATAGAGAAACTGAACCATTGCCGCGTTACACGAAGGTGAGAGTGGAAGCCACCCCCTTCGCCCCACAACATGACGAGTACTTCGCGCAAAGGCGGAACATGAACTGTCTGACGCGCCCTCTCAAACGCAGAGCCTAAATAGGCACGGAGTCGATTAATTAGAACGAGAATTAATTCAGAAATACGCGAGCCGTGTGCGGTGAAAGTCGAATGCACGGTTCTTAAAGGGGAAGCGGGGGAACCCCCGCAGCCCTACTTAGATGGTAAAAATACAGAGAATGAGCGTAACGTTTCGGCACATGATATGCGCCTTTCTGACTGCGGTATGCGGCCTGGCGGCCATGGCACAGCCCGTTTGTAGGGTAACTCACCTGGACAATCTCACGGGCACGGCGCAGTGGCATGTCTCCCAGATAATACAAGACCGTAACGGGGTGATGTGGTTCTCTACTTGGACTGGCTTGAACCGCTACGACGGCTACCGCTTCGAGAACTTCAAGTCAGGCTACGGCGATGGGGTTGACATGCCCTCAGACCGCATCTCTGACATGCTGCTTGACGATGATGGCAACATCCTGTGTCATGTGGACTATGGGAAGGTTTTTAAGTTCGACGTGAACAGTTGTCGCTTCAGCGCCACCACGTTGGACTGGGAGGAGGAATACCAGAAGAAACATTCATTGCGCCGTGGCGTAGGCGAGCGGCTGACCCGGCGCGTGGACAGGTACAAAGACTGCCAAGGGCAGGAATGGCTGGTGTGCAAGGACAAGTATGGTGTGGAGTGGACCATCGGTGGCGACGGCTCCGTGTCCTACCGCACTTCTGGCAGTGAACGCCCAACGCTATTTTATGCCCCCGGCAGTGTGATGAAGGACTTACACTTCTGCACTATTGACAATGTGGGTGATGTTTGGTTTCGCAGCGTGTTCGGTATATATCGCCTTGAATTCCGGCAGGCAACATACACCACTCTCGCCCAAGAGTCCCCCACGCAAGTGCGTTGCCTGTTTACGGACAAACAGCAACGCCTTTGGGTGGCCAACAAGGAGGATGCCACGGTGCGCCTTTACGACCGCGACAGCCATCTGCTGGGCTACCTCGGCCGTGACGGCCAGCTTCACAGCCGCCACACTGCGTTTGGCGCTCCCGTGTATGGAATGGCCCAGGGCACGGACGGCACTCTTTGGATGGGCAGCAAGCCAGAAGGGCTGTTTCGCATACGTAACATGGCTGGAGGACGCTTCGCGATAGAGCAGTTCACCCACCATGAGGACGACAGCCGTTCGCTGAGCCACGATGCCGTTTACTCCATAGCTATCGACAGGCTTGGGCGGCTGTGGGTGGCAACCTTCGATGGAGGGCTCAACTGCGTGGAGCACCCCGAAGCAGACAAGCCGACGTTCCTGCACAAGGACAATGGGCTTCGCCTGCCCAAAGACGCAGGGTTGAGAGTGCGTCATATCCTTATTACTGCCAACGATGTCCTTCTGGCCTCAACCACCCAGGGACTCATCGTGGCCGACATCGCAGGGAGCGACTGCCGTCAGATTACCTTCCGACGGCACGTCAAGGATGCCACCCGAGGTGCCAGCCTCAGCAGCAATGAGGTCATGTCGGCCATGGAGGATAGCCGCCGCCGACTGTTTGTCTCGACTGAAAGCGGCGGGGTGAATATGCTGGTGTCCGACAACGTACTGGCCGACACCCTTGTGTTCCGGCATTTCAACAGGCAGACGGGGCTGTCGTCGGATGTTGCCCTGTCTGTAGTGGAAGATGGGGACAAACTACTCATAGTCAGTAACGACCAACTCATCTTTCTCAGCCCTGACAACAATGCCGCGGAAAGCTATAACCACTATTTCTGGCAGGAACCGCTACGATTCTCTGATGCCATTCCCGTCAAGCTGCCCGACGGGCAATGGCTTTTTGGCTTGTATAACGGAGCCATCACCACGCGACCTGCCAACCTCCAAAAGAGCACTTTTGCGCCTCCTATTGCACTGACGGGTGTCTCACTGGCTGGAGGAGCTGTCAATCATGCCGTAAACGGCGTCGACACAATCGTGATGCCGCCATCTGTCCGCGATATCACCATACACTTTGCAACTCTCGACTACAGAGTCGGTGAGGTAAGCTATGCCTACAAGATAGACGACAAGGGAGGCTGGAAGGATATCCAGACAAACCATTCTGTCACATTCTTTAACATATCGCCCGGCACCCACCTGCTTCACATCCGATCCACCAATCGCGACGGGCTTTGGGTTGACAATGTGCGGACGCTGACCATCATTGCCAAACCCGCGTTTGTGGAGACGGTGTGGGCCAAACTGCTCTTGCTGATAGTCATCGGCCTGACAACATGGGGCATTCTACTCACCCGAAGGCACATTGTCACCCTGAAACGCCAGCGCAAGGAGATACATGAAGCCTACCTATCGCTGCTGAATGACGGTATTCAGACAGAGGCACAAAGAACCAAAATAAAATGTCCTTCTGTGCCTCTGCCTGAAATAGACAAGCAGCGTATGGTGACAAAGGAAGTGGCCAAACACTTGCGACCCGAAGACGAGGCTTTCATGCAGCGAGCCATCAAGTTTATCGAAGCAAATATCTCCAATCCCGACCTCCGCATTGGGGACATGGCCGAGGCCACTGCCACAAGCCTGTCGGGGGTGAGCCGCAAGATGAAGTCGCTGATGGGCGTCACACCACTCGACTTTATCCGCGAGGCACGCATCCGCAAGGCCTGCCAGATGCTGAAGGACGGATACTCTGTCGCTGACACGGCCAACCGATGCGGCTTCTCTGACTCCAAGTATTTCAGGAAATGCTTCAAGGAAGCCATGAACATGACACCAACGGAATATAAGGAACAGACCAAATAATCGAGGGGACTCATTTCTTTCATTTAGGGGCGAAAATCTTGTCAAATTCCATGTTGATAAGATTTTCGCCCTTCGATTGGCAAGATATTTTCTCCTTTATCTATCCAAGGATTGTACCTTTGCACCAAAACATTCCACCTAAATTAATTGATAAACATGAATACAACATTCAGACATCTCATCGTAGTCTTGACGGTATCATTTTTCTGTCAGACGGTTTCTGCTATCACAAGGTATGCGTCGCCCACGGGAAGTGACGCCAACGGGACATCGCCCGACCAGCCAGGCAGCTTCACCGCGCTGGTGAAGAAACTGCAAGCTGGCGACACCCTATTGCTACTTGACGGGCAGTATGACATGGCAGAGCGGTGCAACATCAACGTTGGCGGAACTGCCGACAACTACATCACCATTGAATCGGCGCCGGGGGCAAAGGCCATACTGGACTTCAGGACAGTGCCCAACGGCACCAATGCACTGTGCCTGCGGTCAAGCTACGTGCATCTCAAAAACTTCACTATACGCTATTCCGGGTACAAGGGACTGTGGCTGGAAGGAGCCAAATACTGCATCGTTGAAAACATTGAGGTGTATGGGTGCTGTGATTCGGGAATTCAGCTGCGTAGTGGCGGATACAACATGGTCATCAACTGTGACTCACACCACAATTTTGACTATCAGAACGAATCGCCGGGCGAGAACGCTGACGGCTTTGCCGACAAACAGGGCGAGGCATGTCCGGGAAATATATACATTGGCTGCCGCTCATGGTGCAACAGCGACGACGGATGGGACATGTTTCAGCGGGTCACCACCGACAACAAACCGACGGTCTTCATCAACTGCATCACCTACAACAACGGTCTTGCCACATACGACTTAAGCGAGAACCCACGCGCAACGGGAGTCGATAGCCACCTGTTCGCAGGCAAGGACCTTCATGCCATAGTCAACAAGGGAAACCGAAACGGTTTCAAGTTGGGTGGGAAACAAACTGTGCATGATGCGGAACTCTATCGCTGCCTGGCCATTGGCCATGCTGGCTCTGGCTTTGAGGACAACAGCAATGTCGGAACCATGAAGATTGTCAACAGTACGGCATACCACAACCTCATCAACTACAGCTTCGGCTACTCGCTACCTTACTCACTCGACATCCACAACTGCATCAGCCTGCAACCAACAGGAGGCAGTGACGCAAGATACCATCTGGCCACTGGTGGCAACATCACGCAGAGCCACAACTCGTGGAACAGCGGATTCAGTGCCAGTGCTGCCGATTTTGAGAGTCTGGACATGAGCCTCGCCACCAGTCCGCGCCAAGCCGACGGGAGCTTGCCGGAAATCCTGCTGCTGCATCTGAAGCCAACAGCCTCGCAGTTCATTGACAAGGGCATGATGATTGAAGCGTATTACTTTACGGGCGACAGCATTTCCAGCCATGTCAGCTACACAGGCGATGCGCCTGACCTTGGCTGCTACGAATACAGTTCATCCGCCTCAGCCATCAGCCCCCTTACCATAGAGACCGACAATGGCGGGATGCACGCCACGGCTCCCCGCTACGACCTGACGGGACACCGTGTGTACGGCAGCTTCAAGGGCATCGTCGTGCAACTGGGGCGTAAATACTATCAGAGATAAATAAAAGGAATATCATAAAGCATAAAAAACAATGAAAAGAACTGCACTTATGATTATGGCAATGTTGTCGCTGACGACAGTTGCCGCACAACAATCACCTATAGAGAAATACCGAGTACTTATCAGCACCGACATTGGCGGCACCGACCCCGATGACAACCAGTCGATGGCACACCTGCTGATGTTCACCGATAAGTTTGAACTGGAAGGACTTGTGTCCTCCCCTTCTTATGGCAGCGGTAGTGCCAGCGAAATATACCGGATGATTGACATCTTTGAGAAGGACTACTCGCAACTCTGTGAGTACGCGCCCGGACTGATGACCCCATACGAACTGCGCCCGCTGGTGAAGCAAGGGCGCATAGGCAGGGCACCCGCCTGCGGCTACGGTAAGCCGACAGAGGGCTCTCAATGGATAGTAACCCAAGCACGCAAAGACGATGCCCGCCCGCTCTATGTGCTGGTATGGGGTGGACTGGAAGACGTGGCCCAGGCACTACACGATGCCCCCGACATCGCCCCCAAACTGCGCGTACACTGGATTGGCGGTCCCAATAAGAAATGGAGCGTCAATACCTATTGCTATATCATCGAGCACTTCCCCGACTTGTGGATGATAGAGAACAACACCACCTACCGTGCCTTCATTTATGACTCGAAGAACAAAGACGAGTGGAACACCGGCTACTTCGACAAGCATATCCGCGATGCCGGCTATTTGGGACGCGACTTTGCGGCCTACTACAAGGGCAACCCCAAGATGGGCGACACACCGACGCTGCTCTACATGATGAAAGGTAATCCCGCCAACCCCGAGGCACAGTCGTTGGCCGGCCGCTTCGTTCCCTGCCGACGCACGCCACGCAGCATCTATTACGGAGCCACCACTGCCAAGGATACCACGCAGATTTGCGGCATCATAGAGTGGCAGCTCAAAGGTCCTGCGCGCGATGATATTGCCGTAGATTCGGCCTGTCTTACCCTCGACATCCGAGGACAAAAGTGGGAGGGCTACTATAAGGGCAATGGCAACTATGTGCTTCGCCATTCCACCTACTACATCGGCACGCTCGACTACACTATCACCTCGACTATCAAGGGATTCAAGCCCATCAAGGGGCAAATCACAGTGGAGAATACGTGGGACACAGCCCCCAAGTCCACCGACTACATCACGGGCAGGGAATGGTGGACTGACAGTTATGCTCCTGCCGACTACTGGAACGGCTGTGCCGGTGCCATGACGCAGTACGTCGTGCGCGAAGAGTCTATGAGAGACTGGGCTGAAAGATGGGCGTGGCTCAAGGATGATGTTTACCTTTTCACGTCTTTTCGCGAACCATCGACCGACGGGCTGGAATACCTGTATAGCTACGACGAGTTGCGCTGGGACACCATCAGTGGCGTGTTTCTCCACCCTCAGATAGGCAACTTCGAACAATATACCGATGCTTTTACTGGCGAGAAGCGATGGCCGAAGTACGCTCCAGAGAAGCGGTGCTTTCGTGACCCTTCTGTCATCAAAGGGAACGACGGCAAATACCACATGGTTTGGACGACGCAATGGAGTGGAAGCCGTTTCTTCGGCTATGCCTGTTCGGACGACCTCGTTCACTGGTCTGAGCAACGGGAGATACACGTGATGGACAGTATTCCCACCAACAATGTGTGGGCACCAGAGTTGTTTTATGATGATGAGCTTGAGTTGTATTTTATCATCTGGTCGTCACAAATCGACCCGAAGGAATATACCGCTGCCGATAAATTAGCGGAAAACGCTTGTCACCGCTTATGGTACACGACGACGCGCGACTTCAAGACGTTCGCACCGGCAAAGAGATATTATGACCCGGGGTTCAACAGCATCGACGGATACCTGCTGAAACGTGCGCCCAAAGACTATGTGCTGGTATTGAAAGACAACCGGCGTCCTGGATACAGTAATATCTTCTGCGCATTTTCCGACTCCCCTTACGGGCCGTTCCACAGCCCGACAGAGTCTTTTGGCCGAACATACTCTGAAGGACCATGTGCCGTAAAGCACGAGGATGGCGAATGGATCATCTATTTCGACCAATATCACCCTGAGGATTATGGTGCTGTCTCAACTCGTGACTTCAAGACGTTCACGCTTATTCCCGATCGCATCAGTGTGCCTCTGAAACATAAGCACGGCACGATTCTCCGAATATCGCAAGCGGAATTTAAGGAAATTCTGAAACACCAACATTAATCATTCGTAATGAAGAATTACCCCCAAGGGGGAAATTAAAAGTTCGTTGAAGCGCACTGGGAGTGTGGGCGCAGCAATTTTTAATTGACTTCGTCGAACTTCGTTTCTTAATTCTTAATTTTTAATTCTTAATTTTTTAATTTGCTTTCGTCGAACTCATGTTAGTTGATGTTTACAAAGAAGAGGCAAAACAACAGTCTCACCTCTTTATATTTTATGAAAACTAAACGGTATTACAATCCGCTAATCTCCTCCTCGCTGAGCCCCGTTAATTCTTGGATGTCAGCAACAGAAGAACCTTTGGCTTTCATTTTTCGGGCTATTGCCAAAACTGCCTCAGCGCGACCCTCAGCATGACCTTCCGCACGTCCTTGCTCACGACCTTCCGCACGTCCTTGTTCAAGACCCTCCATCTTCGCAGTGTCGAGCACATCGTTTTGCACCATGATGTCGTCCATGTGTGCATCGTAGGCGTGGCGGTCGGCGTCGCTCATGGTCATGTAGAGCAGCTTCTCGCGAGCCTCTTGCAAGCCGGGGGTGGAGGTGTCGTCCTTTATGCGGTTGTTCTTCAGGTAGTCGAGCCACTCCTCAATAGGGGTTGTGGCAACCTGGTTGAATTCGTTCACGCGGATTATGTAGTACTCAGGGAACACATTCTCAGGTGCCGTCATTCTTATCTCGTCAGCCTCTTTCGTGTTCACCACCAGGTTGTCGCCAGTGTGAACGCCGGTGAATACCGTCTTTCCGTGGTAGAGGTAGTCGCTGCCCTTGCCAAGGTCGAAATAGATGATGTTGATTGAATAGACCTTCTTCACCTGGTCGTACTTGTTGCCTATCTGAATGTGCTCGGATATGGCCTTCGACACTCCGTAGAGCATACGCTGGAGATAGTATAGCTGTCGGGAGAGCTGCACCTCAACGATGATTATCTCGCCCTTGCTGTTTCTCGCCTTTATGTCAACACGGTTGAACTTGGCGTCGCTTGTCTCCTGGTTGCCCTCACTCTCAAGCAGTTCGGTTATGACAATCTTCTCACCGAGAAGAACCGTCACCAGTCCTTCCAACACCGCGAAATTAGCCTTGTCGCGCAACATCCGCTTCACTGCCCAATCAAATCGTATGTACTTGTTCTCTACCTGCATAAGCCATATATCTTTTGTTTTCTTCTGCAAAGGAAATGCAAATCGAGAGCAGAACTTGCCTAGCTTGCTTGAGTGTTTTGCCGAGATGCAGCTTTCCTTCTGCAAAAGTATGAAATAAAATTGAGAAATGCAAGGTTTTTCTTGTTTTTTCTTTTTTTACCGCCGAACTTTCAGCAATTAAATTTCCCTTCCAGCTCCCCCAAGGCCCCCTCCAGCTCCCCCAAGGGGGAGAGAACGGAAAAGGCGGATGTGCGCAGCCATCACTCCCCCTTGGGGGAGCTGGAGGGGGCTTTTAATTCTTAATTCTTAATTTTAAATTCTTAATTCTTAACGTGAGTTCGATGAAATTCACTTTCCTTATAAAGCGCCCCTATTTTAGTCGGGCGACAGCGTTGATCGGCAACAATCAGCTGATGGTAGGTCTCTTGATGTTATGCAGTGTGGTAACTTGCTCCCCCTCTAAGATAGAGGGGGTGTCACGAAGTGACGGGGGCGTATGACTGCCGCACTATATGATTAATCGGACGTACATACTCCCTCCCCCCTTCGGGGGACTCCCCCTACCTTAGGGGGAGAGTAAGTTACCGCACTGCGCAGGTTTAGCCATCAAAAGAACCGCACTGCGCAGGTTTAATTTCGTCGAACTTCGTTTCTTAATTCTTAATTCTTAATTAGTACTGGTGCGATAA
>JBJEKR010000172.1:0-2125 GCA_051878735.1 Prevotella sp. | reverse complement strand
GCAACGAGGCTCAGATTTCCATCGACAGCAACTCTAAGCCAGACTATCGCGACGGTCTGAACAAGGAGCTTGAGGCCATGCGCAACAAGGAGATGTGGCGCGCTGCCGAGACTGTACGCAAGCTGCGTCCAGAGAATAACGAAGATTAAGAAACATGTTCTTTGAAAGATTAATTGTTTTCATGCCGTGTAGTTTTCCCCGTGGATTCTGCACGGCTTTTATTTGTTAACATGGTCCATGGACTTTGCTTATTTTAACATCGATACGGCTATTTATGGTAATATTTTATCCTGTTTTCATTTTTTATCACTAAAAAGCTGTTGTATATCAAATTATTGTGTAATTTTGCCACACAAAATATAAATAAGTAAGACTAAATATAAATAAGACTAAATATAAAGAAGTAAGTCAAAATATAATAAGTAGGAATTAATAAAAGATAAATAACAATACATAAAAAAATGAATAAACTATTTAGCATTGGTGCAACACTCGCAATGTCAGTGGGCACTCTTTTCGTAGCTTCCTCTTGTTCAAACAATGAAATTGAGCCTATGTCGCAGGCACAGTATGATCAGGAAAAGTATAAAAAAGTCTTTGAGGCTCGTTTTGGTCAGCCTGCCGCTAACCACGACTGGGGATTCGTCGATATGGGGACTAAGGCAGGAACACGTACTGCATATCCAAACGGTAACCTGTGGGAGAGTGAAGGTTGGGATGTTCCCGAAGCTCTTACAGATGCCCAAAAGGACATTGTCAGAAGATACTTCCAACAGAACAAAGAACCTCAGGGCGTTTCAATCGATTATAGCGATTTCTTCGTGCAGCAGGTGTACAAGGGAGCCACAAACACATCGGAGTCGCTAACAACTGAGGTGTATAAGGCTGCCAATGGAGGTGATGTTGTTGGCAGCAACATGATGAATCAATTGACGGCAGGTTCCGACAATGAACATATTAATAATTTTAATTATGGAAATTGCACGGATTGGAATGGCCTTATGTTGATGGTGGATTCAAAGACAGACTGCTTTGGCTTCTCTAATTCTAACGATCAAGGAACACAATATAATGACCAGTACGTTATTATTTCTGGCGATGACATCATGTCTTGGGCAAGAAGCAACGGCAAGGAACTTGCCGGTGCAGATGTGTCGGGAATGTATTTCGTTGGCTTTGACTTTGAAGCATTGCCAAAGGCCGATAATTCCAATTTGGTAAATACGAATGAATGGCTTGGAACAGAGGTTGCCGAAGGCACTGAAGGTGCTCGCCCGGTTAATGGCAAGTGGTATATCGTTGGCGGTGCTGACGGCTACTATTCTGACTGGATCGTACGCATCGTTCCTGGCGTGAAGAAGGCTCCGACTCCTGATGCTCGCGTCATCGCAGAGGACCTTACGGTGAGCGACAATGGCGACTTCGACTTCAACGACGTTGTGTTCGACGTGAAATTCAACTATCCTGAGACAGGAAAGGCTACCATCACTCTTCAGGCTGCAGGCGGTACTCTGCCTCTGTACGTTGGCGGCGAGGAAGTTCACGCTAAGTTTGGCGTTTCCACCACCACTATGGTGAATACAGGCGATGGACCGGAAAAGGATCCAGTGTCATACGTCATCAACTACTCCGGCACCAATGCCAACGGAATTAAGGTTAGCGTCCAGAAGTATGGCTCAGAGCAGGAAATGGTTGAAATCACAGCCGTCAGAGGTCAAGCTCCCGGCAAGATTCAGGTGCCTGTAACATTCCAATGGTGTGCAGAACGTCAGGACATCGAAGCAAAGTACTCTAAATTCTCAGACTATGTAAAGAACAAGGACATCGATTTCTGGGAATAATCAGTAAGTGAAGTTTACTTTACCCTTCGGCCAGTGACCGTTGGTTCGCAGGTATTCGTAATCTCCCGATTGTAGGGGCAGACCGAAGCCCCCTCCAGCTCCCCCAAGGGGGAGAGAACCCGATGTCGGAACGACATACATCCACCGATTTAGCCCTCCGTGGTACGCCTTGCGGCGTCGGGCAGACACATCGGTCTGCCCCTACAGACGGCGGTATTGTTACTTGCGATCCTATAGAATTTTCAAAATATATTTGGTTAATAAAATTTAATATGACACATATT
>JBJEKR010000171.1:0-38201 GCA_051878735.1 Prevotella sp. | reverse complement strand
TGAAGAATGAAGAATGAAGAATGAAGAATGAAGAATGAAGAATGAAGAATGAAGAGTGAAGAATGAGATAAACGCAGATAGTGCGCGCCCCATTCTTCACTCTTCATTTTTAACTCTTAATTCTTAATTCATTTGCTGTATTTTTTCTCGATATACTCCTCGTATTCAGCAATCTCACGTTCACCAACGTGTGCAAGGCCGTAATGTTCGTCGTGCTGGCTGTAGTCGAGACCGACGCGCTCGCTATACTGTGACACGCGCATCGGGATGATCTTGTCGATGAGCCAATAGCCGAGGTAGCTGACTACGAAGGTATAGACAATGACTATTGCCACGGCTACCAGATGGTAGAGGAAGATGACGAAACCTTCGGGAGTGCCGGCAATAAGACCCTCCTGAATGAAAATACCAGTGAGGACGGTGCCGAAGATACCACCAGTGCCGTGAGTTGGGAACACGTCGAGTGCATCGTCGATACGGGAGTGACTGCGCCAATATACTGCGGTATTGCAAATCAGAGTGATTACAAACGAGATGAAGATGCTCTGACCTACTGTGACGTAGCCGGCTGAAGGCGTGATGGCTACAAGACCAACGACACAACCCACGGCAGCACCCATAGCAGAAGGTTTGCGACCACGCAGACAGTCGAAGAATATCCACGCCATCATTGCCGTGGCGGAAGCCGTGTTGGTGTTGAGGAACGCCTTTACTGCTACACCGTCGGCATGGAGCGAGCTACCGGCATTGAAGCCGAACCAACCCAACCAGAGCATTGCCGCTCCAAGGAGCACGAAAGGAATGTTGGCTGGCTCGCTGTTGCGTGTGGAGGTCTTGCGACGACCAAGGAATATGGCTCCTGCAAGAGCAGCTACACCCGAAGAAGCGTGAACGACAATACCACCTGCGAAATCGACAACGCCCCACTTGAGGAAGAGTCCGTCGGGATGCCACGTCATGTGTGCCAATGGGCAATAGATGAACACGAAGAAGAACATCATGAAGAACATATAGCCCGAGAAGCGCACACGCTCAGCGAAAGAGCCCGTAATGAGCGAAGGCGTGATAATGGCGAACTTCATTTGGAACAGTGCGTAGAGTGCCAAAGGAATGGTAGCCCCGCCAAGAATCTTTCCTGTAGGAGTGGTATAAACGTCGCCACCCACATTGTTGAACATGAGGAAAGTGGTCGGGTCGCCAATGACTCCACCAATGTCATCGCCAAAGCAAAGCGAGAAGCCAAACACCACCCACAACACGGAAATAATTCCCATGGCAATGAAGCTCTGCAACATCGTGGAAATGACGTTCTTTGCTCCCACCATTCCTCCATAGAAGAAGGAAAGTCCCGGCGTCATCATCAACACGAAGATGGTAGCGGTTATCAACCATGCCACGTCAGCGGCATCTATCTTTGAAAAGTCGCACTCGAAAGTTGGTTCTGGTGCGAAGAGACCTGCAATGGCAATGATAACCATTGCGGCCATGAGTATTATCCAACGTTTTTTCATCAGCTTTTAAAGCTTTATCTCTTAATTTTTAATTGACTTAGTCGATTCTTTAGCTGCATTGACTTCGTCTTCCTCTGTCGCGACTCGGGATAGCTCAAGCGAGCTTGGCTCTCCTCTCGCTGCTCCATCGGTTCGGCATAGCTCGAACAAGCTCAGCTCTACGTTCGATTCGCGCAGCAATTCTTAACTCTTAATTTTTAATTCTTAATTCTTCTCATACGCCTCTTCATGTACTCCCGCAACAGCGCGTCCGCTTGGGTCGTTGAGGTTCTTGAACGAAGCATCCCACGCAAGGGCTTCGGCTGTTGAGCAAGCTACCGACGGAACACTCGGAACGGTGCGGGCGGCAGAGTCGCTTGGGAAGTGCTCAGCGAAGATGGAACGGTAGTAATATTCCTCTTTGTTGCGTGGAGGATTGATGGGGAAGCGTTCGGCGGCGTGAGCCATCTGCTCGTCGCTGACTTGGTCGGCGGTAATCTGCTTCAGAGTGTCAATCCAAGAATAGCCTACGCCATCGCTGAACTGCTCCTTCTGTCGCCATGCCACAGCCTCGGGCAGCATGTCGGCAAACGCCTCGCGCACAATCTTCTTCTCTATCGTTTTTCCTGGGCACATCTTCGCTTCAGGGTTGGTGCGCATGGCCACGTCGAGGAATTCCTTGTCGAGGAACGGCACACGACCTTCCACACCCCAAGCCGAGAGGCTCTTGTTGGCGCGGAGACAGTCGTAGAGATAGAGTTTTGACAGTTTGCGCACGGTCTCCTCATGGAAAGCCTTTGCGTCAGGAGCTTTGTGGAAATAAAGATAGCCGCCGAAGACCTCGTCGGCACCCTCACCCGAAAGTACCATCTTGATGCCCATCGACTTGATGACGCGTGCCAATAGATACATTGGGGTAGAGGCGCGGACTGTGGTCACGTCGTAGGTCTCGATGAAATAGATGACATCGCGAATGGCATCGAGACCTTCCTGAATAGTGTAGTTTATTTCATGGTGTACAGTACCAATATGGTCGGCAACCATCTTTGCCTTTGCCAAGTCGGGTGCTCCCTTGAGACCCACGGCAAAGGAATGGAGTCTCGGCCACCATGCTCTCGAAGCACTATCATCCTCAATGCGATGCTCGGAGAACTTCTCAGCTACGGCACTGATGACTGATGAGTCGAGACCACCGGAAAGCAACACGCCGTATGGCACATCGCTCATCAGCTGACGCTTTACAGCGTCCTCAAGTGCATCGTGGATATCCTGAACACTTGCGCCATTATCCTTCACCGCGTCGTACTGCATCCAGTCTCGGGTATAATAGCGCGTCATCTTTCCTTCGCGACTTGAGTAGTAGTGTCCCGGGAGGAACACTTCGTATTCGTCGCAGTTTCCTTCGAGGGCTTTCATTTCACTTGCGACATAGACTTTTCCGTCGTTGTCGTGTCCTATATATAGAGGTATAACGCCTATCGGATCGCGGGCGATTAGGAACTCGTCCTTCTCAGCATCGTAAAGCGCAAAGGCAAAAATACCACTTAAATCTTCCAAAAAGTCTATACCTTTCTCACGGTATAGGGCGAGAATAACCTCACAGTCGCTACCCGTCTGAAACTGATAACGGTCGCCATACTGCTTACGCAAGTCCTGATGGTTGTAAATCTCACCATTGACAGCCAATATTTGCTTCATGTCGGGGCTGAATAGGGGCTGCTTGCCTGATTCAGGATCGACGATAGAAAGGCGTTCATGGCAGAGTATTGCCGAGCCACCGTTGTAGATGCCGCTCCAGTCGGGGCCACGGTGACGTATTTTCTGACTCATTCTTAACGCCTTTTGTCTCAGCTCAGGAGTTTGTTCCTGAATGTTGAAAATTGCTACAATTCCACACATAGTTATATTCTTTTTTTGTTTTTTGAATGTTTGCGTCTGTATATTGAAAGTTGAAGATTGAATTGCTGCGCCCTGAATTGTGCGCAGCAATTCAACTTTCAATATTCAATGTTCAATTTAGTTGAAGCAGCTCTCGCCATGCTCGTAGATGTCGAGGCCTTCTTCCTCTATTCTCTTGTCAACTCTCAGACCTGCTATCTTCTTGATGCCGAAGAACAGAACTACACCGGCGGCAGCTGCCCAAACATCTATAGCAAGAACGCCAAGGCACTGTGCTCCGAAGAAGCCCCAGCCACCACCGTAGAAGGCACCGCCATCGAGGGCGAAGAGACCGGTTGCTATTGTTCCGAAGATACCACATACACCGTGAACAGAGCTTGCACCTACAGGGTCGTCAATGTGCAGCTTGGTGTCGATGAACTCGATCGAGAATACCAATAATATACCGGCAACGAGTCCGATGATGGCAGCTCCGAGAGGCGATACGAGGTCGCAACCTGCAGTGATTGCAACAAGACCTGCGAGAACACCGTTGAGTGTCAGCGAGAACGAAGGCTTGCCATATTTAATCCAAGAGGTGAACATGGTGCCTATGCCACCGGCAGCTGCTGCAAGGTTGGTGGTAAGGAACACATGCGAGATGGCAACGCGGTTGACCTCGCCAGAGGCTGCGAGCTGTGAGCCGGGGTTGAAGCCGAACCAGCCGAACCAAAGGATGAACACGCCAAGCGAGGCGGTCAGGAGGTTGTGGCCAGGAATGGCGCGGCTCTTTCCGTCCTTGCCATATTTGCCAAGACGTGGGCCAAGGGCTATCGCTCCGACGAAAGCCAGCACACCACCAACACTGTGGACGATGGCAGAACCTGCGAAATCGTGGAACGTGGCACCGAAGGTTGTCATCATGAATGATGTCTCGTCGCTGTTCATCAGCCAACCACCACCCCAAGTCCAGTGTCCAGAGATAGGATAGATGAGCAGTGAGATGAAGAGCGAATAGATGCAGTACATCGAGAACTTGGTGCGCTCAGCCATCGCTCCAGAGACGATTGTCGCTGCAGTGGCGCAGAAGACAGTCTGGAAAACGAGGAAGCCCTCTACGGGCAGATCGCTCTCGTAAAACGAGATGTCGCCGAAGTGTGGCATACCGATGAAGCCCTCACCGCCACTGCCAAACATGAATCCAAAACCTAAAAGCCAGAACAGAATCGAGCCAAACATGAAATCGACGAAGTTCTTGAACAATATGTTTGCCGTATTCTTGCTGCGTGTGAAACCAGCTTCGCACAGGGCAAATCCTGGCTGCATGAAGAACACCAGCATAGCTGCGAGCAGCATCCATACGGTATCCACAGAAAGTGACAGGTCTGTCACCGGGTCTGTTGCTAAAAATATGTTCGTCATAATCGTATCCTTTTTTATATTGTTTTTATTTTGATGCGTTGTGTTGTTATTATCCTAATACATTAAGGAGTTATTTCTCCTGTTCGGCATTATATAGTGCTATGTCGCCTCTTTCGGCGGTTCTGATGCGAACGGCATCCTCTATAGGAATGATAAAGATGCGTCCGTCGCCGACTTCGCCTGTGTGTGCAGCCTGCTGGATGGCGGCGACCGTCTTCTCTACATTCTTGTCACGTACTACGACATTGATTAATACTCGCTCGATACAGCTTGTGTCATACATTACGCCACGGTAGATTCTCGCCTGGCGCATCTTGCCCTCTCCTCTAACATCGTAGTATGAGAACCACTCGATGTCGGCGGCAAGCAGTGCTTCCTTCACATCCTCGAATTTCGTCTTGCGGATGATTGCTTCAATCTTTTTCATGTTGTTACTCCTTTTTAATACGTTTTATTGACATTTTGTTATCTTTCGGGTGCAAAATTACTACATTTTGTCAGTATATACAAGAAAATAAAAGCAAAACGATAAAGAAAAACTCTTTTTCTTCGTATTTTGTCAATACAAACACGTTCACTCTTTCAATTTGAAAGGATAAATATACGTTTTTATTTCAATTTGTTATTTTCAGCTATTTTCTTGATGAAATGGTTGCCAAAACACTTGCATCTTCTATCATTTTGTTGTAACTTTGCAGCGGAATTAGAACAAAAGTATAACAATAATATAAAATAAGTATCAAAATGACAACAACCGTCAAGTTCACCAAGATGCATGGGGCAGGCAATGACTACATATACGTCAATACCTTATTATATAATATAGCCGACCCATCGAAAGCCGCCATCGCATGGAGTGCCCCGCACACAGGTATTGGAAGCGACGGCTTGGTACTGATAGGTGAGTCGAAGATGCCTGAGGCTGACTACTCAATGAGGATATTCAATGCCGACGGTTCGGAAGCCATGATGTGCGGCAACGCGTCGCGCTGCATTGGCAAATACCTATACGAAAAAGGCATCACCGACAAGACTGAGATAAGGCTCTTGACGCTGTCGGGAATAAAAATACTGCGCCTGCACCTCGACAAGGAGGGAAAGAAAGTGGAGAGCGTAACGGTCGATATGCTCGAGCCTGTGCTGGCAAACAGAAAACAGATGGCAAGCGAGGACGGATCGATGACCGACGGACTGGTGGATGTAGTTGACCGTGAATTTCGCGGCACATTCGTCTCGATGGGAAATCCGCATTTCGTAATTTTCGTTGACGACATTAAGGACATTGACGTCGCCAAATACGGCAAGGCACTGGAGCACGACCCGTTGTTCCCCGAACGTTGCAACATAGAGTTTGCACAAGTGCTCAGCGACGGAAGTATCCGCACACGAGTGTGGGAGCGAGGTAGCGGAATAACCATGGCTTGCGGCACAGGAGCATGTGCAACAGCAGTTGCGGCAGCAAAGACAGGACGCGCGGATAGGACGAGCGACATAGTGATGGACGGAGGCACACTCCACATAGAATGGAACGAAGCCGACAACCACGTCTATATGACGGGACCTGCGGCATTCGCTTTCGAGGGAGAGGTGGAGCTTCCATGAGTTTAGGCAAAACTTCAACAATCAATATAAAAAAGAATTTGAATATATGGCATTAGTAAATGAACATTTCCTGAAACTGCCGAACAACTACTTGTTCGCAGACATTGCAAAGAAAGTGAACGCCTTCAAGGTGTCACACCCCAAGGCAAGCGTCATCAGCCTCGGTATCGGCGACGTAACTCAACCGCTCTGTCCAGCCGTGATAGAGGCGATGCACAAAGCTGTTGATGAGATGGCAAGCAAGGATACTTTCCGCGGCTATGGTCCTGAGCAGGGCTATCAGTTCCTGCGCGAGGCAATAGTAAAGAACGACTTTATTCCACGTGGAATACACCTTGACCCAAGCGAAATCTTCATCAACGACGGTGCAAAGAGCGACACGGGAAACATTCAGGAACTGGTGCGCTGGGACAACAGCATCGGAGTGACCGACCCCATCTATCCTGTCTATATCGACTCAAACGTTATGATTGGTCGTGCCGGTGTGGTGGAAGACGGAAAATGGAGCAACGTTGTCTATATGCCATGCTCGGCAGAGAACAACTTCACCCCACAGCTTCCCGACAAGCGAGTGGATATCATCTACCTCTGCTATCCGAACAACCCTACGGGAACAGTGATAACCAAGGAAGAGCTGAAGAAATGGGTGAACTATGCCATCAAGAACGACACGCTGATCTTCTACGATGCTGCATACGAGGCTTACATACAAGATCCGGAGATACCTCACTCAATCTACGAAATAAAGGGAGCGCGAAAGGTGGCGATAGAGTTCCACAGCTATTCAAAGACGGCAGGTTTCACGGGCATTCGTTGCGGTTACACCGTAGTTCCGAAAGAGCTCACGGCGGCCACACTCTCAGGAGAGCGCGTAGAACTACACCACCTATGGAACCGCCGACAGTGTACGAAATTCAACGGAACGAGCTATATAAGTCAGCGAGCAGCGGCAGCCATCTACACTCCTGAAGGAAAGGAGCAGGTGAAGGCGACCATCGACTACTACATGACCAATGCAAAGATAATGTATCGCACGTTGACCGAGCTTGGCCTTGAAGTATATGGCGGACGCAACGCACCATATCTCTGGGTGAAGACTCCCGACGGCATGGGCAGCTGGAAATTCTTCGAGCAGATGCTTTACGAGGCACACGTGGTATGCACGCCAGGAGTTGGCTTCGGTCCTGCCGGCGAAGGCTATATCCGCCTCACCGCCTTCGGCGAACGCGAAGACTGCCTCGAAGCAATGGAGAGACTGAAGAAATGGCTTAAGTAGGGGACCACTTTTTCCGGTTCATCCGGATTATTCGGGTTTCCCGAACAATCCGGACAATCCAAGACACAACACGCACACAAACACAATTAAAATAGAAGAATTATGAAGAACTTAAAAAGATTGGGCTTCGCAGCCTTCATGATGATGGCAGGAGCAACAGTGATGACAGCACAGGACAACGTAGAAACAAGCATTTCGGCAGACGTAGTGAACCAGTACATCTGGCGTGGCACAAAATGCGGAGAGGCAAGTTTCCAGCCGACGTTGGGCGTAGCCTACAAGGGACTTTCGCTCTCGGCATGGGGAAGCACGGAGATTTCAAATTTCGGAGGTTCAAAGGAGTTTGACCTTACCCTCGGCTATTCTACGGGAGGATTCAACATCGGAATCACAGATTACTGGTTTGACGGTGGCGACACTAAATACTTCAAGTATGGCGCACACTCGACAGCCCACATCTTTGAGGGTAACATCGGCTACGATTTCGGTCCACTCTCACTGCAGTGGTTTACGAACTTTGCAGGATGCGACTACAAGGAAAATGGAAAGCGTGCCTATTCTTCATACGTAGAGCTGAACGTTCCTTTCAAGCTCGGAGGATTGGGTTGGGACGCTACCGTCGGTGCAGTGCCTTTCGAGGACGCTGGCGTCTATGGCAACTGCGACGGCTTTGCAGTGACCAACGTTTCGCTCAAGGCATCGAAGGACATAAAGATAACCGACTCGTTCTCTGTCCCAGTCTTTGCACAGGTTGTAGGAAATCCGCACGACCAGAAAGCATATTTCGTTTGCGGTTTCACACTCATTCCATAAAGATAACAACAACATCAAATAAAACTTTTAAACAATGGCAAATTTAAGATTTCAGGTTGTAGAGGAGGCTTTCAAGAAGAAGCCACTCGCTGTAGAGGCACCAACAGAACGCCCCTACGAGTATTTCGGCAAGTATGTCTTCAATCGCGAGAAGATGTATAAGTATCTGCCAAAAAACGTATATGAGAAACTTATCGACGTTATAGACAATGGCGCACGCCTCGACCGTTCTATGGCTGACGCTGTGGCTGCTGGCATCAAGCAGTGGGCAGTGGAGAATGGCGTGACACACTATACACACTGGTTCCAGCCTCTTACCGAAGGAACAGCCGAGAAGCACGACTCATTCATCGAGCACGACTTCAAGGGCGGTATGGTAGAGGAGTTCAGCGGCAAGCTGCTCGTTCAGCAGGAGCCTGACGCTTCTTCATTCCCATCGGGCGGTATTCGCAACACCTTCGAGGCCCGCGGCTACTCTGCTTGGGATCCAACATCGCCAGTGTTCATCATCGACGATACACTCTGTATTCCTACCATCTTCATCTCATACACCGGTGAGGCTCTTGACTACAAGGCTCCACTGCTCCGCACACTGCACGCAGTGAACGTTGCCGCCACCGACGTATGCAAGTATTTCTACGACGACGTGAAGAAGGTGCAGAGCAACCTCGGTTGGGAGCAGGAGTACTTCCTCGTTGACGAGGGTCTCTACTCTACCCGCCCAGACCTTCTGCTCACTGGCCGCACTTTGATGGGTCACGACTCAGCAAAGAACCAGCAGATGGAAGACCACTACTTCGGTACTATTCCAGATCGCGTTCAGGCCTTCATGAAGGATCTTGAGATACGCGCCCTTGAGCTTGGCATTCCTTGCAAGACACGTCACAACGAGGTAGCTCCAAACCAGTTTGAGCTTGCTCCTATCTTCGAGGAGACAAACCTCGCCGTTGACCACAACATGCTCTTGATGTCGCTGATGAAGAAGGTGGCACGCAAGCACGGTTTCCGCGCACTGCTTCACGAAAAGCCATTCGCTGGCATCAACGGTTCGGGTAAGCACAACAACTGGAGCCTTTCTACCGATACCGGCGTGCTGCTCCACGCTCCTGGCAAGACACCAGAGGACAACCTCCGCTTCGTGACCTTCATCGTTGAGACGCTGATGGGTGTTTACCGCCACAACGGTCTGCTGAAGGCTTCTATCATGAGCGCTACGAACGCACACCGCCTTGGTGCAAACGAGGCACCTCCAGCAATCATCTCGTCGTTCCTCGGCAAGCAGCTCACCGAACTGCTCGACCACATCGAGGCTTCAGACACCGACGAACTCTTCGCAATGGCTGGCAAGCAGGGCTTGAAGATGGACATTCCAGAAATTCCTGAACTGCTCATCGACAACACCGACCGCAACCGTACATCACCATTCGCCTTCACCGGAAACCGCTTCGAGTTCCGTGCCGTTGGTTCAGAGGCAAACTGCGCTTCCGCAATGACCGCCCTGAATGCAGCAGTAGCCGAGGCTCTGGTTGACTTCAAGAAGCGCGTCGATGCCGCCATCGCCGGAGGCAAGGAGAAGAATGCAGCCATCGTTGACGTTCTGCGCGAGGACATCAAGACCTGTAAGCCAATACGTTTCGACGGCAACGGCTACAGCGACGAGTGGGTTGTTGAAGCAACAAAGCGCGGCCTCGACGTAGAGAAGAGCTGCCCAGTAATCTTCGAGCGCTATCTTGACGACACAAGCGTGAAGATGTTCGAGAGCCTTGGCATCATGTCACAGAAAGAACTTGAGGCACGCAACGAGGTTAAGTGGGAGACCTACACGAAGAAGATTCAGATTGAGGCACGCGTAATGGGCGACCTCTCGATGAACCACATCATCCCAATAGCCACCCACTACCAGTCGATGCTCGTGAAGAACGTGCAGAACATGCGCAGCATCTATCCTACGGATAAAGCCGACAAACTCTCAGAGCGCAACTTCAAGCTCATCGAGGAGATTGCCGACCGCACGCAGACCATAGAGCGCGGCGTTGACGAACTGATAAACGCGCGCAAGGTGGCAAACAAGATTGAGAACGAACACGATAAGGCAATAGCATACCACGACACCGTGGCTCCGAAGATGGAGGAAATCCGCTATCAGATTGACAAGCTGGAGCTTATCGTCGAGGACGACCTCTGGACGCTTCCAAAGTATCGTGAGCTCTTGTTCATTAGATAGTTGACATGTCAACTGTAAGATCATACGCAGACAATCTATTTCTTTTTTTGGTTGTTTGAAGTTTGCGACGGGGGATGGCTGTGAAGCTGTCCTCCGTTTACTTTTTATTAGACAGTACAGGTCATAGTTTTTAAACAACTAAAATCTTAGGCGGAAAAGGGTGTGGGTCGCATCGGAGGCGACGAGTTCGATGCTGCCGCCGCTTTGTTTCATAATCTGCTGCGACACACTCAGACCGATGCCGCTGCCAGTTGGTTTAGTGGTGAAGAAGGGAACGAAGATTTGTCGCGCCTCCTCGGTGGGGATTGGCTTGCCGTTGTTGTCGATGTCGATGCAGACGGAGTCGTCGGCTGCAGTGTAGGCAGCAATGGTGATGGCGGTGGCTTCTGCTTCAATGGCGTTCTTCAGCAGATTGGTCACGACGTGGGAGACAAGGCTTTCGTCGGCGTAAAGCAGCAGGTCGGGAGAAGAAAGGCTTATGGTTATGCCGGAACAGGCAGAATATTCCGAACTGATTGCCACCATGCGCTCAAGGAAAGGTTTTACATAAAAGAGTTTCGGCTGCGGCTTGGGAATGAGCGTCAGGCGGCGGTAGTTGTCAACGAAACTGAGCAACTGCTTCCCCGTGCCGTTGATTACTGCCAACCCTTCCTTTATCTCGCCGTCGGTCGCCTTATGGCTAAGTGTCTCGCTGAGCGATGTTATCGGCGCGACGTTGTTCATTATCTCATGCGTCAGCACACGAATCAGCTTCGTCCACGACTCCATTTCTCTCGTTGAAAGCTCACTGCGAATGTCGCTGAAAGCTACAATCTTCACCCGCTTGTCGCCAAGTTGTGCAGTGGTCTCACGCTTGGCGAAGTCTTCCGACGCCAGTTTGCTCTCCACCTGATTCTCAAACGTCAGCATCTCCACACCGAGCAGTCGCAATGCAGCCTCGTTGTATTGCAGCACCGCGCTCCGTTCGTCAACGACCATGATGCCTGTGGTCACGGAGTTGATGATGCGCTCATAGTAGCGTTCGCGCTCCATGAGGTCGTGGCGTGCCGTCTCGATGATGCGGCGAATGCGGTTCAGTGCTTCGTTTATCAGTCGGTCGTGTCCTTTTTCGGTAAACTGGAACGAGAAGTCGAGATTGTCGATGGCATTGAACAGAAACGTCACCTTGCCGATGGTGCGGCGATAGCGACGATGAAGCGCAAGGCAGACGAGCGAGAAGACGGCTGCCGTGGCTACGATGGCGATGACGACGTTAGAGTCCATATTTCTTTATCTTGTTGTAGAGGGTCTGGCGGGCAATGTCGAGACGCTGCGCCACAAGCGAGAGGTTGCCGCCGCACTCGCGTATGGTTCGGGCTATAAGGTCGCGCTCCATTGAGGCGAGGGAGGTGGAGCCGAAGCCCCCCTGTCCCCCAGTGGGGGATTCTCCAATAGCCTCTCCCATTTGGAGACTGGGAGATTGTATCTCTTCCAAAATTACGCTGCGCTCCATAGCGTGCTCCAGTTCTCGAATGTTTCCCTGCCACGGACAGGCGAGGAGCCGCTGCTGCGCCTTTTCGTCGAGTTCGAGCGGCTGCTTGTGGTAGAGGTCGGAGTATTTCTTAATGAAGAGTTTGGCAAGCGGCACGATGTCTTCCTGCCGCTCACGCAATGGGGGAAGATGCAGACAGATGGTGTTTATGCGATAGAGCAAGTCCTCGCGAAACGTTCCCTCCTGTACCATCTGCTGCGGGTCGCGATTGGTGGCGGTGATGAGTCGAATGTCGATGGGAATCTCATTCGTGCCGCCGATACGCGTCACGGTGCGCCGCTGCAGTGCCGTCAGCAACTTTGCCTGCAAGCCGTAGGAGAGATTTCCGATCTCGTCCATGAACAGCGTGCAGCCCTCCGCCATCTCCATCTTGCCCGGTTTGTCGGTCTTTGCGTCGGTGAAGGCTCCGCGGACGTATCCGAACAGCTCGCTCTCGAACAGCGTCTCCGTTATGGCACCCATGTCAACCGTCACCATCTTGTGGTCGGCACGGTGCGAAAGGCGGTGAATCTCACGCGCCAGCACTTCCTTTCCCGTTCCGTTCTCGCCCGTGATGAGTATGTTTGCGTCTGTGACTGCCACCTTCTCCACCATCTCGCGCAGCTGCTGCATGGCAGGCGACGTTCCCCAATGGCAGTCGAGGGCTATTGGGGAACGCGAGCTTTTGGCAGAAAGGTGAGCCACGCTTCGTAGCTTTTCTATCAGCACGTCGTTGTCGAAAGGCTTTACGATGAAGTCTGCCGCACCTTCCTTTATCCCTCGCACGGCGAGTTCGATGTCGGCGTATGCCGTGAACAGCACCACTGGCACGTTTGACTCCATGCGTTTTATCTCCGCAAGCCAGAACAGTCCCTCGTTGCCACTGTTTATGCCACGCCCGAAGTTCATGTCGAGCAACACCACGTCGGGCTTCTTCCTCCGCATCAGCGAGGGAATGGCGTTGGGGTTGGTGGTTGTCTGCACATCGGCAAAGACGCCGTTGAGCAACATCCTCAGCGAGACGAGCAGCGCCTCGTTGTCATCGACTATAAGTATATTACCTTTCTTCATTTGCTTTACATTATCAGCTGCAAAGTTACATCAAGTTGGGCGAAAAACAAAATATTGGGAAGCTTTTTTTGTGGGGAGTTAAGGAGTTAAGGAGTTTAAGGAGTTAAGACATTAGTTAGAACCGAGTCTCAGCGCACCAACATTTGTCTTAACTCCTTAACTCCTTCAACTCCTTAACTCCTAAACATTAACTCCTCCTAAACTATCTGTCCGTCGAACAGCTTTATTACTCGCTGTGCCATTGAGGCGTCGCGGTCGCTGTGAGTCACCATTACGACGGTCGTACCCTCGCGGTTCAGCTCCGTCAAGAGCTTCATCACTTCTATGCCGTTCTTGGAGTCGAGGTTACCAGTCGGCTCGTCGGCAAGAATCATCTTCGGGCCAAAGACCACGGCGCGGGCTATTGCCACTCGCTGCTGCTGACCGCCAGAAAGTTGGTGAGGGAAGTGTTTGGCACGATGACTTATCGCCATGCGCTTCATTATCTCCTGCACCTTCTGCTTGCGCTCCTTGGCAGGAATGTTCATATAGGTCAGCGGCAGTTCGATGTTTTCCTCCACGTTCAGTTCGTCAATCAGATTGAACGACTGGAACACGAAGCCGATCTGACCTTTGCGCACGTCGGTGCGGTCTTTCTCCTTCAGTGCATCGACAGGCTTACCATCGAGCCAATACTTTCCGCCCGTGGGATTGTCGAGCAGTCCGAGGATGTTGAGCAACGTTGATTTGCCACAACCCGAAGGACCCATTATAGCTACAAACTCGCCGTCCTTTACTTCAAACGACACTCCATTCAATGCAATCGTCTCCACCTCTTCCGTGCGGAACGACTTTGATAAGTTTTCTACCTTAATCATAATATTTTCTTGTTTTAATTATTATCTTTAATATGTTTTATCGGATTCTCATTCGCCGCCATCCAGCTCTGCACCATCACTGCGGCAAGCGAGATAAGCAGGATTATGCAGCCGGCAACTGTTATCCACGGCCACCACACGATACGGTAACTGTACTGTATGATCCAGTCTTTCATGAAATAGACGACAATGGGAACGGAAATGAAGAAAGCTATCACCACATACATGAGGAATGTCCTCACGAGGCGGCGGCGCATCTGCCCACTCGTAGAGCCGAACACCTTGCGGACGGCTATCTCCTTCTGACGCTGCTCGATGAAGTAGGTGGACATTGCCACAAGGCCGAGCATGGAAATAAGTATCGCAATCATGGCAAAGAGCGAGACGATGCGCGACGTGCGGATTTGAGCCACAAACTCTTCCTGCACCTGCTTGTCGATGAAGCGCGCTCTATCGGCATCCATATCCTCGTGATACACCTTATGGTAGAGCCGGGCTATCTCGTCGTAGCCCTCCTGAAGGTCGCCCCCCATCAGAATGTTCAAGTCCCAACAACTTTCCACCTTATCTACGACGGAGATAAGCATCGGACGCGGTTCGTACTCTATGCTGCAAATGCGGAAGTCGCAGAACGTTCCGCCATATTGCTCATCGAGGTCGTGCCCCATCAGGTGGATTTCCTTCAGTGCCCTACGTGGGTCGCGTATTGCCGCAGAAGCCTTCACATCGTTCTCCATGCGCTTGTTCATGTAGAAGTGTCCCGCTTTCGGCTTGCTGCCGTCGGTGAGCTTTATGTCGTAGATGTCGAAGAACTCCTTCTCCACGTTGAAGTGCTGTATGCGCATGTCAACAAAGCCCTCGCTACCGACGATGGTCTGGTTGTTGCCGCCGTCTGCCGGTGTTCCCTGCGAGGGCGACACAAGTTTCACGCACGACAATTTCTTCAATTCTTGGATGAAACTTTCGGGCGATGTCACGCGGTCTATCGTCAGGATGTTGTCCTGTCGGAAGCCCAAGGGCGCGTCTGTCAGGTGCTTCATCTGCATAACCATGACCAACGAACAGGCAAGCATGGTGATTGTAATGATATTCTGCAGCACAATGAACACACGGCTGAACACCATCTTTGTCTTGTGGACAAACGTGCCGCGCACAATCTCCATCGGCTCCACCCTCGAAGCCACCACGGCAGGAATGACTCCCGAAATGACACCTGTCAAGGCAAGCGTGGCAAGAAGCAAGGCTATAGACACAGGACTGAACAGCAGCGACATGTCCATCTTTGCACTGAGCAACTCGCCGAAACTGCGCGAGAAAGCCAAGGCAAGCAGCAAGGCAATGAGGAACGCAAGGGCACAAAGCACCATGCTCTCGCCCACAAAACGCATGGCAATCTCACGCCGCTGTGCGCCGAAAAGCCTTCGTGCAGCCATCTCACGCGCACGCTTTCCCGACTGCGCCACGGTGAGGTTGACGTAGTTCATCACTGCAAACAGCAAAATGACGAGTGCCACCGCCGCAAGGATTCTCACCAAGCTGATGTCGCCGAAGCGCAAAGTGCCGTTGCCCTCTGCCTTGGAGAAGAACACGTCGCCATACTTCATGGCGTAAGGCTCGACATACATTGCCTCGTCGGGTTTCTGTTCGGCAAAATGTTTCCAGAACTTGGCAAAGCAATCGGTCATCTCCTTCTCCCGACCTACGAAAGTCTTGCCTTCGCGCATCTTCAGGAACACACTACACCCCGACATGTTCACCATATTCTTGAGGAACGCCTCGTCGGTGTTTGCAAGGTTGCCATATCGCTGATAGTCGAAATTCACCACGAGGTCTGGATTGTCGAATATCCTTCCCTTGAGGTCTTCCATCACTGCCGTGACACGAAGCTTCAGCGAGTCATTGAACGTTATAGTCCGCCCCACCGCTTCCGTCTCGCCAAACAGCTTCACGGCGAACCTCTCGCTCACCACGGCGGCATCCTTCGCCTCAAGACATCTTGTAGCGTCGCCCTCCTTCAGCGGATAGCCAAAGAAGCTGAAGAAAGTGGAGTCGGCTGTGAGCGTTTGCGCACGAAGCCGCTCGTCGCCCTTGTTCACCATCAGTTCCATTCTACTCACACCACACACCGACTCAATCTCAGGAAATGTCTTCTGGAGCTGTTTCCCAACATAATGATGGGTGCCGATGTATTTCTCGCCGGCGAATCTCATTCCAATCGCCTCCACGCGCTCACTGTCGGGCAGATCGCGCGTCACCCGATACTCCTGCCACACATACACGCCAATAAGCATGACGAACATCAGCGAGAGCGACAGACCGAAGACGTTGATGGCGGTATAGACCTTGTTTCTTGAAAGAAACGTAATGTACGATTTGATGTTCATAACTATTAATTATCTTTTATATGTTTTATCGGATTCTCATTCGCCGCCACCCAACTCTGTATTATTGTCGATAACAACGAGATGAGGAAGCAGACGGCACCAGCAGCGAGGAATATCCACGGCGAAAGCGTGATGCGATAGCTGAACTGCGAGAGCCAGTCGCTCATGAGATACCATATCACGGGTACGGCTATTATGAAGGCTATTACCACATAAGCGAGGAACGTGCGAATGAGCTTGCGACACACCTGCGAACTCGACGAACCGAACACCTTGCGCACGGCTATCTCCTTCTGCCGCTGCCCGATGAAATAGGTGGACATGGCGACGAGACCCAACATCGACACAAGCAACGCCATTGCCGCGAAGAGAGAGATGATGTGCGACAGGCGGATTGCCTCAGTGTAATAGGCTGATATTTGCTGGTCGATGAATGGGTGCTCGTCGGGAATGTCGTAGTTATACACCTTTTTATATATGTCCCTTATCTGCTCAAGCGCCTCGACGGGGTTGCCCGTGACCTGTATGGAGAAATTCCACGGTTCTGATACTTTGTCTTTGATGAATATTATCATGGGGTGAGTCTCCTGCTCAATGTTCCTGATGTGGAAGTCTTCAAGCACGCCAACTGCACGGGGATTAACCTTGTAGCCCATATCGCCGAGAATGTTTTCCCAATGGAAATGGTAAAAGTCGTCCCCAAGTTCTCGCAAAGTCTGTTCTGTGACATACACCTTTAAGTCGTTGCCCTCGGTGTTCTCCTTCTTGACCTTGAATCCATACATCTTCATAAAGTTCTTGTCGCCCAACATTATTTGCAGGCTCACAGTCTTCTTCGACTCCCTCGGAATTGTATAGTTGTCGCCTCCGTCGCTTGGCGTATATCGCGAATTGCTTACAAGTTTTACACAGGCGAGTTTCTCCACCTCTTTCTTAAAGGTCGATGCCTGAATGCTGTCGCCGGGATATCTCAATACGATGATGTTTTCCTTGTTGAAACCCATCGGGGCATTGATGATATGGCGCATCTGCAGCGACATAGTCAGTGCGACGGCAATCATCACAATGGTTATCACGTTTTGCACCACGATGAACACCCTACTGAACACCATTCGCGTATGGTGGGCAAACGTGCCGCGAACCACCTCTATCGGTTGCGCACTCGAAATGACCACGGAGGGAACAACACCTGCCAACGCACCAAGCGACAGGGCAAAGAGCGATATTCCGCAAACACTGAGCGGAGTGAGAGCTTCGGCAAGCAGCAACTTGGTTTCGAGCAACTGCGAGAAGAACGGAGCGAAAGCCACGGCAAGCAGCAGGCTCAGCACGAGCGACAATAGACAGAGCATGACGCTCTCCGACATAAGTCGCCCTACGATGCCTGCACGCTGACTGCCGAGTAGCCGGCGCATAGCCATCTCGCGCGAACGCTTTCCCGACTGTGCCACCGTAAGGTTGATGTAGTTGAACACGGCAAACAGTAACACCACAAGACAAGAGGCGAAGAGCAACTTAACCAGTTTCAGACTGCCACGCGAGGTGTGTCTGTCGCAGTCGGGAATATCACTGAAATACTGCTCGGAGAACGGAAGGACAATAGCCTTCGACTCCAAGTCATTCAGTTGGAATATCCAGAAGAACTCTTTTAAATACTGTGTCATGTCGGCAGACTTCGCCTTAAGATCTGTATTCGGTTTTGTCAATACATAAAGATTTGAACCGATGGCATTATTCATGTTCTCTACAAGGTCTACATATCCGACATGCTCAAAGCGGCAGACGAAGTCGGCTTTTTGAAGCGAACTGTTCTCCATCTCCTTCATCACTCCCGTAACCTTTAGTACCTTGTCTCTATTAGCCAGCCTCACATGCTTGCCTATCGGGTCGCTATCGCCGAATAGCTGTCGGGCAAACTGCTCTGTCACCACGCAGTCGTCTTTTCCACGAAGCACAGTGCGGCGGTCACCACGTACAAGTTCAAAGTCGAACATCTGGAAGAAAGTGGAATCTACATACAAGGCATGTTTCTTCAGCAACTGGTCATCATTAAGATGCACCAACGTCTCATCTCTTGCCACTCCGCAAGTCATCTCAATCTCGGGATAGCGGCTCTTCAGGTATGGCGACACCTGACGCGATATTCCTATAACCTTGTCATCACCTCCCATGTCGATGCCCAAAGTATAAATCCGTTCCGCCTTCGAGTGCTGCTTATCCACCCGATACTCCTGCCATACATACACACCAATGAGCATGACGAACATCAGCGAGACGGAGAGTCCGAAGACGTTGATGGCGGTATAGACCTTGTTGCGGGAGAGGAAGCGCAAATAGGAGGCCCACCCCCATCCCCTCCCTGAGGAGGGGAGCAGGCTGCGCATTGTCTTAGTTTCTTTCATATTCACATTCATATCTTAATATCTTTATTGTATTTATATCCTCAATGAGTCCCCCTCCCCAGGGAGGGGTTAGGGGTGGGCCTCACTCATCCTTCAAATATTTTATCGGATTTCCATTTGCAATCTTATAACTGTTGATAACCACTATCGCCACCACCAAGACAAGCAGGACGATGAGGCTTGTCAGGAAAATGAGTGGCGATAGGGTTATTTTCTCACTGAATGCCGTGAGCCATTGACCTGATAGCAGATAGGCAATGACGCAACCTGCAACGAGCGAAGGCACCGCAATCCACAGTATGGAGCGCACGAAGATGGCGAGGATGTCCTTTGCCTTCGCACCGTTCACCTTGCGTATTGCTATCTCCTTGCGGCGGCGGTTCACCTCGTCAATGGTGTAGCCCACAAGGCCAATCAGGGCAATGAGGAACGTCACTACGCCGGCTACCATCACAACCTTGCGCAATGAATCCACATCCTGATAACTGTCGGCAACGAGCGATGAATACGCCACGACTTGCACCTCACGCCCTGGGCAAAGCCTCTCCACCGTGCGGCGAACGGCTTTCATCGATGCCTCGTCCAAGCGGTGCAGGCGCACCAAGATATAGGGATTGTTCTTGCGGTTGTAGAACATCACGCTCGGACGGGTGTCGGGATTGGTGATATTGCCGATATGGATGTTCTCATACACGCCGCATATAGTAAAAAGGTCGTTCTGAGTCTGACTGTGCTCACTGATAAACACCTTCCGCCCCACGGCACTGCCATTCCAATGCAGCAGTGAGTCCATCTTTTCAACAAAGTAGCGGCTCACCATCACCTCGCGCATCGTACTGTCCGAGTTCTCGGTAAATCCCTTGCCGTCGATGAGTTTCATGTTCATCAGTTTGATATAGCCGTTGCCAACATAATAAAGGTCGGCAATGTTGAACAGGTTGCGCGGGTCGCCCGGTATCTGCACGTTGTTGCCGCTGGCAAAGTCGAGGGGCAAGCAAGTGCTGCTCGACACCATCTCCACCTCGCCTAAACGTGCCAATTCTTCCTCACATTTACTGTAGTTTTCATCCTGCTGACCGCCGTTCACTGCCACCACAGCGAGTCGGTCGTAGTCATATCCCATATACATATCCATCATCATCGTGTATTGACGATGTATCACCACAAGCATTGCAACAAGCGTTGCCGATGCCACAAACTGGAATGCCAACAAACCGAGTTTCCAGCGGCGGCGCGACGTGTGGTAACCACGGAAAGCCGATGTGACGGGGACATGGGAATAAAGCCATGCCGGCACCATGCCGCCCACAACGAGTATAGCCAAGAAGATAGCGGCAAGAATCCATGCCCCGCGATTCAACACTACCACCTCCACAGGAGCACCAAGAAGCTGCTCGATGCTGCCCTTGCATACAAATATTAATAATGTGGCAAGCACGGAGGCGATAATCAGATGGACGAGGGTCTCAGAGAATGTTATCGCAAGCATATTCCCGTTGCCCGCACCAAAGCATTTCCTCACTGCCATCTCGCGACTGCGCGTCAGCACGTTGCCTATGATAATCAGCAGATAGTTCATCACCATTGAGAACAGCAGCACGCCAGCCAATATCGACAGCAGCATCACCATGGTCTTGGCAAAGTCACTCTCCATATGAACCTCGTTAGCTTTCACGAGATAGTAGTCAATCTCAAATCCCGCTTCCTTCATCGCCTTCATGTCGATGTTCTCCTCTATCATCTTCTTCATCCCCGCCTTAATGTCGTCGGGCTTCGCTCCCTCGCGCAGTCTCACATAGCCATGATAGCACTCGTTTCCCACCCAGTTGTTGGGCGAGTCCCAGTCGCTGACCTTATTCCACGTCGCCATCGAGCAGAAAAGATGCTCGTTGCGCAAGTCGGAACTCAGCGGAAAGTCCTCATACACCGCACCGATGGTCAACGACACCTTGGGGAAGTCGCGCGAGGTGAGTCTCATGCCCATCGCCTCCTCCACACCGCCAAGACGCTCTGCCAAGTCGCGACTCACAACGCAATAGAACGGTTGCGAAAGTGCTTTCTTCGCGTCACCCGCAATAATCGTCTGCGGAAACACGTCAAACAGGCAACTGTCGGCAATCATGCACCGTTCCATTATCCTCCTGTCGCCGGCACCAACAAACTGCCCCTTGCCCAGCAACTCACGCCAACGAGTGGCAGTCTCCACCTGCGGACAGTATTTCTTCAAACCCTGTGCCGTGGCTCCCGATGTGAATCGGCTATATCCTTTCTCTCCGTTCATCGAAAACGACAGACAAACCCTATAAGTCCGCTCATGCCCTCGGAACCAAGTGTCGTAGTTCTTCTCATACCACACCTCGGCAATCATCACCGACCCAAGCGCCAAGCCCACGGCGAGGCACAATATCTTAACGACGTTATGCTGCCCACGTCGCCCAAGATTCCGTATTGCGTTAATTATCTCTTTCACGCTTAATTCTTTAATTTTTTAATATTTTAATTCTTTAATTTTTTATAACCAGCACCTCATTATCCTTAAAAGCCTCATATCCGCTCACAACCACCTGCTCCCCAGGCTCCAAGCCTTCGAGCACCTCGTAGTACTGCGGGTTCTGCCGTCCGATGCGGATATTCCTTCTATAGGCCTTCTCCCCACTTCCGTCAAGAACAAAGATCCAGTTGCCGCCAGTGACGGAATAGAAAGTTCCTTTGGGTATCAATACCGCTTGCTTCGATTCGCCAAGTTGCAGGTCGATATAATAAGTCTGTCCCGTTCGGATGTTCTTCGGACGCTCGCCGTCAAACGTAAAGTCAATCTTGAATCTACCTTCTTTCACCTCTGGATATACTTTCCTCACGCGGAGCGCATAGCTCTTTCCGCCCTGTGTGAAAGTGGCGGTAAGCCCCTGATGGACGCGGTCAATATAATGCTCATCCACCTGCGCCCTGACCTTATAGTCCGAAAGGTCGTTCACCACTCCTATCTTCTGTCCTGCCCCGACGCTCTGTCCCAGTTCCACGTCAAGCAGTCCCACCTCGCCATCGGTCTGTGCCTTCACCTCAAGTCTTTCCTTGCGCTGACGCACGAGAATAACGTTCTTCTGCATTGCCGCAAGATTGTCGCCCATCTGGTCAACCTGCGACTGTCTGAGCTGCGCGTCCTTCTTCAATTTCTGCTTCACGAGCGACAGCTTCTTCGCCGCCAGCTCATGCTCCTCCTTAGCCTTCAGATAGTCCTCGCGGCTTACAAGCCGTTCCTTATATAGTTTCTCCTGATGCTCCCACGCACGGCGTTTCGTTATCACGTCCTGTGCCAGTTGTGCCTCCTCGCTCTCGTTAGCGAGTTTATCCTGTTCCATTGTGATGTGCGTGTTGCGCAGCATGTTTTGCTTCTCGGCAAGTTCACTCTCTGCCTGGAGAATCTCAAGGTCGAGATTAGTGTTTGAAAGGCGCACAAGCACGTCGCCCTTCTTCACCTTCGCCCCCTCTTCCACGACACGCTCACGCACGATGCCCCCTTCTTCCGGCGACACTTGCACCACCTGAATAGGAACCACCTGACCATCGACTGACACATAGTCATTGAACTCCTTGCGCTCCACCTTCCCGATGTTCAGCCCTCGCCGCTCCACCTTCAGCGTAGAAGCAAAATTACCCGTGGCAAGCCATATTAGCGTAGCCACAACCACCGTTCCACCTGCTGTCCATCCCCAGTATTTCTTGGGAATGATGTACTTCTTCTTCTCAATCTTTATGTCCATCTCTTAACTCTTAACTTTTAATTCTTAACTCTTCACTCATAATACTCCACCAGTCTCTTCTTTATCTCTGCCATCAGCCTTGTCTGCAACAACCGTACCCTGCTGTCGTGCAACGTCTGCGCCGATGTGTGCAGGTCGAAAGTCGATAGCATTCCCTCTTCATACTTTCTGGTATTGAGGTGGTGGGCGATGGAGTCGCTGGCAACCTTACGCTCCATCAGCGCCACCTCCTTTATGTATCCGTTGCGGTCGAGCACCGCCTGACGGTAGTCGCTGTTGACATTAAGCACAGTCTCCTTGCGTTCTATCTCTGCCAAGCGCACATTGTTCCGCGCCTTCTTTATCTTTTTGTAAGTCGAGAAGTTGAACAGCGGAATAGACAGCGAGGCATAGACATATTCGCCAAGGTTGTCCTTCATCTGCCGCGAGAAGCTCGTACCCATTGCCCCCGCCGACAAGTTCTTGTAGTAGCTCGTACCAACGCCGCCGCCCACCGTAAGCGAAGGGTACAGCAATCCACAAGCGATCTTATAGTCAAACCGAGCCGACGCAAGCGCACTCTCCGCCTCCATAATCCGCTCTGCCGCAATCCCCCGACCAGCTTCCAGTCCAGAGTCCACCCCTCGTGCTCGAAGCGTCAGCGTCGAGTCAACAAGCATCCCTTCGCCCAGATCCATTCCTATCGCCCTCTTCAGCTCCACAACAGCCTTTTCCGCCGCCGTCTTTTGGTGCTCTAAGCTATACTCGTCCTCCGCTACTTGCGCCTCCATCTGCGCCACGTCGGGGTAGCTCTTCTCGCCAAATTCCTCCATGCGCCGTGTCTTTACAAGCAGTGAGCGGCTGTCGGCGAGCTTATCCTCTGCAATGCGCAGCGAAGCCTCGTTATACACGGCATCCACATACCTCTCCATCACCTCAATCTCCTTCTCGTCCTTCGCCAACTCAAGCGCATTGTCGCTCCGCTTCACGGCAAGACGAGCCTTCCGAAACTCGTTCCACGTCCGCAGTCCGTCGAACAGCGTCACGCTTCCACCTACCGAATAGCCGTTGGAGAAAGTCGTTATGGTGTTGTAGGTGTTCGTTTCCGGGTCAACGTTGCGACCCCACGAAAACTGTCCGCTCACGCTTCCCGACACCGACGGCATAAAACCGCCCAATGCTACCCCACGATCCTGTCGGGCATTGTCTGCCTCCACGCGGCTTTTCATCACCGCCGCCGAGTGTTGCAAGGCATAGTCGATGCAGTCGTCCAGCGTCCACACCTTCTGTCCCCATGTTGTTGTCGCCGCTAAAAGCAGCAATCCAATTGTCATTTTTTTCATATTTCAATTTTCAGTCTTTCAATCTTCTATAATCTATCATGCCAAAACCGTGCCACAATCATAAATACTTGATACTCTGTGGGTATTGAAAAAATGACAAAAACAATAGTGTCTAAAAATTAGACGTACACCGTCTAATTTTTAGACACTTGAATAACCCTCTTCAAAGTGATTTATCAGATAGAAATCATTAGGTTACTTGTTTTTCGTAGCATATAGTCCTATGCAGGCTCCGATGAAGCCGCCTGACTGGTGGGTGCTGAGGTTTACGGCATCGACACCGTGGGCTATGGTCTTCCACTCCTTGCAGTCGCCACAGGCATAGTAGAAGTTGTAGTAACGGCCATCGCCGGTGATCTTCAGGCGCACGGGCTTGTCGGCGCACTTGGGACAGAGGAAAGCGGAACCGACGAACTGCTCGCCCTTCTCACTACGTGTGAGCACGATTGCAGGACGACCGTTCAGCATGGTCTTGCCGAAGGTGAAGTTGTACTGCTCGTTTTGCAGAAGTGCAAAGCCTGCCAACTCCTTCTCGCTCTTGGGGCAGAAGGTCACTTCGGTCTCGGCGCTGAATGTGTTGTGCTGCTGGCGGCACCATACCGCAGAGAGTGACTTGCGTTCTGAGATGTTGGCGTTGGATGCCTTTATGCTTAGGCCATTGCTGCCGAGAGAGTAGGCTGAGAGATCGGGGTTGCGCAAGTACATCCAGCGCATGTTGAGCTTGTCGCCGTCGAAATTGTCGGTATAGCTGAAGTTGCCCGTGTTTGTCAGTCCCTCTTCAGGCAGAAGGTCTGTCTTGTCGTTGACGGTAGGAATCGGGGTGTCCTTCTTTAGGATTGTAGGCCAACCGTCAGCCCAAGTTACGGGCAGCAGGTAGGTGTCGCGTCCCGTGTTGTAGAAGTCGTCCTGATATGGACGGCAGGCAAGGAACACGGCCCACCAGTCGCCTTTGGGCGTCTGTACGATGTCGGCGTGACCAGCACTGGTAACTATGTCGGGACGGTTGGGGTCGAGACCAACGCGCTGCGTGAGAATAGGGTTGCCTTCGGTATATTCTTCCCATGGCCCTTTAGGGTCTTTGGCACGCAGTATGACCTCGCTGTGGAAATCGCACGTACCGCCCTCGGCGCACATGAGATAGTAGTATTTGCCTACACGGAAGAGGTGGGGTCCTTCAATCCAGATAGGGTTTTTGACCACGTGGGTTCCGCCACGCAAGATTTCCTTTGCCTCACCAACGACACAGTCGTTCTTCACGTCGAACTCGTGGAGCCAGATTGAACGCTCGCCTTCATAGTTTGGAGTGCCTGAAGGGGCGTCGTTGTTGACGATGTAGGCCTTGCCGTTCTTGTCGAAGAAAAACGAGGGGTCGATGCCGCCCACTTCCTTAAGCACGATGGGGTCGCTCCAGCCTTTTTCGGGGTCTTGGCTCTTCACGTAGAAATTGCCCATGCCCACATTGGTGGTAATCATGTAGAATGTCTTGTTCTTCTCGTTGTAGCTGATGGCAGGGGCGAAAATGCCACCCGAAACGTTCTGGTTGCCCAATGGCAGTTGGCTCTCGCGGTCGAGCACGTGGCCAAGCTGCTTCCAGTTGACGAGGTCCTTGCTGGTGAAGATAGGCACCCCGGGGAAGAAACTGAACGATGAGTTAACGAGGTAGTAAGTGTCGCCCTTGCGGCAGAACGATGGGTCGGGATAGAATCCTGCCATAACGGGATTGAGGTACTGACGCGTGGAATCGAACTGCTTGTCGAAGCGTGCGTCGTTGCCCGAGTAGCTGAAATACTTAAAGGTAGCTGTCTGGGCATTGGCAGCTGCCGAAAAGATGCAGGCTGCGGCGATTGATAATAGGGTTTTCTTCATTCTTCTATTCTTGTTATTTGGTTACTTATCAAAATGGCTCTGCGAAATTAGTCATTTTCCTTAAGTATTGCAAATAAAAGGAATAAAAAAAACATTGCATGTAACAAATGCAATGTTTTTTGTAACTTTTCAATGTTAAAACTCCAGAATTATTGTTTGACGCGACTTTAAGCTTAGCTTTTTGTCGAGCTTAACCTTTCGTCCAGTCATTACGTCGGTGGCCTGTTTCGTATCGCCAATCACCTCGGCATAACGGTCAAGTTGCATCTCCGCTTGTTTGTGGTTGCCGTTGAGGATGGTCAACACTGTTTTGCCTTGATACTGACGTGCTATGACATAGATTCCCTTATAAGGAATGAACTGAGTCTGCTTGCCTTTGATGATGACATCGTTTCCCTGGCGCCAGTGGAGCAGTCGGCTCAACCACTCGAACATGGCGTTCTCAGCCTGTGTGCGTCCCTCACGAGTAAAACAGTTCTTGGTGTCGCCGGGGAAGCCACCAGGGAAGTCCTTGCGCACGTTGCCGTCGGTGACGCTTTTCGTGCCGTTCATCAATACCTCTGTGCCGTAGTAAAGCTGAGGTGTGCGGTTGATGGTAAGCAGCAAGGCGAGAGCTTGCTTCAGTGCCACGGTGTCCTTGCCTTCTCCGAGGAAGCGGTCGGTGTCGTGGTTCTCGAGGAAAGCCATCACGTTTGACGGGTTGGCATATAAATAATCATAGACGAGACTGTTGTATATGCGATTAAAACCTTTCCACCAGTCGTCGGTCTCCTCGCTCTTTGCCTGATTGATGCGGTCGAAGAAAGCGAAGTCCATGACTGTGGGCAGATAGCTGTTCTGCTTGGCTATCTTGGAATCCTTTTGCCAAGCTGCGGTGTAGGCAGGCTCAGTAACCCATGTCTCGCCGACGGTGTTGAAATTGGGATATTCCTCGCCAAGTACTTTCATCCATTGTGCCATGGCTTTGGCGTCGGCGTAGGGATAGGTGTCCATGCGGATGCCGTCGATGCCTACGGTCTCTATCCACCAAATACTGTTCTGTATGAGGTATTTTATGACGTGCGGATTGCGCTGGTTGAGGTCAGGCATGGTGGGTACAAACCATCCGTCAACGGTCTCGTGCATGTCAATCTTGCTTGCGTAAGGGTCAACCACGGGAGTGAGCTTGTATGAGGTCTGGAGATATTTGTCATTCACCTTGGCTGTACCGTCCATAGTGTTCAGCTCAACGCTTTTGGCTTGGTTTTCGGGCAAGAGCCATTCGGGCGTGTTGAACCAGTCGGCGGTAGGCATGTCGGCCACCCAGGGATGCTCGAAGCCGCTGTGGTTGAATATCATGTCCATCACAATCTTCAGTCCATTGGCATGAGCCTCGTCGCAGAGGCGACGGTATTCCTCATTGGTGCCAAAGCGTGGATCGACGCGATAGTAGTTGGTCGTGGCATAGCCGTGGTATGTGCTCTGTGTGCCGTGGTCGGGCGAGTCGTTTTCGAGCACAGGCGTAAACCAGAGAGCCGTCACTCCAAGCTCCTTGAAATAGTCGAGGTGCTGGCGAATGCCTTCGAGGTCGCCGCCGTGGCGCAGACTTGGCTGGCTGCGGTCGTTGGTGTAGGCACACATTCCCTTTATCTGATCGTTGTCTGTACGTCCCGATGCGAAGCGGTCGGGCATAAGCATATAGAGTACGTCGGCATTTGTGAATCCCATGCGCTCACAGCCTTGTTTCTCGCGTGCCTTGAGCTGGTAGGCAACCTTCTTCTTTTGTTTGCCTTGTTGGAACAGCAATGTCATAGTGCCTGGCTGTGCATCGGCTACGTTCATATATACAAGAAGATAGTTTGGGCTGTCCAGTCGCACAAGGCTATCAATCCTTACGCCGGGATAGTCAGTCGTAACATCGGCTGTCTTGATGCCTTCTCCATAGACCATGAGCTGGAGGCTTGCGTCCTTCAGTCCTACATACCAGTCGGTGGGTTCAATCTTGTCTATCTTCACTGCTGCATTCATTGTCAATGTGGTGCCCAATAAAAGGGCGGTGAGTATTCTTTTCATTGTAGTTGTTTTTTAGTTGTGAAGTATCAGTGCTTCCTGTGGATTGACACTAATCTCTGAACATTTCTGATGTTCAGCTATTCCTGCCAGATTTATCTGCCCGCCTTGGCAAATAGAGGTCCATGTGCCTTGTGGAATGGCAACCTTTTGCGCTGTCTTGTTTGAGTTCAGCACTACCACAATGTCGCGCCATGAGTCGCCGTTGGCATTGCCCTTCAGTCGGAAAGCAACGACATTTTCGGGAGCTGAGAGGAATTCGAGGTGGCGGCGAACCATGTCGGCATCAGCCATGCGGAAAGCGGGATGGTTGCGGCGCAGCTCGGTCAAACCACGGTAGTAGTCGAATACCTGTGGATATTTTTCAAGATTTTCCCAGGGCAACTGGTTGATGTCGTCGGGTGACTTGAAGCTGTTGTGTACGCCCTTTTTGTCGCGCAGCATCTCTTCGCCGGCAAGGATGAAAGGTACACCCTGGGCAGTGAACACTGCTGTCTGGGCGAGAAGGTCGAGGCGTATCAACTCGTCCTCTGTGATGTCTGGGATGCTTGCCTTCAAGCGGTCAACGAGACACATGTCGTCGTGGCAGCTGACGTAGCTGATCATCTGTGCCGGCGAGTTTGTCCACGGAGCCTTAGAGTAGTTCACTTTGGTGATGTCAATCTGTGGGTGGTCGATGGCACCTGCAATGCCAAACTTGATGCTTTCCTCATTGCCTGGAATGGCTCCGAGGAAGGCCGACTTATGGTCGTCGCTGAACGGACCGCGGATAGCGTCGCGCATGTCGTCGCAGAATGCACCAATGCGGTCGAGCTGACGGGTGTTTGCTTTAACTGCCAACTTCTCCGTTGGATAAGCACAAGCTCCTGCGCTCCAACCCTCGCCGTACATATAGATTGATGGGTCAATCTCGTCGAGAGCCTTACGAATGAGGTTCATCGTCTCGATGTCGTGAATGCCCATAAGGTCGAATCGGAATCCGTCGATGTGGTATTCCTTTGCCCAATACAACACCGACTCAATCATGAACTGACGCATCAGTGGCTTCTCGCTTGCCGTCTCGTTGCCACAACCCGAACCGTCGGAAATCTTTCCGTCGGCAGTGGTGCGGTAGTAATAACCAGGATAGGTGAGGTTGAAGTTGCTGTTGTCAACATCAAACGTGTGGTTATACACCACGTCGAGAATGACGCGAATTCCTGCCCTGTGCAGAGCCTGTACCATCTGCTTGAACTCTTTTATGCGGGCCAAAGGACACTCTGCATTGGTAGAGTAAGAACCTTCTGGTACGTTATAGTTCAGAGGATCATATCCCCAGTTGTACTGAGGTACGTCTGGTTTTGATTCATCTACAGAAGCATAATCGTAAGATGGCAGAATGTGAATTGCATTCACGCCGAGATTCTTCAGATGATAAATCGCCCGCGGCTCCGTCAGCGCAAGGAATTTGCCTTTGTGCTCCAGACGTGAGCTTGGGGAAACGGAAAAGTCGCGGTGGTGCATCTCGTAGATGACGAGGTCGGTAGGCGACTTGGTCAGCGGACGCTTGTCGCAGCACCAACCATCAGGATTCGTCTCGCTGAGGTCGATGATGGCAGCACGCTTTCCGTTCACTCCAACGGCTTTTGCAAAGACACCCGGAGTCTCGTTCATCAGCTTCTTCTTGGTTTCTACTTGGAACGTGTAGAACATACCTTTGAGGTCACCTTTCACGTCGGCAGTCCAAAGGTCGTTTCCTGTGCGCTTCATTTTCACGGTCTTCACCACGTCGCCGCCTATACCTTTATTATATATATACACCTTTACGCTCTTTGCCTTCGATGGGGCGTTGAGCTTGAATGAAGAAGCCTCCTTGGTGTAGGTCAGTTCATTGAACGTTTGTTGGGCGGAAGCACTAATGCTCCCGACCAACAATGCAGTTATCAGTAATTTCTTCATAGTAGTTTCAACAGATTAGAGGGCTTTGAGTGAAATGGCGAAGCCTCCACCGGGAGCCTCGTTGATTTTCAGAGTCTGCCCCTGCTTTACTGTCTTCTTGTAGATGGTGTAAGCCTTAGGGTTCTTCTCGTAGTCGGCATCCTTTGCGTCAGTGTAGAAGGTTGCCTCATATTTGCGTCCCTTGTCGAGGAAGTCGAGCTTCACGATGGCTGTGCGGGCAGTCTCGTTGGTCTTGCCGCCGATGAACCAGTTGTCGCTCTTCTTGTCCTTGCGTGCAACGGTGATGTAGCGTGCTGGCTCAGCTTCGAGATAGCGTGAATCGCTCCAGTCGCAAGGCACGTCGCGAATGAACTGGAAGGCATCATCATATTTGGCATAGTTCTCAGGAAGGTCGGCAGCCATCTGTAGTGGAGAGTACATTGTCAGATAGAGTGCCAGTTGACCTACGAGAGTGGTGTGGATGAAGTTCTTGTTGTCGCTCCATGTGCCAAGTTGGGTCTCAAGAATACCAGGAGTATAGTCCATCGGACCGCCTTGCAGACGTGTGAACGGGAGAATCACGGTGTGAGAAGGTGCCGAGCCTCCGAATGCCTCGTACTCTGTGCCGCGAGCAGACTCGTTGCCAACGAGGTTAGGATAGGTGCGGCAAAGACCTGTTGGACGAACTGCCTCGTGTCCATTCACCATAATGTGGTGCTTGGCAGCTTCCTTAATGACGTGCATGTAGTGGTTGTTCATCGACTGCGAATAGTGGTGGTCGCCGCGAGGAATTATGTCGCCAACGTAGCCTGTCTTAACGGCATCATAGCCGTATTTGTTCATGAGGTTGAAGGCATTGTTGAGGTGACGCTCGTAGTTCTGTGTGCTTGACGAAGTCTCGTGGTGCATCATCAGCTTCACGCCCTTTGAGTGGGCATAGTCGTTAAGATACTTGATGTCGAAATCAGGATAAGGGGTCACGAAGTCGAAGACGTCGCGCTTCCACATGTTTGCCCAGTCTTCCCAACCGATGTTCCAGCCCTCGACGAGTACTTGGTCGAGACCGTTGGCAGCGGCAAAGTCGATGTATTCCTTCACGTGGGCAGTGTTGGCACCATGACGACCGTTAGGCTTCATCTTGGTGTAGTCGGTTTCGCCAAGCTTTACCGATGGCAGACCGCTGGTATATTCCCATGTGCTCTTGCCGACAATCATTTCCCACCATACGCCGCAGTATTTAGTCGGGTGAATCCATGATGTGTCCTCAATCTTGCAAGGTTCGTTGAGGTTGAGGGTCAGCGAGGTTGAGAGCATGTCGCGTGCGTCGTCGCTCACCTTTACGGTGCGCCACGGAGTGTGGCAAGGAGTCTGCATGCAGCCCTTCAAGCCTGTTGCGTCGGGAGTGAGCCACGACTCGAAGACGAAGGTCTTGTCGTCGAGGTTGAGGTGCATTGTGGCATAGTCCTCGCAAGCTGCCTCGTGGATGTTGATGTAGAGTCCGTCGTCGGTCTTCATCTGGAGGGCAGTCTGCACGCCAGTCTCAGAGAACACCGAAACCGAGGAGTTGTCCCAGTTGACAGCCTTCTTGAAACGAGCGCGGATTTCAGAGAGCTTTGTCTCTTGGGTTTCCTGCTCCTGAGTGTCGTAGTCGCCGGGGAGCCACCAAGCGGTGTGGTCGCCAGCCATTGCAAACTGCGTGTGCTCTTCCTTTATGATGAAGTAGTTGAGCGACTTCTGCTGTGGGAACTCGTAGCGCAGACCCATGCCTTCGTTATAGACGCGGAAGCGGATGATGATGTTGCGGTCGGCAGAAGGCTGGTTGAGATCAACCTCCAGCTCGTTGTAGTTGTTGCGAATCTGCGACCACTCGCCCCAAACGGGAGTCCAAGTCTCGTCGAACGTTGAAGTCTTGGTGTCGGTAATCTTGAAGCCGTCCATGAGGTCGGTCTCCTGCTTGCCCTTAGAGGCGTGCTTGTCCTTTGCCAGTTCGAGTCCCAAGCGGCTTGGCTTTACGACAGCCTTGTCCTTGTATGTCATTTCGTAGGTGGGCACACCACCATCAGCGAGAGAGAACTTAACAGTTACGTTTCCGTCAGGTGAACTAACGCTCTGTGCCATTGCAAAGAGTGGGCAGAGAACAATGGCCCACCCCCAGCCCCTCCCTGGGGAGGGGAGATTAAATAGACTATTGATTTTCATATAATTGTATTATTATTTGATTGTTGAAATTCTGTTGCTAAAGAGTAACTCCCCTCCCCAGGGAATGGGCCTCCTACTTCCTTCCACTTTGCGTAATCATTTCCTTTACATTGGCATTGAACTCGTCTGACGACATCAGCTGTTCAATTGTCATGTGCATACGATAGCGCCAATAGTGGCGTGGATTGGCTGGGATATTGATGCGCTCGGCGTCAGCGTCTGGCAGACGTAGTTTCTCGTCCATCGAGAGCCAGTCTTGCAGCGAGAGCAGACAGAGCATTGAAGGACTTGTCAGATGACGCATCACAATCTCCTTGGCAAGCCAACCTGAGAGAGGATGAGGAGCTGCACCGCCACGGTGTAGCATTGTGTTGAAATAGCTCTGAGTGCGCTCGTTGTCCTCATCCCACCACTGGCGCAACGTTGACATGTCGTGGGTGGATATTGTGCAGACCGAGCGGTAAGGATTGCGTGAGAGATGGCCGAAGCGTACCTTGTCGTCCTTTGGCATCGACTGAATTTCGAGGCTGAGGATGCGCAGCTGGTTCATCACCCAAGGCACACAGTCGGGCACCATGCCGAGGTCTTCGGCGCAGACCAACATTCGTGTCGCCTCAGTCAGGCGAGGCAGCTTCTTCATTGCCTCATAATACCAGAATTGGCTGTTGCGGCGATAGAAGTAGTCGTTGTAGAGGCGGTTGAAGAGATACTTGTCGGAGTCGTAGAGCGACTCGTAAACGAAGTCGAGCTGCACGCCAATGCGCGGGTGGAACTTCTTTTCATCCTTACGGTCGCGAACGAACAATACGTCGCTTATCATTGCGTAGAGTGAATCGCGTAGATCCTCCAAATTAAATGAAGAATTAAGAATGAAGAATGAAGAATTGGGCTGCGCGCCATTCCCACTCTCATTCATACTTGTACATTCTTCACTCTTAATTCTTAATTCATCATTCTTAATTCTTAACTCTTCATTCTTCATTCCCTTGTACCACGCCTCGACTTTGCGCTGAGTGTCAAACTCAGGCTTCATCTGATAGCGTTCGTCGTCCAAGCGGTCGAGGAATCTTTCCTTTATCTCCGCGGCACGCTCGCCAAACATGCGGTCGAGAGTCCAGTCGGTGATGAACGGACGAATATAGCGGTCTTCGTTGAAGCGCAGACCGTAGCCTTCAATCTCTTCGGCAGTCATGCCGAGCGAAGGCGCAAACTGTCCGAGCAGTCCGTGAACAGCGTTGATAGGAATTTCCCAGATGCGGAAGAAGCCAAGTACATGGTCGATGCGGTAAGCGTCGAAATACTGTGCCATCTTCGTGAAGCGGCGCACCCACCACGAACAACCGTCGCTGATCATCTCGTCCCAGTTGTAGGTCGGGAATCCCCAGTTCTGTCCATTCACCGAGAACGCGTCTGGTGGAGCACCAGCCTGTCCGTTGAGGTTGAAGTAACGTGGCTCAACCCAAGCCTCCACTCCGTCGCGGCTGATGCCGATTGGAATGTCGCCCTTCAAGATTACGCGGTTGGCGCGGGCATGGTCGTGGGCGGCACGCATCTGAGTGTCGAGGACATACTGAACAAAGTACCAGAATGCCACCTTTTTATATAATGCCGTTCCAGGCTTTGCCATCGCCTCGCGCTCCTTGTCGGGAAGCGACTGATGGTCGGGCCACTCGCTGAACGTCGCCGTGCCGTAGAGGTCGCGATAGTAGCAGAAAGCGGCGTAAGGCACCAGCCACTCCTTGTTGCTTGCAAAGAAAGACTTGTAGGCGGCCTTCTTGTTCAGCGAAGCCTCTTCCTGTGCGAACACCTCGTGCAGATATTCCATCTTGGCGGTAAACACTCGCTCGTAGTCAATCTGCGGCAGGGCGTTCAGCTCCTTCTGCAAGGCGGCGAAATGCTCTCGACGAGCCTTGTCCTTCAGTTCTGGCAGCTGACGAAGGTCGGCATACTGTGGGTGAAGGGCATAGATGCTTATGCTGTTGTAAGGATAGGAGTCGGTCCAGGAGTGGGTGATGTTCGTGTCGTTGATAGGCAGAATCTGCAGTGCACGCTGTCCTGTCTTTGCCACCCAGTCGATCATCATCTTCAAGTCGCCGAAGTCACCCACGCCGAAGCTGCCCTCTGAGCGTAGCGAGAATACAGGAATGACCGAACCCGCAGCCTTCCAAGGATATATGGAGAAGAGTGCTATGCCCATATCGTAACATGCCACGTCGCCGTTCTTCATCTTCGGCATCACTATGCGGCGGTTGTTGTTGTTCTCCCACAGTGGAGTGTAGTCCTTCACCTCGTCGAGCACAACGAACTTCAGGTCGATAGTCTCAGCGTTGATGTGTGAGGCATCGATGTCTGCCACCCATTCGTTAGGTTGCTGTTCCGTCATGGGATAAGCCTTCAGAGCCTCCCACTTACCGAGTTCGGCAATGTCGCCAAGAATAGCAAGACGCTCGTGACTGCGAAGCTGAGGAGCGCGAACCTTCAGTTTCAGAGTCTTGGAATAGTCAACCGACTTTGGCGTTGACTTCTTTCTGGCTGCCACACATTCTGTAACAGCCGAGCTGTAGAGGTAGGAATCCTCTGGAATGTCAATCCAATTGTCATTTATCGTATAGTTGACACCTTTTACGGAAGTGAGGGCGAGTCGGTGAGGTTCTACGAGCCATTCGCGGCGAACCTCTACGCCATTCTTCGCTACACTATAGTAGTAGTTCACGACATTGCCTGGCTTGGCAAGACTGTTGACACTGCAGCTCCACAAATTGCCATCGTTCGTGGTCATTTTGAACTGCTCCACTGCCGAAACGTTGTCGCTCGACATGATGTTCAACATTATTTCTTCACCGTAAACGGTGCGGTACGACAGATTGAATAGTAATGTCATAGATGTGATCTTAAGTTTTATTGCCCAAAGGTACTAAATAATTAGCTGTAAATGGGTAGAAAATTTGTAAAAAAGGAATTATAGTGACGTGCAATCGTTTGCATAACTACGTCTTAGCCAGTGTCTTGTCCTTCACCCAGAACACGCAGATGGCACCAATGATGAGCGACACACCGGCAACAATCATCATGTTGTATTGGTAGCTGCCAACCATCGAGAGCATCGCGCCACCACATGCAGCGGCAACAATCTGCGGAATACAGATGGTTCCGTTGAACAGTCCGAGATAAACTCCCATGTGACCGTAGCCTTCAAGGGCATTGGTGACTATGGCAAACGGCATGGCAAGCATTGCTGCCCAGGCGCAACCGATGAGGATATAGGGGACGAACAGCATGTACTGGTTGTTGATGAAAGGAATCATGCAGAAGCCGACGGCACCGATGATGAGGCTGACGGAGTAAGCCAACTTGCGATCGGAGATGTTCGGAAGCACTATTGCCCAAACGACGCTTCCCACAGCCTGAACGGCAAACAGCACGCCGACCCAGTTGCCCGCAGCCTGATAGCCCTCCGTAGATGGATCGGTGGTCTGCCAGCAGGTCTCGGCAATGGCTCCATTAGTGTAGGTCCACATATACATGAATGCCGCCCAACAGAAGAACTGCACAATTCCTACGGTCCAGAATGCCGTCGGGGCATTCTTCAGCAAGGCCACGACGTTAACCTTCTCCTCGTCGAGGTTGGTTTTCAGTCCGTGATATTCGGCATATTCCGCCGGTGGCATCTCCTTAACCTTCAGCGTCGTGTAGATGACGCAGAGAATCAAGATTGCCGCACCGATATAGAACGAGTAAATCACCGTGTCAGGCACAACACCCTTGGCAGCAATGTTGCTGATGCCAAGCACCGTGAAGAGGAACGGGAAGACGTAGCCCACGAGTGAGCCTGCATTGCAGAGGAAACTCTGTATGGAGTATGCGAGAGCCTTCTGCTTCTCGTTCACCATGTCGCCGACAAGCATCTTAAATGGCTGCATCGCCATGTTGATGCTCGTGTCGAGGAACATCAGTGCACAGAGTCCGAAAACCATCGCCGTGCTTACAGCCATTCCGAACGAACCGGAATTGGGCAACAGGCACATAACAAGAACAGCCACGGCAGCCCCAATAAATAAATAAGGTATGCGGCGACCGAAGCGACACCAAGTCTTGTCGCTTAGCGTGCCGATGATAGGTTGCACGATTATTCCCATCAGTGGAGGCAGAATCCAGAAATAGCTCAGTTGGTGAGGGTCTGCTCCCAACGTGGCGAAAATTCGCGAGATGTTTGCACTCTGAAGTGCGTATGCAATCTGCACTCCAAAGAATCCGAAACTGATGTTCCACAGTTTCATGAAAGGTAAATCAGGTTTTTGTTTCATATCATTTGTTATTATTTTTTATTTACTCCTCATTATGTTGTCCCACTACCGAAAAATAATTCTCTGGTTAGGAAAATTTTGCTCCCCAGTTAGGCAACAATTTTTATATTGAAAATTGAGTGTTGAAGATTGAATTGCTGTTCGTGGTTTTGTCTTCATTTTTCACTCTTCATTCTTAATTCTTCATTTTTAATTCTTAATTCTTAATTCTTAATTTTTTACCTCCCTCGTCGTTCCCCTAACGACAAGCCTTGTCTTTACGATCCGTCGTTCCACCTTTTCTTTCGGAATGGCTCCCTCCACCTTATTTATTAATATGTCGGCAGCCTCCCTTCCCACCTGGTAGCCTCGTTGTTCCACGGTGGTGAGCATCGGGTCGCAGGCGATGGCACGCTGGCCGTTGGTGAAACCGCAGATGCTGATGTCGTCAGGCACATGAAATCCCATTCGCTTCGCGGCATACATTATGCCTATTGCAGTATCGTCGTTTACGGCAAAGAAAGCATCAGGTCTGTCTTCCGTTCGTAGCAGTTCGGGAGTGATTATTTCAGCGTCGGCACGGTTGTCGCAGAATCGAGTCAGCGAACTCTCAACCGTTATTTTGTGTTTCAGCAGAGCGTCCTTATATCCGTTGAAGCGGTTTTTAGAGATTTCCAGTGTCATTGGCGAACCGAAAAACGCGATGCGCTTGCAGCCCGTCTCTATAAGATGCTCAACGGCAGTGAAGGCACCCTTGTAGTCGTCCACCACCACACGGCTTGCCTCTACTCCAGTACAGATGCGATCGTAGAACACAAGCGGCACGCCGCTGTCGATTAGTCGGTTGAAGTGCTCGTAGTTGGTAGTGTCCTTGGCTTGCGAAACGATGATGCCGCAGACCTTGTTCTCGTAGAACGACTGGCAAATCCTCACCTCGCGTTCATACTTCTCATTGCTCTGCGCCACCATTATTCGGTAGCCGTGCTCGCTTGCCTTCTCCTCTATTCCCGCCAAGACTGTAGAGAAGTAGTAGTGTGCGAACTCGGGAATGATAACCCCGATCAGCTTAGGCTGCATCACCTTGCTGTTCCTCAGCGACTCGGCGATGGTGTTTGGGCAGAAATTGTGTTCGCGTGCATACTCCTGTATTGCCTTGCGACGCTCAGCGCTGATACGCGGCGAGTCTTTCAAGGCTCTCGACACCGTAGCAATGGATATTCCGAAACGCTGTGCGATGTCCTTCATCGTTAGTTGTGTAAACTCCTTCATTTTAGGCTGTCAATGTTTGGTGGCTTTAACCGAGTGCAAAGTTATGGAATAATTTGCAACGTTGTCATTCTACATTATTTAATAATTATATTTTTGGTGCGCAATCGATTGCACACGCAAAAATAATGATTTATATCAAAAAATGAACAACAATAAAAAAGAAAAACTAATTTTGCACCGTGAAAGAAAAGCGTATATTCATTCAAACGTCCAAAACGACCCAAAATGATATAACATAACTAAGAATAACTATAATTTTAAAACATGTATGATGAAGCAGGTAAAATTTAGAATTCCGCTTAGAATGATGGCCGTTCTATTCGGTCTCGTTCTGTCAATCGGAGCCTTTGCCCAGATTACTGTCAAAGGACATGTAAAGGACGCAACAGGCGAGCCGATCATCGGTGCAACCATTCGCGTTGCAGGTGAGCAAGGAGGTACTGTCAGTGATTTCGACGGTAACTTCACTATCAAGGCTCCACAGGGAGCAACTCTCAACGTAAGCTATGTTGGCTATCAGCCCGCTACCGTAAAGGCTGCGCCAAACGTGGTGATAACCCTACAGGACGACTCAAAGGTTCTTGAGAACGTCGTTGTAATCGGTTA
>JBJEKR010000170.1:0-9500 GCA_051878735.1 Prevotella sp. | reverse complement strand
AGGTGTTCTATCTCGACGACTTCCTCGGCTTGGAGAAGGAATATCCAAACTTCCATTTCCACCTTGCCCTCGACCGTCCAGATCCAGCTGCCGATGCCGCAGGCGTGAAATACACCGCGGGCTTCGTTCATCAGGTGATGTATAACACCTACTTGAAAGACCACGAGGCTCCAGAGGATATTGAGTACTACATGTGTGGTCCTGGCCCAATGTCAAAGGCTGTCGTTCAGATGCTCGACGGACTTGGCGTAGAGTCAGAATCGATAATGTACGACAACTTCGGTGGATAATCACTTGACAAGCTAAAAAATAAGAGAACCTGGACTAACAATCCAGGTTCTCTTTTTGTTACGTTTGGTTCGGTTTTGTATTATGGGGATATTGTTATTGCTCTGTGTAGAAATACATCTGTACAGGTGTCTGTGCCGTTATGCCGTATGACGTTTGGTTGCCGTCGATGTAGAGTGCTGCTGCCCAAATCTGCATTTGAAACGGATTGGTAGAAGTGCTCACATATTGACCGAAGGAGTAAGCGTTCCAGAAGAAACGAACCTCTACTGCATGCGAATTGCCACCATATTCCACATTGTAAGTGATATTGTCAGGACCAATTACGAACTGAATCGGGTTGACGCTTACATAGGCAATGGCACATTTAAGCGAACGTGGTGCCTGGTTTGCAATGGCTTCCTTCAGCTCATCGTTGCCTGTTATGTTCTCTGCCAAGGCTTGGGCAGGAAAGTTGTAAATGGTCATTGTGCTGTCGTTGATTATCTCCCAGTTTACACTAACGGTGTCGGTCTGATCGTTGATGTTTGCCTTGTTCTCTGCATTATAAACCATTTTGCCTGAATATGAGCCTCTTGTGACTAAGAAACACTGTTGAACCTGCTCTGCTGTCAGACTCTGATACGAATCGTCCGTGTCAGAATTGCACGATGTTAGTGACGCAGCTGCCATAAGGCAGCCGAGAATTGCGATAAATGTAAATTTCTTCATTTTTTTATTTTGCTTTATAGTTTTGCGTTATAAACAACGGAAATCCCCAAATCTTGCATCGGGAATGTAAAAAGTTTCAGTGTTTTAACTTTTTTTATTCTTTTTCGGTTCAATATTCTCTTTTTATGTTATGTCTTACGAACGCCCTGTGTCCATAAATTGCCACTACGATAAAGCAAATCATAACTACGATGTACGACAGATTCGTGGAAGGCAGTCCACATAGCGTCGTCTCAGTGTCGATTATTGCAGCCTGTATAGGTGGAAATACCGAGCCTCCGAGTATTGCCATTATAAGTCCTGCTCCACCCACTTTCACATTGTCTCCAAGTCCACGCAGTGCGATGCCATATATTGTTGGGAACATCAGCGACATGCAACTACTAACCATTACTAAACAGTAGAGGCCATTTCGATTGGTGAAAAGAATTACTCCTGCCACCGATGCTATTCCCACTATTGCCAATATCGACAGAAGTCTGCCTGGTTGAATATATTTGAGGAACCACGTGCAGATGAAACGGCTGACAGTAAACAGTACCATGGCAAGAATGTTGAATTTCTGCGATAGTATCTCTGCCGTACGTTCGTCCATGCCTTCGTTCATAAAAACCCTTGTGCCATATTGTATAATAAACGTCCAGCACATCACTTGCGCTCCTACGTAAAAGAACTGAGCCACCACGCCCTCTCGATAATTTTTAATTTTCGATAGTTCGCGCAGCGACTGCATCAAGGGTTTGCCGCTATGCGTATCACCGCTGTTGGGCATTTTCGTCACCCTTATAAGTACAAGCAGTATCACAATGATAGCACCAATGAACACGTATGGTTGTATGAGCACAGCAAGGTCATATTCCTTTATAAGGTTGAACTGCTCCTCCGGCAGGCTATTGCGTGTAATAGTGTCCATAGGGCTCATCTTAGCCTGAATGAACTGCATGGCTACCCACAAACCTGCCAAGCAACCAATGGGGTTGAAAGCTTGGGCAAGGTTAAGACGTTGAGTTGCCGTTTCTTCGCTGCCCATACAGTAGATGAATGGATTGCAGCTCGTCTCAAGAAACGAAAGTCCACAGGTCATTACGAAATATGCAATGAGGAAAGGGAAATACACTCCCATGACTTTGGCAGGCAGAAACAGCAGAGCTCCTGTAGCGTAGAGTGCGAGTCCTATCAGCACACCCGACTTGAATGTGTATCGCTGTATGAACAGTGCGGCGGGGAACGCCATTACGAAATATCCTAAATAGAAAGCCACTTGAACCATTGCACCTTCGGTGACGCTCATTCTGAATATTTTCGAGAAAGCCTTCACCATAGGACTTGTCACGTCGTTGGCAAAGCCCCATAGAGCAAAGCATGTCGTAATCATTATGAACGGAATGAGAAAACTTACCCCGTCTTTTGTTAGTATTCCGTTTTCTTTTTTGGTAAGCAGTCCTTTGTTTTCCATTTTCTTTAGTTAGCTATTTTTTGTTAATGTTCGCAAAAGTACAACATTTTCTTCAAACTTACAAGATATTTCCAGAAATTTGTTTATCTTTGTACCAAAAATGTGCCAAAAAGGCTAATTTAACCTATTGAAGAATGAAAAAGCTATTGTCTTTGCCACCCAATTTGGTGGATAGTTTCCATGATGTTACGGGCGAAAGCCGTGACGAGTTTTTCTGTACCAGCGATCCCATAGGACATCGGTTGGGCAGTGGTGGAGGTACGACGTGGCTATTGGAAGAGTGCCACAGAAGCGAGGCTCCAGATACACCGTTCAACCAATGGCTGTTAAACGAGAAACGCATACTTTTGCACGCTGGAGGGCAGAGTCGCCGACTGCCTTCTTACGCTCCTTCGGGCAAGATACTTACGCCAGTGCCAGTCTTTCGTTGGGAGATTGGGCAGCGACTGTCGCAGGATTTGCTGCACCTTCAACTGCCGTTATATGAACGCCTGATGAGCCTCGCGCCCGACAACATCCACACTATGGTGGTAAGCGGCGACGTTTACATACGTGCAGCCCAGCAGTTGCCGGCAGTACCTGATGCTGACATTGTGTGCTATGGACTATGGCTTGACTCGACAATAGCAAAGGATCACGGAGTGTTTGTCTCTGACCGTACGACACCTTCCGTTCTCAAGCAGATGTTGCAAAAGCCTTCTGTTGAAACTCTCAATGAACTGTTACAGTCGCACTACTATCTAACCGATATTGGAGTATGGCTGCTCAGTGACCGGGCTGTCCAGCTGCTTGTCAGTCACTCTAAGCAAGCCGATGGCTGTTTAAGGGAATATGATCTCTATTCGGAGTTCGGCTGTTCGGTAGGAACCAATCCTATTCTCGACGAGCCCGACCTGCGAGAACTTTCCGTAGCCATCATTCCTCTTCCTGAAGGTGAGTTCTACCATTTCGGCACCACACGTGAGATGATAGGTTCGTCGCTTGCCATACAAAACATCGTCAACGACCAGCGAGAGATACGTCATCATGGTCATAAGCCACATCCTTCCATTTTCGTCCAAAACTCTCGTGTTGACGTAAAGATAACAGCCTCAAACACCAATCTCTGGATAGAGAACAGCCATGTTGGCAGCCGCTGGACACTTAGTCACGACAATGTCATTACTGGTGTTCCTGAAAACGATTGGGACATTACGCTTGAGTCAGGACAGTGCATCGACATCGTGCCTATTGGCGATGACAGCTTTGTTATTCGCCCATATCATATCGACGACAAGTTTGCCGGCGATCTTCAGCGTACCAAACTCTTTCCCGTAGTCAGTGCCGACCCGTCGAGACGGCAAGAGATGGGTGAGATGTTGAAGATGCTTCTCGCCTCTCACACTTCATCTCTTTCAATATCTCACATAAAAGGGCAGGGAGCGCAAACCCTCCTTTCGGCTGAGGAAATTTCCGATCGTGCCAACCTTCGCCGACTATTCGCTCAGCGTCGTGCATATCGCAAGGAAAACTGGTCGGCTCTTGCCGCCAACTATCGTCACAGCGTGTTCTATCAGCTCGACCTCGACGATGCAGCCAGAGAATTTCTCCGTTTCGACATTCCTATGCCCGCCCCCATTGGTAACGATGCCCCGCTCCTCACACGTATGCACGATGCAATGTTCCGAAATGTGGTTTTAGAGGTAAGAGGAGAGAAGGGAGAGGTGAGAGATTTCCAAAATGCACAGGCGTTCAGAATTTTGCAGCAAGGACTTACCGAGGCTCTTGCTGGCGACAGACAAAGTCCGCGAATGGCAGTCTATTCCGATCAGATAGTGTGGGCACGTAGTCCAGTACGCATTGACATTGCCGGTGGTTGGACCGACACTCCGCCATACTGCCTAATGGAAGGAGGTAATGTCGTCAACCTTGCCATTGAGTTGAATGGTCAGCCGCCTCTTCAGACTTACATGCGTCCATGTCGTGAGCCGCACATCGTTTTGCGCAGCATCGACCTTGGGGCAATGGAAGTCATTGATACTTATGAGCAGCTTGCCGACTTCACTCATGTTGGCAGTCCATTCTCAATACCAAAGGCAGCTTTGGCATTGGCAGGATTCCTGCCAAAGTTCTGCAATGACCGTTTCGTTTCTCTCCGCCAGCAGCTCGAAGCCTTTGGTTGTGGCATAGAGCTGACCCTGCTGTCTGCCATTCCTGCAGGCAGTGGACTCGGCACAAGCAGTATCTTGGCATCTACGGTGCTTGGAGCAATAAACGATTTCTGCTCGTTGGCATGGGACAAGAACGAGATATGCCGCCGCACTCTCGTCCTCGAACAGATGCTGACCACTGGCGGCGGTTGGCAAGATCAGTTTGGCGGCGTACTTGGTGGAGTGAAACTTCTTCAGACGCAGCGCGGATTTCAGCAGACACCACTTGTCCGCTGGTTGCCTGACGACATTTTTGTGCAGCCTGAATACAGCAGTTGCCATCTTCTCTATTATACTGGTATCACACGTACAGCCAAGACCATATTGGCAGAGATTGTGCGCCGTATGTTCCTCAACTGCAACTCGCAGCTCGAACTGCTTCGCCAAATGAAGGCACACACTATGGACATGTATGAGACCATTCAGCGGCAGGATTTCACTCAGATGGGTTGTCTCATCCGCAAGACGTGGCGGCAGAATCAGTTACTTGATAGCGGCACCAATCCCGACGAGGTGCGCCGTATCACCAATCTTGTCGATGACCTCTGTCTTGGCTATAAGTTGCCTGGAGCAGGTGGAGGAGGGTATCTTTATATGGTGGCTAAAGATCCTGAGGCAGCTGCACGCATAAAGCAGATTATCGGTGCAAACCGCCCCAACGCCAATGCTCGTTTTGTCGATATGTCGCTAAGTAAACGTGGATTACAGGTTAGTAGAAGTTGAAGGGAAAGCCCCCTCCAACTCCCTCAAGGGGGAGAGAAAGAATAGCAAGGAAGAGAAAGATGGAATTTAGAACAATAGTAGAAATCGAGAAACCCTCGTTTCAGATTGAACCTATGGAGCAGATGCTCTTCGTTGGCTCTTGTTTCGCTGCCAACATCGGTCAGCGATTTGTTGACAACAAATTCCGCGCCATAGTAAATCCTTTTGGCGTGATGTATAATCCCGCCAGCATACTGCATACAGTGGAGAGACTGTTTGGAGGTGAGGAGTCTTTTGTGCCGAGAGTGGTGTTTTTCACGCTTGGAACAAATCGTGTATATCGGCTGAAGGAGACAGGAGAGATTGTAGATAACTGTCAGAAGCGTCCTGCACGGCTGTTTCGTGAGGAGGAACTTACGGTTGATGAGTGTGCCGATTACATCTTAAAGGCTGCTCGTATTCTTGCTTCCGTGAATCCCGAGGTCCGCATAGTCCTCACCGTCAGCCCCATCCGTTACGCCAAATACGGTTATCACCAAAGCCAGCTCTCCAAAGCCACTCTCCTGCTTGCGGCTCATAATTGTATCACTAATCTATCATCTCTTCCCTCTTCCTCCTGTCGTCTGAATTATTTCCCTTCCTACGAAATAGTCAACGACGAACTTCGTGATTATCGTTTCTATCGTGAAGACATGCTTCATCCTACCGATCAAGCCGTTGAATATATTTGGCAACGCCTTCAGGAAACCTATTTCAGTCCTGCTGCATTGCGTTGGCTTGACGAATGGAAACCTGTAAGGGAAGCTCTTAATCATCGTCCTTTCAATCCCGATTCTTCAGAATATAAGTCGTTCATAGAAAAGACTCATCAGAGGATTGCCGACCTAAAAGTACGTTATCCAGAGTTGGAGGTGTGAGGCTGACATTCCTTGGATAAAAAAGTTAATTAAAATAACGACTCGTATTGTTTTACTATCCATGTCCAGCAGTAGTGACCGTAAGCCACGGAAAGCAACTTCCTTCCGTCCATTTCCGGATGTCCGCATAGACTTATCAATTCCTTGTCGTTTTTAAAGAAATACGCTTTGTCGTAAGTTGTTTCTCGATTGTAGATTACATCGTATGCCAAGATAGGACGACCGAAGAACATCGCCTCCACTAACGACGGATTTGTGCCTCCAGCACTGTGTCCATGAATATATATATTGCAGTTGTTTCTTAATGTATATAGCACGTCGAGGTCATAAATACTATCAAACATTTTTATGTTTGGCAGCAGTCCATATTTCCATCTAAGCCGTTGTCCATACTGACTTCTGCTCCAGTTCCCGATGAATACCAATGGATGTCCGCACTTTGCAAATGCGTCAAGTGTAATGTGGCAGTTGTTTTCGGGTTCTATACGGCAGATGGACAAGGCATATTTGTTCTTTTCCAGTAGGTATTCACCCAGAATTTCTGTTTGCCTCTCTTCCGTCAAAAAGCGCAAGGCATGGTCGCCGCCGTAGGCAATCATTTCCGATTTCTTGTTGTACGTTTCAGTCACGTAGTTCTGTATGCCCTTGTTGTCGGCGATGATGACATCTGCGTAACGCACTGCCATTTTTTCGCTCAGTTTAAGTATAGTTCTGGCTAAAAGCCCCCATTTTGCGCGTTTGTGTTCTAACCCGTCGATGTTGACGATAAGTTTCTTCTTGAACAGCTTTCTGAACACAGGAAGGAACAAGCCTCCTGAGACTCCCAGCAGCAGTACGGTGTCATAGCCGTGGATGCAGCGCAGAAGAGACAAAATGTCGTAGGGAATACTTTGTATGCCGTTGGCATGCAGGAAGTGAATGTATTTTAGCTTTGCACCTTTATACGTTTTCATCTTCGTCTTGTAATCCTTGGCAGAACAGAATACAGTGTATTCCACATCTTGGGATTTGAATTCGCCAATGAGGTTTTCTACGAGAGTTTCAAATCCTCCGTAGTTGGCGGGTACACCCTGAGTACCAACAATTGCTATCCTTTTCATTGTTTATTAACTGATTAATTCTTTTTGAGATATTATTGTGTTTGCCAATATTTCTATCATTATGTCCGAATTATAAAGTTGCGTACGTTTTAGGGCATTGTGTGACATTTTAGAGTAAGTGTCTTTATCTGACATGATTTCCCTTATCCGTCTTGCAATGTTGTCTATTTTGCATACGTCAATCTTATATCCGTTAACACCGTCATCCACCATTTCCGCCACTCCTCCGACTGTTGGCACTATCACTGGCAGTCCTGCGCTCATGGCTTCTAAAACCGTCATGCCGAATGTCTCAATGAACCTGTTCTTGTCTGAAAGGTTCAGAAGCAAGGAAGCCTGGTTATAGAACTGTGTCACATCCTTTTGACGCGGATAAATAGTGAGGTTGTCACCTATGGTTTCGTTTAAGCAGTGTGATGTGATATATTCGCTGATGTTCTCCTGCGAGTCGTTCAATACGAGTATGAACTTGTATTCCGGCATCCTCATCGACAGGTCGATGAACTCCCTCGTTCCCTTATATGACTTCAGCGATGCAATCATCAGAATCGTATTGTTTCTATATGTCCTTTCAGCGTCAGGTCTCATCTTTTCTACAAACGCCTTTGGCAAGGCATTCGGAACGACCCTCACCTTGCTGCGGTCGGCAAGCGAGGAAGCCTGATATTCCGATACGCATATAATCTCATGTGCCAGCCGCTGCATCATCCACGAAAGTGTCTTGTAGAATATACCTTTAACAAATGCGTTCTCATGATAGTGATATACCACTCTTTTTCCCATTATCCTTCCCGCCAATGCCGGTCCCACTGGCAGCAAAGTATTGATATAAAACACTGTATTGCTGTTGAAGGTCCATCTCAGAGCCATAAAGAAAGTATATATCTGCACCATTACATATCTCGCCATCGTCACTATGGGATTCAAGGAGAAACGATAGAAATACGAGTGTTTGCGGAATCTATCCATTCCCACCAGTTCATCCAGCACACCGCCGTCCGACGTGACCAAGTCCACCTTGAATCCTTTTCCCAACAGCCCTTCAAGCACCATTCTGAGCACTATGGGACTACCGCTGAAGTCATTGTAGAGATGAAAACAGACGATGCGATTCATTTTTGTTTTTGTCCAAGAACGACAGTAGTTCGTTCCATAGTTTCATTGACATTGCGATGTCACCGTTAACATTGCCCTTTTCACGGATTGTGAATCTGGCGATTATCTCAATCAGATAAGCCATATAGTCATCGGCATCCACCCATTTGCCCTCATCACTACCGATGTATCTGATGATGTCAACCGCCTTCCAATGACGTTCAAAGATTGCAGTTTGGGTAAAGAAATGATACTTGTCTAACATAGGAGGATAAGTCATTCTGGCGTATTCCCAATCAAAGACGAACAGATCACCCTTCTCCACAAACATATTCCACGGAGTGAAATCGGCGTGATATGCGGAAAACGCGACCTCTTTTCCTCGCCAACGGCAGCATGTATCTTCAATGGCTTTTCTCACCATTTCCTTGTCCACCTCGACTGGTAGCCAGTCATAATGTTTTTCAAAAACCTTGAGCGTTTGGAAATAGTCGCTGTCCTCAAATTTCAGGTACTGAGTAGTGGCATCTCTCATGTTCGTCAGGAACTGTTCGTGCATATCATCCCAATCGTGTACAACTTCAGAGTTAAGGCTCTTCTCCGTGCTCTGTACGAAAAGCGTTGTGCCGTTATCCACACCTCCGTAGTAGAGACATTCGGGAATGTTTTTTATACCCTTCTTTTGCAGTTCTTTCAGTAGTTGTGCCTCTTTGTCAAACAGTGCGGCAATCTCGTCGTTATCTGAAATTTTGCAATATCCCAATATCTTGTTTTCCTTGCTTATCTGCATTGTTATTTTCTGATGCACGCATGGAGTGCCGCAAAAGATTGCAAATTCAAGGTCGTTTGTATTGAAAGCTCTCTCTAACACCTGTAGCAGTTCGTCATTCAAACGGCATAGCATAGTCTCAACATGTATAGCCCTTCTTACCAATGGCATTTGATGCAAGAGCGGAAACCACCTTTTGAGCAGTTTCCCCTTGCTGCCGCTTGGCTGATACAGTTCCATGGCAGTGCGAAGATGCCGTGCGGGCATTATCCA
>JBJEKR010000169.1:0-9556 GCA_051878735.1 Prevotella sp. | reverse complement strand
CTATTTCTACTTCGTAGTCAACACCTTGTACTTTATATTCAAACTTGTTCATATTGTCTTAAAAACTTTAATGCTTTAATTTTTTTATACTTTAATTTCCAAAGGATTACTCGTGGAACTGTGTCATCTGTGGTAGTTCTTGGTTCCAGTCGGTATTCTTTGGCTTGATGGTGATGATACCGCTCTCTACGTCGTGTACGTTGTCCTGATACTGTTTGAGAGCCATGGAAATGACGGCGATGTACACTTCCTTGTCGATACCCTTTGATTTCAAGCCGTCCTGTAGAATGACGTTTGTCTTGTGTCCTATCTCCACTGTCTTCTCCACAGTCTTAACACCGGCTTTTACTGGCTGTATCTTAGCCACGGTAGAACGGTGCTTCATGAAGAGTCCGAAGAGGGTGAAGAATACGAAAAGCAGCGCGAGACAGAAGAATACGATACCCATGGCGAGGACGGTTATTCCGAAACCATGAGGGTCTTCACGCTTTAGCTTCGCTGTCTTTGTCTCGACAATGTCCGTCATGTTGGAAATGCCGGGCGTAACCTGTTCTGTACTTTTCACTACCCATGTCTTTGAACCGTCGTTTTGACGTGCAAACGATGTGTTCTCGGCGAGTACAGGTACGGTAACGGAGTCAATGAGCTGTGTTGCGTTACCGCTGTAGATAGCGACCCATGTCGGTTTCGTAGGGTCGATTTTCACGTTGAGGTGCAGAGAGCCTTTTGAAGGCATGCTGTTGCAGAAGAGAAGAAGGTGCTGGTGACCTCCCATTGAAGTACGAGGTTCTCCGTTGGGAATGGCACTCATGCGCTTCATGCGCTCTGGAACACTCATCTTTGGATCGAGTACGCTGCGGTCGGTGGTGACGAACATGCCACGGATGTTGTATGTCGTGAACGACACATTGGCAATTTCTATCCACGCCTCACGCTGACCGTATTCATCCTGCAGATTGGCGGTGTTGCTCGTCATCACTTCATTGATTTTGATGCTTTGCTCCACTTGGGCGTGCATCATTGAAGATCCTGCAAGCAGCAATGAGCCTAACAGTAGTCCGAATTTGTTCATTTGTGTACGTTTATTATTATTTTTTTAATTATTTAGTATTTCTATTCCTATGCTCCGCAGCACAACAGGATTATAACCTGCGCCGTGAATATGCGGAGGAACATGCTCAGCGGATAGACTGTAGAGTAGCCTACGGCAGGGGCCTCGGTCGAGCACGACTGGTTGGCGTATGCCAATGCTGGTGGGTCGGTATATGTACCGGCAATCATACCCATGATGGTAAAGTAGTTGAACTTGTACTTTAGTCGTGCTAACGTACCTATTATTATTATTGGGATGATGGTAATGAGGAATCCCGTATAGACGTATTTCAGTCCGTCGCCTTGTATCACTGTCTCCCAGAATCCCGCTCCTGCCTTTATTCCAACACTGGCAAGGAAAAGCACAAGGCCTATCTCACGTAGCATCATGTTGGCACTCGTCGTAGTGTAGGTTACGAGGTGTACCTTGTAGCCATAGCGACCAATGAGTATGGCGATGATGAGTGGACCTCCGGCAATACCAAGTTTCATTGGCACAGGCATTCCAGGTATGGCGAAAGGCAGAGAGCCGAAAATGATACCTATGACGATGCCGAGGAAAATGGTTGCTATGTTGGGAGCGTCAAGTCGTTTGATGGAGTTGCCAAGCACGTCGGCTACGCGGTTTACAAGATCTTCGGGACCAACAACCATCACACGGTCGCCTACCTGCAGTGGAAGACGAGGTGTTGCGAAGAGTTCCATGCCTTGACGTGTCACTCGTGTCACGTTCACGCCGTATGCACTTGAGAAGTGCATCTGTCCGAGGGTCTTTCCGTTTATTGACGACTTTGTGACGAGTATTCGCTTAGAGATGAGTGGCTGGTCGGTTTTCTCCCATTCAACCTGAATCTCCGGACCGATAAAGGCGATTATTGCCTCAGCGTCGGCTTGAGCGCATACGATGAAGAGCTGGTCGCCCAGTTCGAGTATGGTGTCGCGGTTCGGTATGATGACGTGTCCGTCGTGAAGCAGTCGCGAGCAAACAAAGTCGCGGTTGAGGAAGTCGTGAATCTGCATTATGGTGCGTCCTGCAAGATAAGAGTTAGTAACTTGAAGGTGCATCTGATGCGGCTTGACATGTGTGTCTTCGGCGTTGGCAGCCTTCAGCTCCGCCTCTTCCTTGTCAAGGCTGATGCGGCAGATGAAGCGTATGGCGATAGTTGCGCCAATGATGCCAACGACACCAAGCGGATAAGCACAGGCATAACCTGAGGCAATCTGCGGCAGGTTGTCGGTGAATACGCTGTTGAGGGCTTCGTTTGCGGCACCAAGGCCGGGAGTGTTTGTCACGGCTCCATAAAGAGTTCCCACCATCATCGGCAAGTTGTGTGGATCGGTGGTGTCGAAGAAAAGATAATAGCATGCGAACATCACGGCAATGTTGAGCAGCACTGTCGTTGCTGCCAGTCCGTTTAGCGTAACTCCGCCTTTTCTGAAACTCTCGAAGAAACCTGGCCCCACCTGCAGACCTATCATGAAGACAAACAGAATGAGACCGAAGTCCTGAATGAATGTGATAATGTTTACAGGAGCCGTCAGACCCAGATGTCCGGCAAGGATTCCTGCAAATAGGACGAACGTTACGCCCAAAGCGATGCCCCCGAATTTTATCTTGCCCAAGAGCACACCTACGGCTATTACGAGTGCGTAGAGCATGGCTATATGGGCAACCGATTCAGTAGAGGTGAACAGATTAATTAGCCATTCCATAAAATACTATACTTTATTTGCGGTTGCAAAATTAGCCAAAATATTACTCAAATTAGAATTTTTGTGCAACAATTTTTAAAAGAAGCCCCAACTTTTTGAATATTTCACAATTTTACGCAATTTTCTTTCAGTTTTTATATAAATACAAAAATTATTCGTTATCTTTGCACACGCATTTCGAGGTTGTTGTAAGCAACAACTGTATCATTGTGCAATATAATAAACTTATATAATAATTAAAAACGACCGACTATGTCAAACATTAAGGAAAAACTCTTCACCGAGTTTACAGCGCCTACAGCCCAAGAGTGGCTCGACAAAATTCAGGTTGACCTGAAGGGCGCCGACTTCAACAAGAAGCTTGTATGGAGGACTAATGAAGGTTTCAACGTGCAGCCTTTCTATCGTAGAGAGGACGTGCTGAAACTTAAGACTCCTGATGCTCTGCCAGGCGAGTTTCCTTTCGTCCGTGGCAACAAGAAAGACAACAACGAGTGGTATGTTCGTCAGAACATCAAGGTAACCGATGCCAAGGAAGCCAATGCCAAAGCCCTCGACGTTCTGAACAAGGGCGTTGACTCTTTAGGCTTCAAGTTCGAAGGCGACTGTGTATCGGCTGAGTTCGTTGATACGCTTCTCGAAGGCATCGAGTGTGAGTGCGTTGAGCTGAACTTTAGCACCTGCCAGCGCAAGTCACTCGAACTGGCAAAGATTCTCACTGCCTACTTTGAGAAGAAGGGCTATGACAAGGAAAAGATTGTCGGCTCAATCGACTGGGATCCAATGCACCGCATCGTAATGCGTGGCAAGGACGTTACAGCTGTTCTGGCTGTCGCTTCAGAAATCGTTGAGACATTGAAGGACTATCGCAACTTCCGCTGCATCGCTGTCAACGCCGGTGCGCTGAACAATGCCGGTGCCTACATCGTGCAGGAACTGGGCTATGCCCTGGCTTGGGGTAATGAATATCTCAACCAACTCGTCGAGGCAGGCGTTGAGCCTACACTTGCTGCAAGCAAGATAAAGTTCAACCTCGGCATTTCCGAGAACTACTTCATGGAGATTGCAAAGTTCCGTGCCGCTCGTATGCTTTGGGCTGAGATCGTGAAGCAGTATGAGCCAAAATGTGACTGCGCTTGCAAGATGTGCGTGAACGCTACCACCACCTCTTATAATATGACTGTCTTCGACAGCTATGTAAACCTTCTGCGCACACAGACCGAGACCATGAGTGCCGCCCTTGGAGGTGTTCATTCTATCGTTGTCAATCCATTCGATGCTGCTTACGAGACTCCAACAGACTTCTCTGAGCGTATAGCACGCAACCAGCAGTTGCTGCTGAAGGAAGAGAGCCATTTCGACAAGGTAGTTGACCCATCGGCTGGTTCTTACTTCATCGAGGAGCTGACGACATCGTTGGCTGACGTGGCTTGGAAGCTGTTCCTCAAGATTGAGGAAGAGGGTGGTTTCCTCGCTGCCATCAAGGCTGGTTCCGTTCAGGACGACATCAACGCTACCAACGAGAAGCGTCACAAGGATGCCGCACAGCGCAAGGAGTTCATCCTCGGTACAAACCAGTTCCCTAACTTCACCGAACTTAGCGAAGGCAAGCAGCCAATGACATGCTGTTGCTGCTGCGGTTCTGATGCAGAACCAACCTTCAAGGCAATAAAGAGCACTCGTCTTGCCGCCGATTTCGAGAATCTTCGCCTTACTGTAGAGAAGAGCGGAAAGACTCCTGTTGCCTTCATGCTCACCATTGGTAACTTGGCATGGCGTCAGGCTCGTGCTCAGTTCAGCTCAAACTTCCTCGCTTGTGCAGGCTACAAGGTTATCGACAACCTCGGCTTCGAGACAGTAGAGGAAGGTGTTGACGCTGCATTGAAGGCAGGTGCCAACATCGTTGTACTGTGTTCGAGCGACGACGAGTATGCAACATACGCCGTTCCTGCGTTCCAGTATCTGAACAACCGCGCGATGTTCATCGTAGCAGGTGCTCCAGCTTGCATGGAAGACTTGAAGGCTGCCGGCATCGAGAACTTCGTTCACGTTAAGTGCAACGTGCTTGAGACTCTTAAAGAATATAACGAAAAGTTGGGAATAAAATAATCCGAAAAGTCATGAGAAAAGATTTTAAGAACATAGATATTTACTCGGGCATCAAGGCAGAAAACGGTGCCGAGTGGCAGAAGGCTAATGGTATTGCTCCCAACTGGAAGACTCCTGAGCACATCGAAGTTAAGCCTGTATATACAAAAGAAGACCTCGAAGGCATGGAACACCTCGACTTCTCAGCTGGTATTCCTCCATTCCTCCGTGGCCCGTACTCAATGATGTATCCGTTCCGTCCTTGGACCATCCGTCAGTATGCCGGATTCTCTACCGCAGAGGAGTCCAACGCATTCTATCGTCGTAACCTCGCTTCTGGTCAGAAGGGACTCTCCGTTGCCTTCGACCTTCCTACACACCGTGGCTACGACCCTGATAACGAACGTGTTGTGGGCGACGTTGGTAAGGCTGGCGTTTCTATCTGCAACGAGGAGAACATGAAGGTGCTCTTCGATGGTATTCCATTGAACAAGATGTCAGTGTCTATGACAATGAACGGTGCCGTTCTTCCTATCCTCGCCTTCTATATCGTGGCAGGTCTTGAGCAGGGTGCCAAGTTGGAGGAGATGGCTGGAACAATCCAGAACGACATCCTCAAGGAGTTCATGGTGCGCAACACCTACATCTATCCACCAGCATTCTCAATGAAGATCATCGCCGACATCTTCGAATATACATCGCAGAACATGCCTAAGTTCAACTCCATCTCAATCTCCGGCTATCACATGCAGGAGGCTGGTGCAACAGCCGACATCGAGTTGGCTTATACTCTGGCTGACGGTATGGAGTACCTGCGTGCAGGTATCAATGCAGGCATCGACGTTGACGCTTTCGCTCCACGTCTGTCGTTCTTCTGGGCTATCGGCGTGAACCACTTCATGGAGATTGCCAAGATGCGTGCTGGTCGTCTGTTGTGGGCTAAGATTGTCAAGAGCTTTGGCGCAAAGAATCCAAAGTCAATGGCATTGCGTACTCACTCACAGACCTCTGGTTGGTCGCTCACCGAGCAGGATCCATTCAACAACGTTGGTCGTACTTGTATCGAGGCTATGGCAGCCGTACTTGGTCACACCCAGTCGCTCCACACCAACGCCCTCGACGAGGCTATCGCACTGCCAACCGACTTCTCGGCTCGTATTGCACGTAACACCCAGATCTATATCCAGAACGAGACCAAGGTCTGCAAGCACATCGACCCATGGGCCGGTTCTTACTATGTTGAGACCCTTACCAACGAGCTTGTTCACAAGGCTTGGGAGCACATCCAGGAGATTGAGAAGCTGGGCGGTATGGCAAAGGCCATCGAGACAGGAGTGCCAAAGATGCGCATCGAAGAGGCTGCTGCACGCACTCAGGCTCGCATCGACTCTGGCGTTCAGACCATCGTTGGTACTAACAAATATCGTCTCGACCACGAGGATCCTATCGACATTCTTGAGGTTGACAACACAGCAGTGCGCATGCAGCAGGAGGAGAATCTCGCTAAGGTGCGTGCCGCACGCGACGAGGAGGCTTGCAAGGCTGCACTTGCAAAGCTCACCGAGATAGTACGTACAGGCGAGGGCAACTTGCTTGCTCAGGCTGTTGAGTGTGCTAAGCTCCGTTGTACTCTTGGAGAAATAAGTGATGCCTGCGAGGAAATCGTAGGCCGTTATAAGGCAATAATAAGAACTATTTCAGGCGTGTATTCATCAGAAAGCAAAAACGACAAGGACTTCGAGGTGGCTTGTCAGCTCACCGAGGAGTTTGCACAGAAGGAAGGTCGTCGTCCACGTATCTTCATCGCAAAGATGGGTCAGGACGGTCACGACCGTGGTGCAAAGGTAGTAGCAACGGGATATGCCGACTGTGGTTTCGACGTTGACATGGGTCCGTTGTTCCAGACTCCAGCAGAGGCTGCTCGTGAGGCAGTGGAGAACGACGTTCACATCGTGGGTGTCTCTTCTCTCGCCGCAGGTCATAAGACCCTCGTGCCACAGCTCATCGACGAGTTGAAGAAGCTTGGTCGTGAGGACATCATGGTCATTGCGGGCGGTGTTATCCCAGCCCAGGACTACGACTTCCTCTATCAGGCAGGCGTTGCCGCCATCTTCGGTCCTGGTACGTCAGTTGCCAAGGCAGCTGTAGAGATGATGAACATTTTGCTGGATAAGTAATTGTAGTTATTCTTGCACATAGCAATCATTGGAGCTGGTGCAGCGGGTTGCTTCGCTGCCATCGAGATAAAACGTAGGTTGCCGAAGGCTGAGGTTACTGTCTTTGAAAGTGGACAGAAGGCTTTGGCGAAGGTGGCTATTACGGGTGGTGGACGTTGCAATCTTACAAATAGTTTCGAAGGCGTGGGCAGCGTGGAGTCGGTTTATCCACGAGGCTCACGCCTTATGAAACGTCTATTGAAAGAGTTCAGCCACAAAGATGCCTATCGCTGGTTTGAGGAGGCTGGAGTAAGACTTGTCACCCAAGACGACCATTGCGTCTTTCCCGTTTCGCAAGATGCAATGGAGATTGTAGATACTTTGCTTGGCTTGATGAAAAGACACGGTGTGATGCTGAAGTCGAGGCATCGCATTACTAAGATTGAGCCAATGGAAAAACATGGTGAGGGTCTTAAATACATGCTTTATGTTTCACATGGAAACGGCTTGAAATCAGAAACTTATTGTTTTGATGCTGTTGTAGTAACAACAGGCGGTAGTCCTCGGCTTAGTGGGCTGTCAATGCTTGAGCCGCTGCACCTTGAATTTGTTAGTCCAGTCCCTTCACTTTTTAGTTTCTGCCTTGAGAAGGGACCATTAACCGAGTTAATGGGAACTGTTGTTGAGGATGTTGCGGTTAATGTAGTCGGTACGAAAATGAAGGCAGAAGGCCCGCTGCTAATCACACATTGGGGACTTAGTGGCCCTGCCATTCTGAAACTTTCATCGTATGCGGCACGCTATCTTAATGAGCACGACTATCGTGCAACAATATCGGTAAACTGGTTTGGTGCGACACATGAGGAAGATGTAGCGGAAGAACTTAGTGAATTGGCTGTACGTCATGCACAGAAACAGCTGCAGAGCGTTTATCCGACACGCTTCAATAGTCGCCTTTGGTCATATTTCATTCAGAGTTGTGGATTGCGTCTGGAACAGCGTTGGGCGGAGTTGGGCAGAAAGAGCTTCAACCGCCTTGCCTCACGATTGACAAGTTTCACCTTTGATGTCATAGGCAAGAACCGTTTTAAGGATGAGTTTGTTACCTGCGGAGGCGTCTCGCTCAACAATGTCAATCCGTCAACCCTCGAATGTCGCCAATATAAGAATCTCTACTTTGCTGGTGAAGTACTTGACATTGATGCCATTACGGGGGGATTCAATCTGCAAGCGGCATGGACTACCGCATACGTTGTTGCTAAGGGCATTTCAGCGTCCGCAGCAACTGCTTCTGCTCTGTGGTCAGACGCAAACTCTCAATAGCCTTTTGTATAGCCTTGTTGTGATTCCATTTTGCCAGTCGTCGCTGCTGAATGTAGGGTAGGGTGGCAGCGTATTGTTTTGCGAGTGCCGTGGCGAAATACCATGCTACCATCATGCGCACATAGTAGTGGTCGTTGCTCACATTAACTACCCAGTCAAGATATTCCGTGCTGAAGTTGTCGTCGAGGAAATGGGTCATTAGCATACTGATGCCGAAACGTATGGTAAATGGATGTTCTGAGTTGAGCCATCTGCGAATGTCACCCAACAGCCTCTCATGGCACGTCTTTTTGTTAAATGCCTTTGGTTTCATCGTGTCACAAGTTGCCCAGTTGTCAACATAAGGAAGGAATCGGTCAAGTTCCTCAACGGTTCTGTCGTAGTCCTTCAGCTCTGCTATGACAAAGGCGTGGAGGTTGTTCTCGTCGAAGTAGTAGTGTGGCAGCGATGCCAGTACCACTTCCCCTTTACCTTCCTTCACTATTTCTTTCGCCAACTTTTTGAACTGTGGTGACCTGACACCCACAATTCTCTCATTGCTGATGTTGGGTATCAATCGAGCCGTAAATTCCCTATACTCCAAATCCTGCAGTTCAAATATCCTTTTTGTTATTGATTCCATATTTCGATATGATTTAATAGTTAAACATTGTTCTGTATTTTCTTTACACGATGCAAAATTACAAATATTATATTAATAATCTTTACTATGTTAATACTATTTAACGTGTGTTCCACGGAATTAAACCAATTGCCCAAGCGAGCTTGATGCTCTGCTCTCGTTTGCAAGAACTTTGCATAAGTTCTAACTGCACTCGGCAATTGAAAACAAGCTTTCATTGCTCTCGTTTGCAAGAACTTTGCAGCTGATTATTATTCGCACATTTCTCATTTTTAATAGGAGCTCATCAAGCTTCGCAAGTGGCGAAATTATAGCGGAAAGGCGGCTTAAGACGTTAAACTGTCATAAATATGAATAAATTTCCAAGCGTTTTGATGCTTATATGAAAGAAAATCTGTATCTTTACAACGCAGAAACTATGTTTTACTGCAATATAAACAAAAAATACTTGTTAATATGGCAACAGCAATCAAGGCAATACCGACCCTCTACGGGGAAGACGCTATTCGCTTCAGAGAGGAAATGGAAGCCAACGAAAGGGCTTTCTTGGCTCGCGAACCCA
>JBJEKR010000168.1:0-9564 GCA_051878735.1 Prevotella sp. | reverse complement strand
TGGGATTCATGTCTGTGGTAAATACTTTGGCATCAGGATAAAACCTGTTCAATGTCTCTTTGAAATAGCGCGTCAGCACCACACGTTTCCCTGCTGAGGTTATGAGGATGTTATGCAGCATGGCGCATCCTCCTTTCCTCGTATTCTATGATGGCAAACGCTACCCGTTTACCCCCCCCTCAATCCTTTTGGGGTATTTTTATACTTGATTACTTTTGCAGGAACGCCAGCCATCACAGCATTAGGTTCAACATCACGTATTACCACAGCACCTGCACCTATTAGGCAATCCTCACCCAATGTATGTACACCTGTCATGATAGTACATCCCATGCCACAATAAGCATATTTCTCGGAATGAACGTTTGCACCAAAATTCACACCGTTGGAAACAAACGTACCTTGTGACAAATAAGAATGATGTACGATATTGGCTCCAGCACTAATCATTACATCTTTTTCCAACGTAACGTAGGGCATAAGTTCAGAACCTTGGAGGATATAAACTCCTTCAGAGGCAATCTTCACATTGAGAGCAATCTTCACACTTGGATGTATATAATTGGGAGTCTTGAAGCCCAATGTTCTGGCTCTTTCCAAAAACTCTACCCGAAGCTTATTGTTGCCCAATGGACAATAAACGGCTTCCACACCCAATGATTTTCCTACACGCACCAAGTCTGTTACCTTTCCCAATACAGGCAACTCCCTGACGTTTTTTCCTTCATACTTTGGGTCATCATCCAAAAATCCGACAACTTCCACACCAGCTTCCTGCAGGTAGGCGAGATATACTTCACCGTATGTACCTGCCCCTATGATTATACTTTTCATACGCATTCACGCAGCAATGCTGGGGCAGGAAACAGAACAACTCTCTTTACCCCCCCCGTTAAGGTTTGCTATATTATTTGTAATGTTATCTAAATTGTATCTCACTACTCTACAAGGATTTCCGTATGCCGTCACTCCGTCTGGAATGTCTTTCACCACCACGCTACCAGCTCCTATCATACAGTCTTTTCCAATATGAATGCCCTGCTTCACCACGCTTCCGGCACCAATCCATGTACCTTCACCCACCGAAACGCCTCCAGCCAATGTGGCATGAGGGGCAACGTGTACAAAATCTGACACTTTTACGTCATGCCCAATTGAAACACCCGTATTGACAATGCAATGACTGCCTACTTTAGCACATGCGTTTATCAGGGCACCTGCCATCACCACAGAACCCTCGCCAAGACTTGCACGTGGCGAGACAACAGCAGAAGGGTGAACAGCAGTCTCCCACGTCTTCACATTCAACTCTTTGACCTTTTGCTGCCTGATCTGGCAATTACCTATTGCAATGATAGCCGCATCATACGTTCCCTTATTTTGTCTAACCTCATAGCCTAAAAGCTCCTTTCGACTTTCGTCATCATCCACTATCCAGTCGATGCGTTTTCCCAAGGCTTCTAAAGTATCAATGATTACCTTGGCATGTCCACTTGCTCCATAAAGTATCATAGTATCGTTTTTTTAATTATGTCCGTTAAAAGGGTACATCGTAGCTGTCGAGTCATTGTTTATATCTTCTCGACACACCACCTTCTTGATTGTCAAAAAAATGACCTTCAAGTCTAACCATAATGTCAGATGATCCACATACCAGACATCTAACCTGAATTTTTCAGTCCAAGAGATGTTGTTTCTACCATGACACTGCGCCCAACCGCTGATGCCCGGACGCACCTCATGTCGTCTCATCTGCTCTTTACTGTACAAGGGCAGATAATACACACGCAGCGGTCTTGGCCCAATTAGTGCCATATCTCCTTTCAGCACGTTTATCAGCTGTGGCAGCTCGTCTATCGAGGTGGAACGGACGAATTTGCCGACCTTTGTCAGTCGCTCTGCATCGGGCAGCAGATTACCATCAGCGTCCTTCTCGTCCGTCATTGTCTTGAACTTAATCACCTTGAAAATCTCACCATGCAGACCCGGTCTCTCTTGGAAGAAAAATGCCCCTGCCCCTTTATTGGCGATGGTGAGCCAGATGTAGATAACTAACAGTATCGGCCAAATGACCAATAGTGCCGCAAATGCAATGGTGAAGTCAATCACCCGTTTGAAATAGTGTTTGTACATATCGTTTTTTGATTATTACCTATGGTCTAACTTTTCTGCGCTCTGCATGGCTAAGCAAACTTTCCCTGCTCTCGCTTGTCGAAAACTTTGGATTTTTTCGATTTATGACCAATTATTTCTTTGGATAATTTCTTTTGAATCCCTATCAAAAAGACTGAATCATACCAAATGCATCAAATTTCATTCTCCATACACAACAAAATTCACATTTTCTTCGTTTTTGTTGTGTATAAGAAATAAAAATCGTATCTTTGTACCCAAAAACAATAGTTATGGAAATAATATCACGTTCTTATTATGCCGAGAAGATAGACTCTTGGTTAGGCAGCGAGCAGATAATCGTACTTATCGGGCAACGACGGGTAGGCAAGAGCTATGTCATGAAAGACTTCATCGCCCGACATGAGAAGGAGACCAATGCCAACATTATATATATAGATAAGGAGAAGCGATCGTTCCGCTTCATACGCAACTGCGACGAACTCGACGCATACATCGATGCACGTCTTCTTCCCGACAAGCATAACTATATCCTCATCGACGAGGTGCAGGACATTGAGGGGTGGGAAAAGTCTGTCAGGAGCTATCGCACCGAAGACAATGTAGATGTCCTCATCACGGGCAGCAACTCCAAGATGCTGTCTGGCGAACTGGGTACATTGCTTGGAGGACGCTACGAACAGATTCTGATACAAAGCCTCACCTACATGGAGTTCCTGCAGTTTCATCAGCTCACTGACAACGATGAATCGCTGTGGAAATATCTCAACTACGGAGGACTTCCCGGACTCACTGCCATCGGCATCGACGATGAAGACAAGGTGTGGGAGTATCTCTCCGGCATCTACAACACCGTCATGCTGAAGGATGTGATAGAACGCCACAGCATCCGCAACATCCCCTTTCTCCATAACCTCATCAGCTTCATGGCCGACACCACGGGCAAACTCAACTCTGCCAGCAGCATTGCCAAATACATGAAGTCGCAGGGCATTGATGTATCCACCAATGTAGTCCTTAATTACATGTCGTTCTTCGGGGAATCCTTCCTCACCGCTACAGTAGGCCGCTATGACGTTCATGGCAAGAAACTGCTTGAATCTACAGGCAAGACATATTTCGGCGACGTTGGCCTGCGCAACTATATTGCGGGAGGCGAACGCCAGTCCGACATTGAGAAAGTCATTGAGAATGTCGTGTATCACCATCTCATTCATCTTGGCTATACGGTCACCGTAGGGCAGCTTCGCACCGGAGAGATTGATTTTGTCTGCACCCGTCCCAACCATCGTGTTTACGTCCAGGTGGCGTGGCTCATCGACAGCGAAACCACTTTCAAGCGAGAGTTCGGAGCGTTGCAGTCCATAGGCGATGCCTATCCCAAATATGTCATCTCCGCCACCCCTATGTTGCACTCTGCCAATCATGAGGGAATCACTCATCTGCATCTTCGCAAGTTCCTCACTGAAGGGCTTTGATTAGGAATGGACGCACGCTTTTTTAGTCGGATTTGAGCAAATACAAGAGAATTATTACTCAGATTTCGACAAAATGCCGTGCGCCATGTCCGTATCTGTCCGCTGTATGCGATTAGTAACTTATTCTAAAGTCTTTCACTGTTCATTTCCCTCTCGTCCGTTATCGTCTTGAACTTAATCACCTTGAAAATCTCGCCGTGAAGCCCCGGTCTCTCTTGGAAGAAAAATGCCCCCACCCTTTTGTTCGCGAAATACAGCCATACGGCAACAATGAGCAGTATCGGCCAAATGACCAACAAGGCGATTAAAGCAATGGTAAAGTCTATCACCCATTTGAAAAAGTGTTTGATTTAATTATTTCTTTGGATTTTATCGCTTTTTACTCAATTATTTCTTTGGATTTTATCACTTTTCTGCAAATTATTTCTTTGGATAATATCTTTTTTGTAACTTTGCACCCAAAAGGAAGACTTCATTATGTATTATAACAGACTCATTGACAAATATCTGTCAGAGTGGACATCACGCAGCGTCCACAAGCCTATCTTGCTCCGAGGAGCCAGACAGGTTGGCAAATCCACAGCCGTAAGGCATCTGGGTGAGCAATTTGAAAGTTATGTAGAGATAAACCTCGAACGTGAACCGCAGTATAAGACAGCCTTTCTGCCCGACCTCAACGTGAACCGCATCATCTCCGAAATCTCCGCCTTGGCACAGAAAAGGATAGAACCGGGGCGCACACTCCTCTTCATTGATGAGATACAGGAATGTCCCGAAGCCATCATGTCGCTCCGTTTCTTTAAGGAAGACATGCCCAGTCTGCACGTCATTGCCGCAGGCTCCCTGCTGGAGTTTGCCCTCACGGAACTGCCCACCTTTGGTGTAGGCCGCATACATTCCGTATTCATGTACCCCATGACCTTCGATGAGTTCCTTCTTGCCAATGGCGAGAGTCTGCTGCTCGAAGCCCGCAATGCAGCTTCCCCTTCCGCTCCTCTGCCACAGGCTTTGCATGAGAAGCTGGTCGCCCTTCTTCGCACCTATATGCTGGTGGGCGGTATGCCCGAATGCGTAGCCCAATGGGTAGCCACCCACGACTATCTTGCCTGTCAGGAGATACAGGATGACATCCTCGTGAGCTATGAAGACGATTTCCCCAAGTACAGGAAGCGAGTCGATACCACCCTGCTTCGCCACACCCTGCGCTCTGCCGCCGAACAAGCCACCCGTAAGTTCGTCTATGCCCAGGTGGGCGACTATAAGGCTGCCGAAGTGAAACGTGCGCTCGACCTCCTCATTCTTGCCGGTCTGCTTATCCCCGTCACACATTCCAATGCCAACGGCTTGCCCTTGGGCAGTGGGGCAGACACCTCCTACAGGAAAATCCTCCCCTTGGACTGCGCCCTCACCCTGCGCCTTCTGAACATGACAACGTCCGATAGTTCCTCTCTGACCACCCATATCCTCACCGCTTCGGCTGCCGATTTGGTCAACAAGGGAGCTATGGCAGAACTCATTGCCGGACTTGAACTGCTGCATTACCAGACTCCACATCTTCGTCATGAAATGTTCTATTGGACACGCCAGACAAAGAACTCGCTGGCCGAAATCGACTATCTCACCGTTAAAGACATGCGTGTCCTCCCCATCGAGGTGAAGGCAGGCACGCAAGGCGGCATGAAAAGCCTCTGGATTTTCATGCGCGAGAAACACCTCACCGAAGCCGTCCGCTGTTCGCTGGAAAACTTCGGCTCGTTTGAATACATCGACAAGGAAGATGATAATGCCGTTCGTCATGTCCGTATCTGTCCGCTGTATGCGATTAGCAGCCTCTCCCCAACCCTCCCATGAAGGGAAAGGAGTTCTTATCTCCACTCCTATTTGTGAAAGGCTGGGGATAGGCTTTGTACAACTTCGCCACCCCTTGTCCTTTCAGAATGCAGCTCTTCAGCCCTTCATTCTCGATCTTCCTTTGCAGCTCCACACACCTTCGGTTCATCACTTCATTCCTCTGCTGTATCTGTGCATCCATGGCAAGCCATTGCATTTTCAATGGCATTGGCATCGTAACTACCTGCTCCTTCGGCAGCCGTTGCACTCCATAGAAGCACACACCCGCCACTGCCTGCTTCACAGACAAACTGTAGAGCGCACTCCAATCATCAGCAGAAGGCACATGAGACAGAGAATCCCTCCTGCCTATCGCCACCTGAATTAGTTCAAAGAACAACCGATTCATTTCAAAGCATGAAACAAGCGATGCGGTCATAGTGACCGAGTAAAACAAAGGAAATGAAAACAAAAGACCAAAATGTTGCCGCCGAACGCATCACGGCGCAACACTTTCGCCTATAAATATGAATGAAGATAGTTCTTGGAATCGCTTAATAAGAACTCGTTCAAATCATCATCTCCACAATCGAATGGCTTGAAAACATAATCTTCAGTTAGCCTAACAAGGCGCATATCTTCACTCATAACATAATCAGAAACTAAAAGTCAGCATTGCTTTTATACGTTCTGCACCTTTGTTCACACGCATGGTCTCCTCTTCAGAAGCCTTTTTGTTCTGCGAAAGCTCCTGAATAAAATCAATTGCAGCCTGTCCTTTCAATACAGGCGTTGGTGCTATAGGTTTTGCCATAATCATAATATTTTCAATATATGCGTTGCAAAAATAATCAAAATATCCGTATTCTCCAAACAAATCACCGAAAATCTGCATTTTTGCGCAGTCACGTCATTCCACTTATGTAATCATAAAGTATTCTTATACTTAATAACCCTTGTAGGATTGCCAACCACTACAGCATTGTCTGGCACGTCCTTAACCACCACGCTTCCAGCTCCAATGATTACGTTATTTCCTATTGTAATTTCCCCGATAATTGCCACATGGCAACCGCAAGTCACCTTGTTACCTATTCGAGGTCTTCTGCCATTCATGCAGGAAGTATCGGTTGTTAATTAATATACGTTAATCTGCTTCAAGTCATAATACATTGCAACAGTAGTAGCAGTCTTTGACTCGTATCTCAGCCTCTCATCAGCACCCATAAACATAAAGGCGTTCTTCAAATAAAAAGGCACAGCTGCACAATATGCATCCACTGTGATGAAGCGACATCCCGTTTTGTTGTGCGATACCATCCGGTTTTTGATAAAACCAATAATTCTTGTTCCCCATTTGTCATCAGTATGTTGATACAACCTGTTCACCCCCAAGCGTCCAATCTTCACGGCAGGATAATCCCTGCGGTGCTTGGAATGTGGGAACAACGCCTTGATTTTTCTCCAAAAGCCTTTCGACAATTCCAGTGCCGTCACCTTGTCATTTGACAATGTGAAATAAAAGACAGTATTCTCACCATCCTCAAGCAAATAAGTCACAGCCAACAATTCTTTCTGATAATGCACAGCCTGAGTGAGGAGGAAATCGTTGATGTCCTCGTCGCCACAATCAAAAGGCAGAAACGCATGATTGTCAGAAAGTCTTTCAAAAGGCAATGAATTATCCACGGCTTTCTTTCTTCTGCTTGATGTTCCTTACCATAACGACAAACTGCTGTGCCTCAGCCTCTATGCGAGTACGCTCTTTCTTCCTCTCCTCCTCAGAAGGAAGGTTACTGATTTCATATAGAAATCTTTCTGCATCTTCACCCACCAAAATGGGAGTATTTCTTATTGGTCTTGCCATAGATTTATCTTTATTACATTAATATGCTGCAAATATAGACAAAATATCCGTATTCTCCAAACAAATCTCCGAAAATCTGCATATTTGCGCAGTCACTTCATTCTACTTACATCAAACTTCTCTCCTATCTCTATGCCGTCTGATAAGTAGGTGTTCAAAATTAGTTTTATGTTTGAATGCTCTATTTGGATGCAGATTTTTGTCTTGAAATAAAGGAGCATAGCGGGCTATGTGACTGTTTTCAAGGCTGAAAGATGCGCCAAAGAGAGTGTGCAAACATAAGGAGCATAAATAAATCTTAGTATAAACTAATTTTGAATAAGCAGGTATTCAAAATTAGTTTTATGTTTGAATGCACTGTCTGGATGCAGGTTTTAGTCTTGAAATAAAGGAGCGAGCCTATAATAGGGGGGGGCTATGTGACTGTTTTCAAGGCTGAAAGATGCGCCAAAGAGAGTGTCCAAACATAAGGGGCATAAATAAATCTTAGTATAAACTAATTTTGAATACCTACTTATTATACTCTGTCGGAGTATCATTTTTATCAATCAAAAACGGATTTATTTAATTACTTCCATCATCTTTATCAGGCAAATCCGTATTGTATCAATGTCTGGTGTTGTTGTTGAACTTTACAATGCAATCAATGCAGATCGGTTTACCTGTAAGACTTTCAACAAAAACATTTGCGGGATGCATATCTTCAAGGCATAGACGACTGGAAATATAATTTACACCGGACGAATCTCCTGTATTACTAAATCCTTTACGTGATACCATAACGTCTATTTCCTCTTTTGTAGCAAGCCGCAAACATGCTATATATGGTTGGGTCATAATCACACGAAAGAGTCCATCTGCATCACGAGTGAAACCAATAATTCTCATTATAGTTTCAGGGAAAAGGTAGTTGTGGAGAGCAATGGCTTCAAGTGCACGTCCAAGAGTAGAATATATGGAAGTACGTAGTTTAACCACATGAGTTTCCCCCATCTTACAATAGACTTTGGCTTCAGCACCATGAGCCAATTCTGGTCCATAATTTTCCATCAACCATTCTTCTGCCTGAGGAATCCACACACCATTATATTCTGCCCACTCCTTAACGCTTTGTTCTTGAAGTTCGTCTATTTCCCAGTTTGCCGGTTCAATTTTGCAGCCTCCAACATTTCGACTTGTTTCAAGGCCCTGTCGAGCGAAATCACATACGAGGAGCGCCCCGATGAGGAGCGGACCAGCCGAGCAGACTCCTGCATGCTCTGACTGATTAAATCGAGGAAGGTTTTCTTTTCCATTTTGTATGTCATTAATATGTTTATCTATATCCTTGAAAATGTCACGATTCATATTTATGTATATTTTCAGTTGCAAATATAGACAAAATATCCGTATTCTCCAAACAAATCACCGAAAATCTGCATTTTTGCGCAGTCACCTCATTCCGCTTACATCAAACTTCTCTCCCAGCTCGAAGTCAAAGCAGATGGGACATATCTGTCACATACCCTATGCTATTTATCAATTATGTCTATTGCCTCATCAGGAGACAGCACAGGTATGTCAGAGAGGGAGAAATCACGAATGTTGCGAGTTACTATCACGTCACAACCAGATTTCTTGGCTACTTGGAACTGGACACAATCCTCATAATCATCCCAATCAGAATCACATGATGAGAAAATATCATTTGAATCCACTGAAGACACTTCAATAATCTCTTTCATCATAGTTGCCTTCCTGTTCCATATCGACAAGGCGATATTACCTCTTTCGCAGCAAATAAAATTGGCTGTTACCATAGACAATGATGAAACTACAATGTCACACCTGCGTTCTGCACACAAAGTAAACAGTGTGGCAGCTTGCTGATAGTATGCAGGGCGCTCGCCCATGAAGTCAATTAGCACATTCGTGTCTAAAAACAATCTCATAGGTAACGTTGCGTTCTGATTTCACCGATTTCTTTCTTATAATTATCAGAGATGCTGTCAGGAATAGAGATTCCTGTTTCCATAGCTTTAATGGCAGGAGAAATTCTGTATCTACTATTCACAGATACAGAATCCAGTTTCTCTTGCTTGACATCAGAATGTGTATGTTGCACTATTCTGACGCCACTCATAGAATTTACAAGCTCCTTTATTACGGAAATCAATTTCCTGTCATCAAATGCTATTGTCAAAGTATCCATAATTATCTTTATTATTGAACTTTCGCATGTGAAAAATCGCGAGCTGGATTTAACGTAATTTTGGA
>JBJEKR010000167.1:0-9629 GCA_051878735.1 Prevotella sp. | reverse complement strand
GACAGCAGATTTACAGTCTGCCCCATTTGGCCACTCTGGAAAACACCCCCGTTTGGTGGGCGCTGAGGGATTCGAACCCCCGACCCTCTGCTTGTAAGGCAGATGCTCTAAACCAGCTGAGCTAAGCGCCCTTCCTTTCATTTGCGGGTGCAAAGGTACATGATTTTTTCCGAATCACCAAACTTTTGCCGACTTTTTTTCATTTTTCAGTCACTTTTCGCCCATTCTCGTCGAGCCATGAGTCGATAAGTCGCCTTGCTATTGACAGTTTTTCGGGAATGTCGGGCAGGTTGTCCTTCTTGAACCACGCCCCCGCTGCAAGCTCTTCTCGTTGCAGCTTGATGGTGCCTGAAACGTAGTCGGCCTCGAATCCCACCATCAGTCCGCAGGGATAGGGCCAAGGCTGACTTCCGAAGTATCGTATGTTGTCGATGGTCAGTCCCGTTTCCTCCATCACCTCGCGGTGCACCGCCTCTTCCAGTGTCTCGCCTGTCTCCACAAATCCCGCTACAAGTCCGAAGAAGTTTCCCTTGAAGTTTCTTGCGTGCACCAGCAGCACCTCGTCGTTGCGGTGTACGAGAACGATTATTGCGGTAGCCAGTTGCGGCCACACCTCTTTGCCGCATTGCGTGCAGCGTTTGCTGATGTCGGTGTGCATCTTCATTGGCGCTCCGCATACGCCGCAGAACTTAGTGTTCTGGTCCCAGTAGAGTATTTCGTGACATTTTCCAGCCTTGAGATATAGCTCACGGCAGAGTTTGTAGTAGCTCTGTCGCAGTCCGCACATCTCGTATCGCTTGTCGTCCGTTATTGGTGTGTCCACCCTGTACGTCTTCACCTCACGGTCTTCCAAAGGCGAAATGTTGAGTATGTTCGTCCACGGCTTTGTCTCTGTGGGAGGTTCCTCGGTGTAGGGTATTGTGTATCTGCCGTCGGCGAGCTTTTCAAGCATTATGTCGCCTTTGCAGAAAACGAAATAGTATTTTTTCATTTCTCTTCAAAAAGTAATTTTCTGTCCCTCTCAATGGCGGGTATAGTCAGTTCTTCCGGTATGAATTTCCAGTTGTCGAGTTTTCGTGGAGTTATCGTCCCGCGCTTCATTATCTCTTGTATGATGTAGTGGCGTTGGTCTCTGTCGCTACTCCATATTATTCTGTTTTTGAGTTCGTTCGTCGGTATTCCGGCCCCCTTCGTGAGCAGTTCTCCCCCGCCGTTGCCTCTGTAGCTGTTCACCACCACTTTATACCATTTGTCCTCGACGAATGGCTCTCCGTTGCTCATGCGCAGTATCGTCACCTTCTGTCCGTCGGGCTTTGTCACGTCAACGGTATAGTCGATGCCCGCGGCGCTGTCGAAGTTGAAGGTTAGGTTCTTGAATCCGCACTTCATCTTGTCGTATTGCGTGTTTTCGCTCAGCAGCATGATATGGTCGTCGGCTGATGTCATGGTGTTTACCCATTGGTCGTAGCTCATTTCAAGGTGTTTTCTTATTTCCTTGCCGCTCAACTTCATCACGTAGATGTAGTTCTCGTATCGGTAGAGCTTGAACATGTCGCTTATGTAAATGTCGCCCTCCTCAATCTTCGAGTCGAACGTTAGTGGAGCGTTGAATGAGATGTCGGCGTCTGTTACAGAAAGCTGAATATCGTGAATGAGGTCGTTGAACTCCGAACTGCCGAAGAAGCTGTCGCTGGAGATGATGGTTTTCGTTATTCTGCCTATCTTTTTGTTGACGTATTGTTCTATGCTGTCTTTCACGTTCTTCATTACGTTGTTGAACTCCTCGTCGTCGGGCAGTTCGCTCATGCTTATCAGTTTGCCTTCCGTTCGCTTGCCGGTCATCTTTCCGTTGGTCAGGCTCACGCGCACTGTTGCGTCAGCCACGTAGGTTGCGTTGCACGAAGGGTTCAGGCAAAGCACGTCGTTGCCTGACGTGTTCCTTACCACGGCCTTGCGCTTGAAGTGGTCGTGTCCGAAGAAGATGACGTCGAAACCGTCAATAGTCCTTGCTATCTCCTCCACGGTGTCCTCTTTGTAGTGTATGGTGCTTATTCCTCCGTTCCATCCGCTGTGGAAAAGTCCCACTATCACTTCTGCCTTTTCCACCTCTTTTATATATTTAACCCATTTTTCGGCGCAAACCACCATGTCGTCGAAACGCAGTCCTGCCCACAGCGATTCTGGGAGCCAGTTGGGTATTGCCGCAGTAATCATTCCAAGTATAGCCACCTTCACTCCCTCACGTTCGATGATGATGTAGGGTGGGAGATATGGCTTTCCGGTCGTCGTGTCGATGATGTTTGCTCCAAGTGTAGGGCATTTCAGTTCGCCTATCCACTTGTCGTAAACGGCGTGTCCCGTTTCCACGTCGTGATTGCCAATCGTCTGAGCGTCGTAGCCTATGTAGTTTTCTGCCAGGGCTGCGGCATTGGGCAGCTCAGGCATGACGTAGTTGCTGTAGTAGCATGTGGGTTGTCCCTGCAGAATGTCGCCGTTGTCCAGTAGAATCACGTTGTCGCCGTGTGTCTTTCTCAGTTCCTTGACATAGCTGCTGACCTTCGACAGTGAGGTTTCCGTGGGTTTGCGCTCAATGAAGTCGTAGGATTGGAAGCAACCGTGCACGTCGCTTGTCGCCACCAACCTTATCGTAACGTCTTTGTTTTCTGCCATAATTAAGTTCGAGGCATAAAGAAATGCCAGTCCCAAAGCTGCCAATCTTTTCATATCATGCCGTTATTGTCTCATGAATGATAGTGTCTTGTTGCCGTCAATCTTGTCTATGAGTATCTTGTCGCCTACGGAGAGGGTTTCTGACATGATCATCTCGCATAGTCCGTCCTCGATGTGGTTTTGCAGCGCTCGCTTTAGTGGTCGTGCGCCGAACTGTATGTCGTAGCCCTTCTTTGCGAGGAAGTCCTTTGCCGCATCGGTTATCTCTATGCTGTATCCCATGTCTTCAATTCGTCCTATGAGCGGCTTCAGCTCTATATCTACAATCTTGCGTATGGCTTTGATGTCGAGCTGGTCGAAGGTGATGATTTCGTCGAGACGGTTGAGGAACTCCGGCGAGAACAGCTTGCTGAGCGCCTTCTGAATGATGTTTCGTGCATACTCCTTGTCCTTGTCGCCCACAGCCACTCCGTTCACCATTCCTGCCGCGTTGAAGCCCACGCCGTGCTGGAACTCCTTGAGCTGCCTTGTTCCGGCGTTGCTGGTCATGATTATCACGGTGTTGCGGAAGTCGATGAGTCGTCCCGAGCCGTCGGTCAGTCGTCCCTCGTCGAGCACCTGCAGCAGCATGTTGAACACGTTGGAGTGTGCTTTCTCTATCTCGTCGAGCAGTACGATGGAGTAGGGGCGTCGTCGCACCTTTTCCGTCAGCTGTCCGCCTTCTTCGTAGCCTACATATCCTGGAGGTGCGCCTACGAGTCTCGACACGTTGAAGCTCTCTCCATATTCGCTCATGTCTATTCTTATCAGTGCGTCCTTGCTGCCGAACATGTATTCAGCCAGTTTCTTTGCCAGGTAGGTCTTGCCCACGCCTGTCGGTCCAAGGAACATGAACACGCCTATCGGGTGGTTGGGGTCGCGCAGTCCAATTCTGTTGCGCTGTATTGCCTTCACCATTTTCTCTATGGCGGAGTCTTGTGCCACTACGCTGCCTTTCAGCGTGTCGCCCATGTTTCGCAGTCTTTTGTTTTCCGACTCGCAAATTCTCTGCACTGGGATGCCTGTTATTCGTGCCACCACGTTAGCCACATCCTCCTCGTCCACTTTCTGCCTTGAGCCTTCGTTCACCACTTTCATCTTCTCCTGCAGGTCGGCAAGCCTTGCCTCTTCGGTCACCTGCCTGTCGCGGAACGATGCCGCAAGCTCGTAGTTCTGGTTCTTCACCGCCTCTTGCTTCTTCTTCTTCAGGTCGTCGATGAGTTTCTGGGTCTCCATCACCTCGGGTGGCATTGCGTATTTCGTCACGTGAATGTGTGAGCCTGTCTCGTCGAGTGCGTCGATTGCCTTGTCGGGGAACTGTCTGTCGTTGACGTAGCGTTCCGTCAGGTCAACACATGCCTTCAGCGCCTCTTTCGTGTACGAAACTCCGTGGTGTTGTTCATATCTTGATCGTATGTTGTCGAGAATCTGCAGCGTCTGCTCCTTTGTCGTCTGTTCTACAATGACTTTCTGGAATCGTCGTTCCAGTGCTCCGTCTTTCTCGATGCTGTTTCTGTATTCGTCGAGTGTTGTGGCTCCGATGCACTGTATTCTTCCTCTTGCCAGCGACGGTTTCAGAATGTTGGCCGCATCCATGCTTCCGGGCGTTGAGCCGGCTCCGACAATGGTGTGAATCTCGTCGATGAAGATTATTATGTCGGGGTTGTTCTCAATCTCCTTTATCAAGGCCTTGATGCGCTCCTCGAACTGCCCTCTGTATTTTGTTCCGGCAACGACGCCCGTGAGGTCGAGGTTCACCAGTCGCTTGTTGTATAGTAAAGGCGATGTCTGTCTCGACGCTATCATCTGTGCCAGCCCTTCCACGATGGCGCTCTTTCCTACGCCAGGTTCGCCGATGAGCACGGGATTGTTTTTCTTGCGTCGTGCGAGAATTTCCGTCACGCGCATGATTTCCTCCTCTCTGCCCACCACGGGGTCGAGCACGCCTTTGGCGGCTGCTGCCGTGAGGTCGGTGCCGAAGTTGTCGAGTATGGGTGTCTTCGTGTCTTTCTTCTGCGTGGTGCCTGCCTGTTGTCTGCCATTGTGGCTGCTGTTGGCTTGTGCAAACTCCATGTCGTCGTCGTCGAAGTCGTTGTCGGGAATGCCCGCGTCCTTTGTCGGTCGCGTCTCTCCGTTCAGAGCTTCCTTCACCCAGTCGTATTTTACGTTGTTCTGCTCCAGCACTTTGCGTGCCTTGTTGTTTGCCTTGTCGTGCAGAATACCGAGCAGCACGTGCTTCACGTCGGCTGCTGCGTCGTGTTGCAGTCGTGCCTCAAGCACTGCCAGTTTCAGTATGTTGTTAGCCGCAAGCGAGAGGTCCATTTTCTCGTTGGTCGATGGGTCCACGTCGTCAACCAGTGCGTCCTCAAGTTCTTTCTTTATCTTTTTCGGGTCGATGTTCAGCAGGCTTAGTACATTGGCGACGTCACGCCCGTTCTGTCGCAGTATTCCGAGCAGCAGGTGTTCGGGTCCTACAAAGGGTGTGTTGAGCCTTAGGGCTTCCTCTTTGCCGAATGCAAGAATTTCTGATACTTGTTGCGTAAATTGAGTCGTCATTCTTATTTCTTTTTTATTTTTGTGTCGCAAGTGGCGTCAATGCCCCTTGGGCGGTCTCGCTACTTCCGAGATTTTGTGGTCAATAACCATTTATATAAGCAGCAAATCTCATGCCATACTTCTTGATTTGTCAAGAAGAGCCCGTAAAATTATCACTTTTTTACAATTAGGTGACATGGTGGCAGATGGAGTTGAAGAATTATGCACCAATTTTCACCGAAACAACAAAAAAAACATAAATAATTTTGTGTTCTTCACAAATTGTACTACCTTTGGGTCAAAATTTCATGATATGAAACTCAGATTTAGAATACAATACAAGACAAAATGGGGAGAAAGCCTCTGGCTGGCGTTGACCGTCAAGACGGCTAACGGCTTGAAGACAACGAAAACCTTTTCCCAACGGATGAACACCGACGACGGGGAATGGTGGACGGCTGAGGTGGTGCGAATGGAAAAGCGAGGCACGCTCTACTCGTGGTTCCAGTATGAATACTATGTCATGACCGACGACGACAAGACGGTGGTCAGAAGGGAATGGAACCAGTTGAGGCGACTCTATCCTTGCGACCTCGACCACGACTACGTGATGAACGACCGCTGGCGTGAGGTTCCGCTGATGGCACACCTGTATTCGGCTGCCTACAAGACGATAAGCCAGCGCGTCGATGTTGCTGACGACCGGCAGCTTCCGCTCAGGCAGCCGCTCTACCGCAAGACGCTGTTCTTCAGCGTGTCGGCTCCACAAATCAGCCCCGGACAGTCGATTGCCGTTTGCGGCAGTCATCCCGCACTTGGCGGCTGGAATCCTTCAAGATACGTGAAGATGGCTTATTCCGGACGAAGCGTCTGGACACTTACCATGAATGTCGATTCGCTGTTCTCAGAAATGGAGTATAAGTTTGTCGTCATCGACGACGACAGCCACAGGCTGCTTCAGTGGGAGGGAGGCGACAACCACTACGTCGATGTAGCGTCGATGCGCGATGGAGAAGTCCTCGTTCTCGACGGCGGCGTGCTCCGCATTGCCGAAGACACGTGGCGCGTGGCTGGCGTTGCCTTGCCCGTGTTCTCGCTCCGCAGCGAACATTCATGTGGGGTGGGCGACTTCGGCGACCTCGTTCGCTTTGCCGACTGGATGTCGCTTGCGGGAATGAAGATGCTGCAGATATTGCCCGTCAACGACACTACGATGCAGCACAGCTGGCAGGATTCACACCCATACAACATCATCAGCGTCAACGCACTTCACCCGCAGTATCTCGACCTTGAGCAGGTCGGGGCACTGTCAGACAAGAGTCTGATGACCGACTACAACCGTAGGCGCACTGAGCTGAACTCCCTTGCCTACACCGACTATGAAGCTGTGGAGCGAGTGAAGAGCGACTACATGCACCGCATATTCGACGAGCGTAGGGCCGACATCGCCAAGGACGACGACTTCAGGCAGTTTGTGAAGGCAAATGCGTGGCTCAGCGTCTATGCCGCCTTCTGCATACTGCGCGACCGCAACCACACGGCAAGATTTTCCGATTGGGGCAAGGACTCGGTCTATTCGTGGAAGCTCGCCGAGGAGTTGTCGGAAACCGACGAGGCGCAGTACATCTTCTATATACAGTATCTCCTGCATAAGCAGCTGAAAAGGGCCACCGAACACGCTCGCCAGCTTGGCATCGCCATCATGGGCGACATGCCCATAGGCGTCAGCCGCGACAGTGTCGAGGCATGGGCGGAGCCTACGCTGTTCAATGCCGACTGCCAGACGGGCACCGTGCCCGACAGCCTCAACCGCCACGGTCAGAACTGGGGCTTCCCTACCTACAACTGGAAAGTCATGGAGAGCGACGGCTACCGTTGGTGGCATCGCCGCCTGAAGCACAGCGAACAGTATTTCAGTTCGTTGCGCATCGACCACGTCCTTGGCTTCTTCCGCGTATGGGAGATTCCCGAAGCCGACGTCGATGCCACAACGGGACATTTCTCGCCCGCCATCGCCCTTACTGCCGACGAGATAGGCTACTACGGACTGACGTTCCACAAGGACCTCTACACTCGTCCCATCATCAACGACCAGATAGTTGACAGAATTTTTGGCATCCATGCCAACTACGTCAGGCAGCAGTTCCTGCAGCACAAGTCATACGACCTTTACGACTTGAAGCCCGAGTGTGACACGCAGCGGAAGATTCACTGCCTCTTCGGCGGCAGAACCGACGAGAGCAGCCTGTGGATTCGCGACGGACTCTGTCGCCTTGCCACCAACGTGCTGTTCGTGGTTGACAACAGCCAGCCCACGATGTACCATCCGCGCGTCAACGCCTTCAACACCACAGCCTACCAGCTGCTGAGTCCCACCGACCGCGATGCCTTCATGCGTCTCTACAACAACTATTTCTACGAGCGACATAACGGCCTGTGGGAGTTCAAGGGTCGCCAGCGGCTCTCGATGGTGTTCGACGAGTGTCCCATGCTCGTCTGTGCCGAGGATTTGGGTGCCGTGCCTTCCTGCGTCTCAAGGGTGCTCGAACAGCTTCGCATTCCTTCGCTTGAAGTGCAGTCGATGCCGAAGCAGCCCGACGTTGACTTCTCGCACCTTGAGGCAAATCCCTACCTCAGTGTCGCAACCATCACCACCCACGACATGCCGTCGCTGCGCCTATGGTGGCAGGACAACCAGCAGCGTGCGCAGCACTACTACGCCGAGATGCTGCAGAAGGAGGGTAGGGCACCCGAGCAGCTCACCACACCTCTTGCCGAGGAGATAGTGGCTCGACATCTCTATTCGCCGTCGATGATGTGCATCCTCTCGCTCCAGGACTGGCTTTCCATCGATGCCCAGCTGCGTCCCGCCAATGTGCGAAGCGAACGCATCAACACTCCAGGCGACAGCTACAACCGCTGGCAGTATCGCATGAACGTGACGATAGAGAAGCTAATGTCCAACGAACCCTTCAACACGAAATTGAAGACAATGATCAGCAGAAGCAAACGATGAGACAGTACGACACCTACATATTCGACCTCGACGGCACGTTGCTGTCAACACTCGACGACCTTGCGGCCAGCACCAACTACGCGCTTCGCACCCATTCTATGCCCGAGCACGGCATCGACAGCATACGCCGGTTTGTGGGCAACGGAGTGCGAAAGCTCATTGAGAGGGCTGTTCCCGAGGGTGCTGCCAATCCCGACTTCGAAGCCGTGCTTGCCACTTTTCGGCATCATTACATGCAGCACTCGTTAGACTCCACGCAGCCCTATCCCGGCGTGATGGACATGCTTGCCGAATTGAAGTCGCGTGGCAAGCGCATTGCCGTGGTGAGCAACAAGTTCTACGATGCCACCCGCCAGCTCTGCCGTCATTTCTTCGGCGACATCGTCGAGGTGGCTATAGGCGAGCGTGCCGACATTCGGAAGAAGCCCGCTCCCGATGCCGTTGAGGAAGCTCTACGCCAGCTAAGCGTCACTGTTGAAAATGCCGTCTATGTAGGCGACAGTGAGGTTGATGTCCTTACGGCACGCAACTCCCACATGCCCTGCGTCAGCGTCCTATGGGGCTTTCGCGACAAGGACTTCCTCGTATCACACGGTGCCACCACGTTCATCTCCTCTCCGATGGAACTACTGGCTTAAATCATGCAGCTCTCACGTTATCTTAACGTGAGTTCGATGAATTTCCCTTTAAATCTATGCCAACGACTGGGAGTGTGGGCGTCTCGCCCGCACCATGCGCACCATCAGGCGAAAAAATGACGGCAGTGGGATAACCTTGTAGGCGAGGTGCGGGCGGGACGCCCACACTCCCAGTGCCTACTGCTGGGTTATACAAGTCAGTGAATTTCGTCGAACTAACGTTATTTACGCTTGATGGTGCGCTGGGTGCGGGCGGGACGCCCACACTCCCAGTGGAGGCCCCTCCCGCTCCCCCAAGTGGGAGAGCCACGTTGGCGCTTCCACTGTGCGCAGCCATTTGCATAACTAATTTTCGTGTGTTATGATTATTTAACATTCCGATTGTCCGACAAACTTTTGTCAGTTGACGAAAATTTGTTGGTCAGTTGACGCACAAAATCTGCTCTACTTCACGAGAAAAATATAGTTAATGGCTTTAAAAAACAAACTGTAAACTGTAAACTGTAAATCCATGTCAATTTACAGTTTACAGTTTACAGTTTTATATTTTAGAGGTCCGTTTTTTGGAAAAATATTTATTATTTATATTATATATATATATATAATATAAATAATAGCAAAAACTTGTGTTATGTATGCCTTAAAAAATAAAACTGTAAACTGTAAACTGTAAATCCATGTCAATTTACAGTGTGTCTTTTCCTATATAAGGTTGACTCTCTCAGAGCAGT
>JBJEKR010000166.1:0-2178 GCA_051878735.1 Prevotella sp. | reverse complement strand
CATCGGCGATAGAAGATATACTTCTCGGGCAAAGTAAGTATATCTTCTCTGAAAATAGGGGTATTTGAAAACAAATAAAGTTTCATGATAATCGGATTGATCATACGCAATTTCAAGGTATATAAGAAAATCAACTATATACCTTTGTCCAAAGGCTCAAATTTCAATGGTTTGATAGGCATGAATGGTATTGGAAAGAGTTCCGTACTTGAAGCCTTGGACTGTTTCTTCAACCAAAAGCCATGGATTTTGAATATAGAGACCAAAAATCTGGACGAATCTTGGGTGATGCCTGTCATTGCACTCAAAAAGTCAGATTTTGATTTGGAAGACCAAAAAGAATTGGCAGAAAAGGTAACCTCATACGTCCTTTCAGATGATGAGGTTACTAATGCCGTTGAGAACAAGAATTATGCAGATCATATCAAAGCCTTGCGGAACAATATACCCAGTAACCTGAAAGAGGATTACTACATTCTCCCCATTTGTCTGGACGGAAACTTCAATGTCTCTTTTGGCATTTTCAATATCCAGCATTTCAAGCTGTCAGTATTCCCTGACTTACAAGACGACGAGGAAAAGCAAAGAATCCAATATAAGCAATTGTATGACAGGATAGTTTCCTTGCTTACCTATGTTTATGTGCCAAAAGATATAGAAGCGGAACGGTTCGTGTCGTTCGAGAACCGCGACCTTCAGCACCTCATCGGTAAGGAGTTGACCGATATTGTGAGCAAAAGCCTGAGCAAGGAAGCCATCGGCAGAATCAGTTCAGAACTGAAATCATTTGTTGACAACCTGTCCTCCTCGCTTGATGGTTATAAGTTCAAGGCACGGAGCAACTACCAGCCCAATTTGAAGCCCTATAAGATTTACGACCTCATCATAGAGGAATTCTTCTCTTTGCGTGCCCTTTTCAAAGAGACGAATGCCAAGGACATCCCTTTGGTGCAACTCAGTTCCGGCGAAAAGCAGCAAGCCATCATCCAGTTAATAACAAGGCTCGTCACCAAGTATCGCGATTCGAATAAGGGGCTTATAGTTGCCGTTGACGAACCGGAATCCTCCCTGCATGTGTCGCTCTGTTATGAGCAGTTTGAGAAGCTGTACGAAGTGAGCCAATGCTGTAGTCAAATCCTATACACCTCCCATTGGTACGGCTTCATTCCCACGCTCACCAGCGGAAGCATCCTCAACATATCATGCGTGTCGGGCACATACGATTTCAACATCTTCAATGCCGACAACTACAGAGAGGAAATCAAGTTTGCCGACAGGGAGCAGAAAGGAAAACTGCCCATTGATGTTATGGTCAAGTCTTCTAACGACCTTGTCCAGTCCATCCTGAGCAGTATCATACGGGACGACTGTTACAACTGGCTCCTTTGCGAAGGCTCTTCTGACAAGATTTACCTGTCAGCCTATCTGAAGGACGAAATAACCCATAAACGCCTGCGGATTATCCCCGTATGCAAGGCGAGCGAAATAAAGAAGATGTATGAACACCTGAGCATCGCCATTGAAGAACTCAAGGACAGTGTCAAGGGCAAGGTGTATATGCTGACCGATACCGATGCACAGCTGTTGGAATACGACACGAAGGAAGGCCTGGAAAAACGCATTATCTGCCGTCGCATTGTCAACGAAGGTGACACAACTCGTCTTGTAAAGATAACAGCCAACCCCAAATCACCAAAGACGGACATAGAAGATGCGCTCAACGGCAAATTGTTCCATCAAGTACTTGTTACCTTTAAGCCGACAAACGATGAACTGTCTTTTCTGGATGAGCAGGAAAGAGAAGAGACTTCCAGCTATTCTGCACTTAATTTGAGACCAAGGGAATATGAGAAGATGGACCTGTTCTTTTCCAAGGAAAAGGGCAGGAACAAGGTGCTGTTTGCAAATGAATACGTAAAGTTGATGCAGGCAGGGGAATACAAAATTCCTGAATGGATAGATGAAATCAAACGATTCTTTTAATGCGTAAATGCCCAACCTGTTGATTGTACTTATTTTTCGTACAATTCTTTGATTATGCGAGTGAAGATGGAATATATGCAGAGCATGTATCGGATAACTGCAACGACTAACAAGATATGCAGAAATACTGTATCAAAAGTAGGACAGGTGACAGGTCATTGTCCCGCAATCATTAATCACTCATCATTAATCCAT
>JBJEKR010000165.1:0-2179 GCA_051878735.1 Prevotella sp. | reverse complement strand
TGGTGCGGGAAATGCGGTCCTGTGTATATTTCGGAGTGCCGTTGTTGCTGCGTCCGATGATTGCCTGGTTGTAGTACTTCATGTAATCTACTGGGTCAACGACGTCAATCTCCTTTGTAGGTTCGCTGATGACACACTCGTAGCGTGTAGTGGTATATACATTACCCTCTTCACCCTTCTTTGTCGTCACCATGATGACACCATTGGCACCGCGCGCTCCGTACATGGCTGTTGCGGATGCGTCCTTGAGCACGTTGAAGCTCTCAATGTCCTCAGGGGCAAGACGCGCGAGGTCGAGCTTCGACGACTCCACGCCGTCGAGCAGGATGAGCGGGTCGGTATTGGCTCCCGACTGGAACGAGGTGATACCACGGATATAGAACTTCGTGTTCATGTCTTCCTCGTTCAATGCGCCGGGCATACCGCCTGTCTGCCATGCTATCATGCCTGGAATCTTACCGGCAAACGATGTGGTGAGGTCGCTGCTTGAGGTCTTGAGGTCTTTGGCATTGACGGTAGTGATGGCAGAAACGACGCTCTCCTTCTTCTGGTTACCGAAGGCCACTACCTGCACTTCCTTCAGCACCTTGGAGTCGGGGTCGAGATTGACCTTAAGCTCGCGGTTGGGATTCTTGATGGACACCGTCTGTGTCTTGTAGCCAAGAAACGAGAACTTCAGCACGTCGCCACGGCGTGCCTTTATAGCAAAATGTCCATTAACGTCGGTGCTAACACCACTTTTAGTGCCTTGCACCACTACACTGACACCGGGAAGCTCCACTCCCACCTCGTCAACCACTCGGCCTTTTACCTCGTAGTAGTCGCCAGTGCCTGTTGCAGCAGCTTGGACAGTAGTTTTCTTCTTTGTCACGGTGATAAACTTGTCATCCACCTTGTATGTGAATGGCGTTTTCTCGAGGAGCTGCTTCATCGCTCCGTTGATGTCCTTTGCCCGGACATCCTTGTCCACCTTGTAGGCCTTCACTTCGTTCACCTCGTACATCACCTTGTACGTAGTGTTTTTCTCAAGCAGTTTCAGTGCCTTAGGCAGGCTCATGTCTTTTGTGTTGAGCACTATGTCGCCCGTCTTACCCTGGGCGTACATTGCCTGTGGGCAGAGGAACGCCAACAAGAAAGTCAACAGCAAAAGTGCTTTCATTTTCTTCATAAGCGTGTTTGTTAATTGTTCTAAATCATAATAAATACCGTAACGATATTAAAAAAGTACACCCCCAAGCCTACATTTTTTCATAAAAAAAGGCAGAAAAGTTACTTTCTGCCCCTATTTTATGATATTATTTCTAATATTTGTCGCTTTTAAGTTCTATTTGTTTGTCTATTGGCGCATGGCTTTTGCAAATGCATTATAAACTTTTGTTTCTTTGTCCTGATAGAAATAAGCGGGCAAGACACCTTCTTTGTAAGAAACATGACGCAACAGGTTCTCTACTGTTTTATCGATTGACTTATACGTCTCGTCGTTGGCGAGAATCCGGAAATAAAGAGGCAAGCCGTTTTCCTTTGCGGTAAACACCATCACGCATTGAGAATATTTGCCTGCCACGGGCTTGTCGAGTTTCATCCTTGCCACAACAATCGTGTCGGCATTGCAACCGAAACGGTCGGCGACGATATCCTTTGTATAGGAACAATATACGTTTCGGGCGATAGAGTCAGCAAGCTGCACGACACCGGGATATTGTCCTTTCTCCTTCAATGCGTAAGGCATAAGTGTGAATACGTAAGGCGAAGGATACTGAATGACAACACCGCCATTGCACGCCACGGCTTCCTGACCGATGGACATGGTATATATGTTATAAGGTGAAGCATGAAGCTTATTGTCGGGGCGTTTCCACATGTTGAGTATGTCGGCATTAATTTCCTTTGACGCTTCAACGATGCTGAAACCTTCAGGACATTCCCATTTTACGAAACACTCCTTTTCAAGGACTCCTGACAATTCGGCAAAAGAAAAATCTCTGCCGTCACCTCTGTTCACCGACTGGCCATAGCATGTGAAAGTACATGCTAAGACAAAAAATGAAAGTAATTTCTTCATAAGCGTGTTTGTTTAATTGTTATATAACATAATTTAAGTTTTTTCGCAAGCTCAAGGAACTCCTTTACCCTTCGGCCAGTGACCGTTGGTTCGCAAGTAACAATACCGCCGTCTGTA
>JBJEKR010000164.1:0-9648 GCA_051878735.1 Prevotella sp. | reverse complement strand
GGGCTTCGGACAGGATTATTATGCTCGTTTAAGTTTTACCGGACAGCAATATTTTTTGATGAGATGTTCACTTCAGGATCCTGTCCACTGTAACCTGTGATACAGAACAGGTTGGTTCCTGTGGCATAGACACGCAGTCTCTTTGCGCCGATATGGCGGAGCACACTGTTTGGCAGCGAGTAACCGATGGTAAGAGTACCAAGACGCAGATAAGAACCGTCTTCAACTGCCCAGTCGGTGGTGACACTGTTGTTCATCAGCGGATGCCACATTGTCTTGCCCTGGTTCAATTCCTGGAGGCGTGCCGGGTCGGCATGGTCGCCATTGTAGATGTTGTAGCCGGTCTCAGGGTCGATGACGGTGAAACGGTTGGCGAGACACATCTCCGTTGACATGTTCTGATAACGCTTGGAGAGGTCGTAGCTCGTGTAGTCAACCTTGTTGGCGTTGAACACATCGTTGCCGTATGACCAGTTGAAGAGAGCGGTCAGGTCGAAGCCCTTCCATCCCATGTTAAAACCGAAACCACCAGTGTGCTTTGGCTGTGCGCGTCCGATGATGGTGCGGTCGTTGTCGGCATCCACCTTGCCGTCGCCGTTGAGGTCCTTGAGCTTCAGGTGACCGGGACCGTACCATGATCCAGAGCGTGAGAGAACGCCCGAGCAGTCAACCACGCCCTCGTTGATGTCCCAACGCTTGGTGGTCTCGTTGAATGTGAACTCGTCGAACGAGTAGTATCCGTCGCATACGTAGCCGTACATCAGACCTACTTCCTCACCCACGAACACGCGGTAGTTGTCGCTACCTGTGCTTGGGAACGAGCCTGCAGATTCAATCATCTCGTCCTTGTCAGTTCCGTAGAGCTTGTCAACCTTGTTCTTGTTGAACGAGATGTTGAAGTTGGCATCGAGGTAGAAGTCCTTCTTGTTGATGATGTTGGCGTTCATAGTAATCTCAAGACCGCGGTTGGTGGTCTGTCCGAGGTTCTGGTACTGTTTGCTGTAGCCGGAGTTCGAAGGCAACTGCACCTCCATGATGAGGTTCTTGGTCACGTCGTTGTAAAGGTCAACCGAAATGTCGAGACGCTTGTGTAATACGGAGAAGTCAACACCGAGGTTGGTAGAGTGCTTGGACTCCCATGTCAGCTTGTCGTTGCGGAGCGTTGTGCTTGGCTTCAGAATGCTCTGTCCCACCTCACCCTGATAGTAGAGGTTCTTCACGTTTGATTCAGGGCTGTAGGTCTGTCGCCAGTAGCTTCCCACGCGGGCGTTACCTGCCACACCGTGGCTGAAACGCAGCTTGAGGTTGTCGAGCCAGCTCTTTGCAGCAGCCATGAACTTCTCGTCGGTGACGCGCCATGCAGCGGCCACGGCTGGGAACACACCCCACTTGTTGCCCGGCGAGAACACGTTTGTTCCATCGGCACGCAGCGTGAAAGTGAAGTAATACTTGTTGTCGAACACATAGTTTGCTCTACCGAAGTAAGAGAGTGTGCGGCTTGGCTCACTGATGGTGGTGTTGGTAGGCTCCTGCGTACCGTTGTTCCACATGGCGAGGATGTTATCTACTCCGTAATCTAAAGGATAGTAGTCTGACTCTATCGTCATGCTGTCGCCGCTTGAGTCTGTAGCCTCGAAGCCTCCCATAACGTCAACATTGTGTTTGCCGAACTTCTCCTTGAAGGTGAGCATCGAGCGGAATGTCCAGTTCTTCTTGTCGTTATACTGGCGTTTTGCCACTGGGAAGCCTGAGCGTCCGTTAGCAGTACCTGTATTGGCGAGGAAGATGTTGTCCCAACGGTTATAGGTGAATCCGTAGGTACCTTCCGTACGCCATGACAGCCACGGCATGATGTCCCATGTCAGCGAGAGGTTGTTTGAGTTGTTGAAGAAAGTCTGCTTTTTGTATTCGTTGGCGATGTTGTAGAACGGGTCGTTGAGGTTACTGATGTTCTCATAGCTCAGGTCGCCCGTGTCACCGAGGTCGTCAAGTCCCAGGTCGGTAAGTGTTCCGATGGAAGGATATTTCACGCAGTCGCGCAGCTTGCTGCCAGACGAAACGCTTGGACCATCTACCACGCGGTAGCTCATCTTTGAGTTGAAGTCGAGCTTGAGGTTCTTCAGCAGTTTCTTCGACAGTTTCACGTTGAGGTTGTCGCGCCTGTATTTTGAAGTCTGCATGATGTATGACTCGTCATCGTGGGTGTAGCTAAGGCTATATACAAGGTCCTTGGAACCACCGTTGATGTTGAGGTTGTAGCTCTGCTTGAATCCCGTGCGGTCGAAGAGTTTCTTCTGCCAGTCGGTACCCTCGCGGCTCTTGTAGATGTCGATGTCTTCCCAGCGTCCGTAACGGTCGAAGAAGCTTGCCTTGTCGCCGTTGTCAAGCTCGCGCTGTAGATATACATATTCATAAGGAGAGAGCACCTCAGTCTCGTTGTAGAAACGGCTCCAACCAAACGATGCGTTCAGCGACACCTCAGTCTTGCCGGCCTTACCGCTCTTTGTTGTCACGAGGATAACACCGTTAGCACCCTTTGCACCATAAATGGCAGTCGAAGAAGCATCCTTCAGCACATCCACGCTCTCAATGTCAGTCGGTGGTATGTCGGAGATGCTCGACACCTGGAAACCATCTACTATATATAGAGGTTCGTTGTTCTGAGAAATGGAACCGCCACCACGCACGCGAATGTTCACCGTAGCGTCAGGCGAACCTTCGGTAGTCATGACGTTCACACCTGCGAGACGACCGGTAATGGCCGATGCAGCATTGGCGGTGGTGATGTGACGGAGCGTCTTGTCGCCCACCGACGATATACTTCCCGTCAAGTCGCTACGGCGTGCCGTACCGTAACCCACAGCCACGACCTCAACGCCACTGAGCATGTTGCCGTCTTCAGCCAGCGTTACATTGACCTGTGCGGCAGCTTTTACGGTCTGCGACTTCATTCCTACATAACTGACCTGGATTTGTTTTCCTTTAGGCGAGAGCGAGATCTTGAAGTTTCCATTCAAATCTGTCACCGTCGCATTCTTGTTGTTCCCTACTTCTGTCACGGTAGCGCCAATGACCGGCTCACCTGCAGAATCCTTCACCGTGCCTTTTACTTGACCTCCCTGCGCAAAAGTGGCAAGGCTCATCAGCAGCAAGACGAAGGTAATAGCCAAATGTTTTACCATAAATTGTTGTTTTTGAATGTTATTTTAGATTAATTTTTTGCTGCAAAATTAGACCTTAATGAGTCAAATACGGTGCAGAATAGTACACAATAAGCTAAAAAAAGTACATTAATTGCGTTTTTTGGACGAAAATGCACTTTTTATAGTTTTATTTAGTACTTTTGCAATCAAAAAATGATTTGATAATGAAAATAAAGACAATTTTACTAACTATTACTATTACATTTGCCATGTCCAACAGCCACAAAGTGGCAGGACAAAACGACACGATACGCATACAGCATTTCGGAGAGGAATCTGGATTCTCCACCACCATCGTGCAGCACGTCATACAAGACCGCCAAGGATATATCTGGCTTGCCACATGGGATGGACTGCGCCGCTACGACGGCTACCGTTTCCAAACATTCAAGGCAATGCCGGGCGACAGGTCGCCATTGGAGACCAACCGTTTCTCTTTCATTGAGGAAGACGAAAACGGTAACATCGTCTGCATCTCCAACGACAAGACCTATCTATTCAATGTTAAGACTCTGAGATTTGAGCCTTACACGGGCAAGGCGTTAAAACGATACACTCCCACCGCTCCACAGCAGGAAATGACAATGCTCAAAAGTATTTGTGAAGACAGGAACAGCGAGGTCACTTATCTTTTCACCGACCGTCAAGAAGGCATGTGGGCTTACTCCAATGGCGGCCTACAACGCGTTTCGCACGTAAGGAAACCTATTGGCACGCAACGCACCAACGGCGAATGTGAAGAAGTGATCAGCGCATTGATGACCGACAGCGGCGGCAGGCTGTGGGTTGCCGACAAGCAAGGCTACGTCAGCGTGAGGAGCGAGAACGGAAACATCAGCTGGCTCGATTCCAACGGCAATCTGAGCGGCAACCGACGACGTTTCGGCAAGGCGGCATACTACATCTATGAGGACAGCAAGGCGAACATCTGGATTGGGTGCAAGCCGGGTGGACTGTTCCGCCTGACACCGGAAGGCACGAAATACTCCTTGACACATTTCGCTCCCGAAGCGGGCAATGCCTACAGCCTGAACTGCGACAACATATATAGTATAGTGGAAGACTCGCGCCACCGCCTGCTCCTCGCCACCTACGGCGGCGGATTGAACATCGGTGTGCCGCAAGCTGACGGCTCGATGCGCTTCATAAACGCAAACAACAGGCTGAAGCAATACCCCAAGGCAGGAATGAGAAGCCGTTGCGTCAGAATCAGCAGCGACGGCATTGTCCTGCTCGGCTCGAACGACGGACTCTACACGTTTGTCATCGACGACAACTACGAGAACACACGTTTCCACGTCAATCGCCGTTCGCCCGACAACCTAAGCAGCATCAGCAGCAACTTCGTGATGGAGATTCTGCAGATGAAGCAAGGAGGAATCTTCCTCGCCACGGCAGGAGGCGGCACCGACGAAATAATCTCGCCGAAACTGCTCACCGACAACATACGATTCAAGCATCACTCAGTCAACGAGGGCATCTCGTCAGACATGATACAGACATTAGTGGAAGACCTCAAGGGAAACCTTTGGATAGTGTCTGCCGGCACAATAAGCCTGTTGAACACCAAGACAGGCCTCGCCACCAACTACTGGAATTTGCTCACCGACAAATGCAACTTCTTCACCGAAACAACACCGGCACTGCTTGCCGACGGAAGCGTGGTAATCGGTACGACAAAGGGAATGATGACGCTTAGCCCCAAGCAGATGGAGAAGAGCAGCTACTGCCCGCCAATAGTCTTCGACTGCGACAATGAGGTCAAACTCGGCACCGACGAACGAAACTTCAGCATACAATTCGCCGCCCTCGACTTTGAAAAGAACGAGGAGATTGTCTATGCCTACCGCATGGACGGCATCGACACAACATGGCGCTACACACGGCAGAACGAGCTGAACTACGTCGGTCTCGCCCCTGGCACCTACAAACTGCACGTCAAATCAACAAACGGCGACGGAGTTTGGGCCGACAACGAACACACCGTAACGCTCCACCGTGCAGCCAGTTTCCACGAAACGCCGTGGGCGTGGATGCTCTATGGTGGACTGCTCGTTATTGTGGTGGCTGCCGTGGGCAGTACAATAATGTATATAAGGAATCTGAAACGCGAACTGCGCGACGTGAAGCTCACGAGTAAGGAACAAATAGCAGTGATGGGCGCACAGCTCAAAGAGCTGCTGCCCATCACGGAGAGTGTAAAGGAAATAAAACAAGAGACCGTCATTGGGTTGAGTGCCGACGACCAAGCTTTCGGCGAACGCCTAAAGGCCTACGTGGAACAGAATATCGACAATCCAGACCTCACTGTCATGGACATTGCCAACGAGATGAACGTCAGCCGAACGCTGCTCTTCGTCCGCATGAAGAAAATCTTCGACAGCTCTCCCAACAACTACCTTCTCAACTTGCGCATCAACCACGCCAAGAAACTGCTCGGCACGAAGGGAGTGCGCGTGTCGGATGTTGCCTACCAATGTGGCTTCTCCGACCCAAAATATTTCAGTCGTTGCTTCAAGAAGCTCACGGGCTGTCTGCCCAAGGACTATCTTGCCGAGAATGAATAGACCTCGCCGGCCTTCGTCTCTACATCGTAGAGATAAGTAGGATTCAGCTTGACGTGAACCAACTTCGACGGGTCGCTCACTTTCGGGGCGGGAATGTCATAAGTCTGCATCAGCGGATTGACATTCGCGCCCTTCGCCGTCTTAACGCCCTTGCCTTTTAGACGCACTGCCGAACGCAAGCGAAGGTTGCCGCCAAGGGTAGAGCGTACGGTCAGCGACTGCAGCTTTCCATTCTTCCAAGTCATGTTGACAATCTCGAAGCCGCCACGAGCCTTCAAGCCCTTCACCGTTCCCGACTTCCACACGTCAGGCAAAGCTGGCAACAGGTGCATGGCACCGTCGTGGCTCTGCATCAGCATCTCAGCGATGCCGGCGCAGCAACCGAAGTTACCGTCAATCTGGAAAGGCGGGTGAGCGTCAAACATATTGGCGTAGGTACCGCCGTCCTGGTCGCGTATGGTAGCTGTCGGGGCTTTGAGCTTCAGCTGATTCTCAATGAGTTTGTAGGCATGGTTGCCGTCGAGCATACGCGCCCACAGACACACCTTCCATCCCATCGACCAACCGCGCGAGGCATCGCCTCTGCCCACGAGCGACTTGCATGCAGCAGCCATTGCATCAGGATTGCTGTATGGCGACACCTGACGACCGGGATACAGACACCAAAGATGAGACAAATGGCGGTGGCCCGATTTCTCATGGTCCCAGTCCTCAAGCCATTCCTGCACCTGTCCGTACTTGCCCACCAGCATCGGTGGCAACTGCTGCCTTATGGCATCGAGACTGTCGGCAAAGTCACTGTCAACACCGAGTGCGTCGGCAGCCAAACGGGTTGAATAGAGCAGGTCGTAGATCATCTGGTTGTCCATGGCCACTCCAGCAAAGACAGCCGGAGCCTGTTCTTTCTTGAATATGTCATCAAAATACTTTTTCATGCCCGGACTGTTCTCCGGCGAGTGCGACGGCGATGCCACGAGATAGCCTGTCTTCGGCTCTCTCACGAGGAAGTCCTGATAGAAGCGCGATGCCTCAGCCATGACAGGATAAGCCACATCACGCAGGAAGTCCTTGTCGCCGGTATAGAGATAGTGTTCCCACAGATGGGAGCAGAACCATGCGTTGCAGGTGGGCCAGATGGAGCAGGAGTGATAATCCACGCTGCCTGTCGAACGCCACAAGTCGGTGTTGTGGTGCAGCGTCCAGCCTCTCGCACCATACATCTCGCGTGCGGAACGGCGACCCGTCACGCTCACGTCGCTTACCATCTGGAGGAAAGGCGAATGGCACTCGGAGAGGTTTGTCACCTCAGCAGGCCAGTAGTTCATCTCCACATTGATGTTTGTGGTGTATTTCGAGTCCCATGCCGGATATTGGTCGGCATCGGGATTCCATATTCCCTGAAGGTTTGCGGGCTGTGTGCCTTTCTGCGACGAACTGATGAGCAGGTAGCGTCCGAACTGGAAGTATGTGGCGGCAAGTCCGGGGTCTTCAGTCTGCGAGAACTCCTTTATGCGCACGTCGGTGGGCTTCTTCTCCTGTGCCGCGTTGTGCCCCAAGTCGAGAGTCACCCTACCAAACTGTTCCTTGTAGCGTGCAGTGTGGTTGCCCATCGACCGTGCAAACGGTTCCGCCTTTGCCAAGTAGCTGTTGAGCAGGCTGAGAGCCTTTGCCTCGGCATCGCCCGTTACGCAGTCATAACGTACGAAGTTCGTGGCGGAACTGATGACGAGCAATGCCTCGTCGGCACCCTTTACGCTCACCTTGCCGTTACTTCCCGTCACGCTTCCGCCTGTCGGTATGACCTTGATATAGGTGACGCAATGCAGGGCGTTGGGCACGTTCTCGGCATTGGTCTCGGTGGGATGGCTGAACACGCGCAGCATGTCGCGTCCTGCCTGATGCACCACGGCAGTCACTCTCTGCTTCTTCAGCGGACCCACAAACGACACGTTGAAGTCGAGCTTGCCTTTCTTGTCTGCCTTCAGCTTGACAAGGGTCACATCGTCGGTAAGCGACGTTATCGTCTGACGTTCATAGCCGACACCTTGCGTGCGGTAGGTCGTGGTTGCCACGGCATCGTCGAGACTCAGCTGACGGCGATAGTCCGACGACTGTCTGTGAGGGAATGTCAGCACGAGGTTTCCCACCGACTCATACATCATGCCGTGTCCCGTGATGCTTCTGTCGGCAGTTATATTGTGCATGGATAGCATCTGCGCTGTCTTGTAGTCGCCACGGTCGAGAGCCTTGCGTATCTCGGGCAATGCGGCAAGAGCCTTCGGGTTGACATTGTTGTAGGGCGAACCGCTCCAGAACGTGTCTTCATTGAGCTGGATGGTGTCGCTCTCCACACCGCCATATACCATGGCTCCCAGTCTTCCGTTGCCCAAAGGCAGTGCCTCCACCCAGTGAGTGGCAGGTTTGTCATACCACAGGACGTTCTCCTGTGCGAGAATTGGCGAAGCCCACAGTGTCATGAGCGATGCCATTAGGATTCGTTTAGTTGTTTTCTTCATATTTTAAGTAGGGTTAATAATTCTATTTTTTCACCGTCGCCGCCTTACCAAGACTTCCGTACTGATTTACCGCCTTCACCGTGTAGTTTGCTGATTTTCCGTCAACGGCAATGCTTGCGTCGTCAGTAATGCCTACGACCCTCTCGTCATCGTCAATCACCACATAGCAAATGGCACGGTTGACAGGATTCCACGAAAGTGTCTTTCCCTTGCTGTCAAGCCTCATGCCGGAAGGAGCATCAAGAGTCTCGAAGAACTTGCGCGGATTCCATCCGTCACTGCCTTGTACGACAGCCTTGTAGGTGTATTCAGCGGCCTCAGCGGCATTGATTGTAGCCCTCCGCGTGACAGGATTTGTCTCTCCTTCTGCAAGGATGTTGTCGTCAACCTTGTATGTGGTGCGCCTTTGGCTGAGGTCGATGGCATTGCCGTGGGCATCCATAGTGTTGTATTCTGCAAAGAGGCGTGGGGCGATGTGCCATTCACTCCATCCTTCCTTGGCAAGCTTCGTCTTCAGTGTGGTGTTTATCCACACGCACGAAGGCTGATTGTGCCAAGCTCGTCCCAACTTGTTGTTGCCATCCATTCCGTCGATGGTGTCGTTAACCATAACATAACCCCATTTCGACTCTTCCCTATGGCTTGGCGCAACGATGACGCTTCCCTTACGTGCCAGACGGAATGTGCTGTTCTCTATGTAGTTGTTGCCTGCCCCATAGTAGAAATCCACAGCTCCCTCGATGAGACATCTGTTTACATATTGACGTGCGTGAGGTTCCTTTACGTCGGTGTACCATGTGTCCTGGAACGACCTCATGCGGCAGTTGTGGAATGCCTGGCGGTCGGCACGCGAACTCATGGCAAGCCCCATGGGTCCCGACTGCTTCTCCACTCCCCAACGGTTGAGATAAGTGATGTTCTCGGTATAGAAGTCGGTGGCATTAACCTGCACCACGCCCTGCTTGCGATAAGTCTTCGACTCGGGGTTGTTGGTGGAATGTTCCCAGCCCACATCGTTCTGTCCGCCGTTGTTGATGAAGTACTTTATTGTGGTCTTCTCCTTGTCCTGCCCTATGAGGTGGATGAACGTCTTTTCCTTGGGAATGGTTACAAGCTCCTCATATTCTCCGTTCTTGACAAAGATGAGATAGGGGGAAGTGCAGCCGTCAGGAACAGCATCTATGGCAGCCTGCACGGTAGTGTAGTCTCCAGTACCGTCGGCGGCGACCACCGCGTCAAATGTGTGGGAATGTGCGACACAGCACAACGTGTGCATCAATGCCACAAGAAAGATTGTTTTTTTATTCTTATTCATATTTATAATTGTTTTTCGCTGCAAATGTACTGATTTTATTCGTGCCT
>JBJEKR010000163.1:0-2187 GCA_051878735.1 Prevotella sp. | reverse complement strand
CAACTTGTCAACTTGTCAACTTGTCAACTCATCTACTCGTCAACTAAATCAATTAAAGAGTGTTAAACCGCGGAAATGCTTTTGTGAATAGAAAAAAAAACGGTACTTTTGTGGCAAATAACGAAACAGAAAATAACGAGCTTATGAGCAATAATATTAATGATAGGCTTCAAGCCCTCCGAGAAGTAATGAGGGCAGAAAGCATCGATGCCTTCGTCTTTCCAAGCACCGACCCGCACAATGGCGAATATGTGCCCGACCACTGGAAGGGACGCGAGTTCGTGAGTGGATTCAACGGTTCGGCTGGAACGGCTGTCGTTACGATGGACGATGCCGCCCTATGGACCGACTCGCGCTATTTCCTCGCTGCCGAGGAACAGCTGAGAGATACGAGCTACAGACTGATGAAACTGAAGATAGAAGGCACGCCAACCATTGCCGAATGGCTTGGGCAGAAGCTCGCCGCAAAGAGTGGGGCAGTGGTAGGAGTTGACGGAATGGTAAACTCTGTTAGTACCGTGGAGGCCCTTGCTGACGAGTTGCGCAAACAAGGCGGAATAACCATAAGGTCGAATTTCGACCCTCTTGCCATTGTGTGGAAAGAGCGTCCGCAGATACCTGACAACAAGGTGGTTATTCACCCGCTGAAATACGCAGGCGAAACGGCTGAAAGCAAGTTGAACAGAATAAGGAAGGAGTTGAAGCATTGTCATGCTGAGGGAATGTTGATGTCGGCACTCGACGATATTGCATGGACTCTTAACCTGCGTGGCGACGATGTACATTGCAATCCCGTGTTTGTATCGTATTTGCTTATTGGTGACGACAATGCCACATTATATATAAATAAATGCAAGCTGGACAGCGAAGTCTCGGAATATCTTAAGAGCATAGGTGTCAAGGTTGACGAATATGGAAATGTCGCCAAAGGTTTGAAGGCGTATAAGGGATATAATCTGCTTATGGACCCGTCGGAGACTTCCTATACCCTATATAAAGCTTTTGGAGATAGACCCAAGGTGCTGCTGAAATCACCTATCCCGGCAATGAAAGCCGTGAAGAATGAGGTTGAGATAGAAGGCTATCGCAATGCTATGGTTAGAGATGGAGTGGCTATGGTCAAGTTCCTTCGTTGGTTGACACCCGCTGTAAGGAAAGGCGGCGTGACGGAAATCTCCGCTGACGAGAAACTGACGGCACTGAGAGGACAGCAGCCTCTGTTCCGTGGAATATCTTTTGACACCATTGCAGGCTATGGTGAGCATGGGGCAATAGTGCATTACGAGGCGACTCCAGAGACAGACATAGAACTGAAACCCGAGGGATTCCTGTTGCTCGACAGCGGCGCACAGTACCTTGACGGCACGACAGACATCACTCGTACAATAGCCCTTGGCCCCATAACCGACGAGCAGCGCCGTGTCTTCACCCTCGTGTTGAAAGGACATATCGACCTTGCCATGTGCAAGTTCCCCGCCAATGCCTGCGGAACCCAACTCGACATCCTTGCGCGTCAGGCAATGTGGCGCGAGGGCATGAACTATCTTCATGGCACAGGACATGGAGTAGGCAGTTATCTCAACGTACATGAGGGTCCTCACCAGATAAGAATGGAATACATGCCAGCGCCATTGAAGGCAGGAATGACAGTGACCAATGAACCAGGATTGTATCTCGCGGGCAAGTTCGGAGTGAGAACGGAAAATACCATGCTCATTACCGAGTATATGAGTACGGAGTTTGGACGATTCCTCCAGATGGAGCCACTCACACTCTGTCCAATAGACAAGACACCGATTGATGTCGGCATGCTTACGGAAGAGGAAGTAGAATACCTCAATGCCTATCATGCAACCGTGTTCGAGGCCTTGTCGCCACATCTCGACGGAGAAGATCTTGACTGGCTGAAGGATGCATGTAGTGCGTTATAAGTCACCACTTTAGGGCTTTATTCAGTGTATTTTGCGCCTAAAAGGGCTTTTTTTCACAATAAAACAAAAATAATTGGCGAAAAAGTTGCCTAATTGGTAAAATAGATGTAATTTTGCACCCACTTTCGGGCAAATGCCCAAGTGTGAACAATAAGTTTAATTAAAATTTAAAACAAAAAAGCAAAATGATCATTGTACCAGTAAAGGAAGGCGAAAACATCGAGAAGGCCCTCAAGAAGTTCAAGAGAAAGTTTGA
>JBJEKR010000162.1:0-2203 GCA_051878735.1 Prevotella sp. | reverse complement strand
AAGCCAATGCGACTGATTGACGACATCTTCCCCGTCAACGTCAGCTACAACCTCTGTCTTGCTGTGGAACGTTATTGGAAGACCGAACACTATGCCCAAACATCACAGGGCTTCACCTTCCATGCCAAGCATATCTCAAACACCTCCCACCGGGGGGTAGGTGGACTCCAATCTCCCAATACCCCAAACCTGGGGGAAAGGGGGCTCTTCGTCCTCGTTATCGGCGAAACTGCTCGTGCCGCCAACTTCGGCATACTTGGCTACAACCGCAACACAACTCCACGACTGAGCCAACTCGAAGGCCTGACCGCCTTCAGCAAAGCATATAGCGAGTCAAACACCACACATAAGAGCGTGCCGATGCTGCTTTCTGCCGTTTCGTCGGTTGACTTCGACAGTCTTTATCGTCAGCGCAGCATCATCACCGCATTCCGTGAGGCAGGTTTCCGAACCGCCTTCTTTTCCAATCAGCGACGCAATGGCTCTTTCATCGATTTCTTCGGTGAGGAAGCTGATGTCTGCAAGTTCATCAAGGACGACGCTCCTTCAGTCCAGGATGTTCTTGACGAAAGTCTCATTGGTTACGTACAACGCGAGATAGCCAAAAGCCCTAAGCCGCTCTTCGTAGTACTCCATTGCTACGGTTCACATTTCAACTATCGCGAGCGTTATCCGCGCTCTTTTGCTCGTTTTACGCCCGACGATGCCATGGAGGCAAGGCGTGAGAATCGCCCATCGCTTCTCAATGCCTACGACAACACGATTCTATATACCGACCACGTCCTCGACAGCCTTGTTTCCACCCTTCGTGCCACTGGTCAGGAGGCTGTGCTTGTATATACCTCCGACCACGGTGAGGATATCTATGATGATGGCAAGCATTTCCTCCATGCCTCCATCGTGCCTACCGACTATCAGCTCCACGTCCCACTGTTCGTATGGACTTCCGACGAGTATGCTGCAAGCCATGAGTCGGAGGTTGAAGCCTTGAAGCGCAATAGCAGTCAATTAGTGTCAACAAGTCTATCGCTTTTCCACACTCTCCTCCAACTCTCCGACATAGCTGCCCCAGCCTTTGTCCCATTCCATTCTCTTGCCGATAGTCTCTATGTCAGTCCTCGCCGCTATTTCATCAACGACCGCAACGAGGCTGTATTGCTTAGGCAACATTGAATCCTATGATTCTGCGCTGCTGTGAGTCCTTTTTCGTCTTGGTGCTGGTTATTTACAATAACAGTGCCATTCGTCACAAAAATGTCTTTCTGTCCCAAAATAGGCATTTAGTTTTCGTTTTTCTCAATAATCACGAAAACTTAGATTACTTTTGCATCCGATTTTTAAAACGTATATTATGACAAGAGTAATTATTGGTTTGGTTTTATTGGTCTGGGGAGCTACGAAGCTGCTGACCATGACAGGTATTTGGGATTTCTCATGGCTCTACGCTCAGCCATGGACAGATTATGTTTTGCCTTCGTGCGCATTAATCTTGGGTTTGAAGCTGCTTTCAACGGACGGTTGTCACAAGAATCCTCAGTGGAATACAAAGAGTCTGCCTACTCCAAACGCTGATGGCCGTCTGCGCCTTTCGGTGTCGATGGGTGGTGATGACTATTCTTTCGCCGGCGAGAGTTTCGAGGGAGCTGACGTTGAGACCTTCATGGGCGGCATGCGTCTCGACCTTCGTCAAGCAATCGTCAACAACGACGTGACTCTCAACATTCGCACTTTTATGGGAGGAGTGGAACTGTATGTTCCAAACGACGTAAATATCACCGTAAGTTCCAACAGCTTCATTGGTGGCGTTGACAACAAGGCGTCGAGAACTCACAACCCCAATGTTCCCACATTATCTATTAATGCTCAAAACTTTATGGGAGGAGTAAGCATTAAAAATTAAGCTCCATGGAATACAAACTGAACTTTTCCACCCTTTGAAATTGTAGTACTACAAGATGCTGCTTCAAGATTTCAGCCCCTTGGAATGTGCAGCGGCTGGGGAAGTGGATGTCCCGCCAGCACCTCGCCTTTGAGGTAATATTAACAAGGCATCTAACTCACGTTAGCTTATGTTTCGCCGACTGTCACCCTTTGACAGGCGACTGTCATAACTGTGACAGTCGTCTGCCACAAGTGTGACAGTCATTGAATAGACGTTATGCATCGTCTGCAAAGACGTTAGTCACAGTAGCCGAACAAGTCT
>JBJEKR010000161.1:0-2226 GCA_051878735.1 Prevotella sp. | reverse complement strand
AAGAGCATCCGAATGACGGAAGTCTATGCAAAGATTGTCGATAAGAAGAAAATCGAGACCATGAACCTCGTAAACAATATGTTCGTATAACCCTATAAAAATGAAATAACCCTATGAAAGTGGAGATAAAAGAAAGGAAACTGACCGCCGGAAACCGTAGCCTGTACTTGGAATATTACGAGACCGGATTCCGCAAAAAGGAGAACCTGCACCTGTACCTCGTTCCTGACGATGCGCCCAACGCAAAAAGTCTCAATGAACGGACTTACAACAGGGCACGGGAGATACAGGCTCAACGCATACTCAACCCACCGACTTTTGAAAGCAAGAAGAAGCCGGAAGAAAACCAGAGGGCAAAGACGATAACATGGCTCGGCTGGTGTGACGAATACTTGCAATGCGCCATCGAGAAAGGCGACTGCAAGAAGATGATACAGCACAAGGGCGTTGTGCGCAAACGCATTGCCGCCTACCTGAAACGGGTAAAGCGGACGGACATTCTGCTGAAAGAGGTAGATAGGGACATGGTAAGCGGTCTGTTCAGATATATGCGTGAATACCGCAATCCCCGTCAAATCAAGTCGGACGGCGGCAAACTGGCAGACTTTACCCTTGTTCTGTTCGAGGAAACGGTAAAGGCTATCTTTAACAAGGCGGTGCGTGAGGGGCTGATACCGTTCAACCCCATTCAAGACCTTGCCAAAGAAGAGAGGTTTCATGTGCCGGACAAACACCGTGAGTATCTGACAGCGGACGAGTTGAAACGCTTCCTTGCCGTTGAGACACGGACGCAAGCGGAGCGAACTGTACAAAAGGCTTTCGGCTTCTCCTGCATGACGGGGCTACGGCTCGGAGATATGCAACGGCTACGGTGGAGCGACATAAAGGACACGGGCAAGGTTCTGATGGTTTCCATTGTTCAGCAAAAGACCGGGCGACCCGTAACCGTACCACTCAATGAGTTAGCCATATCCCTGTTGCCACCCCGACCGGACAATGGAGAGGACTGCATTATTTTCCCATTGGTTAAGAAGCCCGACAACGTGGCGAAATACGTGCGGCGTATCAAGGAGAAGGCTGGGATAGAAAAGGATTTCACCTACCACAGCAGCCGCCACTCGGCAGCTACGCTGGCGATAACGGCAGGTGCGGAACTCTATTCGGTCAGCAAGATACTGGGACACGGCAGCATCGTTTCCACACAGGTATATGCTTCGGTGAACATGGAAAAGAAAGCGGATGCGGTAAATCTGACGGATGGCATTTTCGGTTAGTCAAATACCGACAACATGGGGAGGAAAATTGTTATTCCTTCCCTTTGTTCGTTTTTGGCATATTAAGCCTTGAATGTTGGTGTTAAAGAATTGTTTACCACGATTAATTTTCAGTGTTTTGCATTTATAGAACCAATAAGGGTACAAATGAACTAAAAATCAATCTTGAAACACTGATTTTCGTCTGTCAGCGAGGGTCCTTTAAGGGAATTGTATTATCTTTGCATTTGGATTGAGGCAACTCTATCCCCAGACATACGAAATAAGAAGAAGCGTTATGCTTAATCTTGTGATTGTGAACGTAGGAAATTCATCAAGGACAGAGATTAGCATAGTGGTTCTCACGCATATAGCGTGGGTCACTATTGTTACATCCGTCCAAAAGGTTTCCTACGACCTACAATCAAGACGTGGCATAGTTGGCTCACGTTTTCTTTAACTATAATCCCCCATTGAGCCGACAGGGTATGAATATCAGAGAGACTTTTGCTTAAGATACAGAGCCTTCGAAATAAAAAAGTTGTGTTTACGATGCAATGTTTTTTCATTTTCGGCATTTATTATGTAGTGAACAATTAAAACTTAAAAAGGATGAAGAATAAAAACTTTTTCAGAATGCTGCTCATGGCATTTTTCGCCGTGGCAGGATTGACTGCCTGTAGCGATGATGATGAGCCAAAAGATTCAGTCAAAGAGATTAGAATGCTGGTTTCTTCAGAAACTGGCGTAACGTATGCGTGGGGCGATGACATGAAGGAGAACCCCATAGAGTGCCTGCTCGTCAAGACGGAAGGTGAGTCCGAAGAATGGAAAAACCTTGGATTTGAACAGATAAAAGGCTTTTCCTATGAACGTGGACACGAATATTATCTCTCGGTAAAGCGGACAATTCTTGCAAATCCACCTGCGGATGCTTCCGACCGCACATACGAACTTATCCGTGTCCTTGAAG
>JBJEKR010000160.1:0-9966 GCA_051878735.1 Prevotella sp. | reverse complement strand
CATTATTTGTAAGCGTCTCCACGAAGACGTATTGTACTGTCCAAATTAATTGTTTCATTTTGACGCTTTTCCCGTTTAATGTAGGGCAAATGTAGAGTGAATGTAGAGTCAGGATATACTCTACATTCTGCAACTGTTTGTAAACGAGATGGTTATGTCTAAATGATGTAGAGTGTAGAGTTGTAGCGAAGCAGGCTTCCACGGTTAAAAGAATACATATAAAGGAGAGTGACTACTCATGCCATGGGTGCTGAGTAGTTACGTGCGAAGCCTTTTGGTTAATAATGATTAAAATGTTTGTCGCGTGAGGTGTTTGTTTTGGCTATTAATAATATAATGTGTATATTTGCAGACTTTCAAAATAAACATTTATGCATAAAGCGGGATTTGTAAATATCGTGGGAAACCCAAACGTTGGAAAATCTACCTTGATGAACCAACTGGTGGGCGAGCGTATAAGCATTGCCACATTCAAGGCTCAGACTACACGTCACAGGATAATGGGTATTGTGAATAGGGATGACATGCAGATTGTGTTTTCCGACACTCCAGGAGTGCTTAAGCCAAACTATAAGTTGCAGGAGTCTATGCTGGCCTTCTCCGAGTCGGCGTTGACTGATGCCGATGTGTTGCTGTATGTTACCGACGTGGTGGAAAGCCCTGAGAAGAACCTTGATTTTCTGGAGAAAGTGGGTCGTATGACAGTGCCTGTGCTTCTGTTGATAAACAAGATTGACGAGAGCAACCAGCAGCAGCTTGGCGACATAGTCGAGAAATGGCATGGGTTGCTGCCAAAGGCCGAGATATTGCCTATTTCGGCGAAGAACAAGTTTGGCATCGACATGTTGCTGAAGCGAATATGCGAACTGCTTCCAGAGTGTCCTCCTTATTTTGACAAGGACCAGCTGACGGATAAGCCCGCCCGATTCTTCGTTAGCGAAATAATCAGGGAGAAAATACTGCTTTATTACGACAAGGAAATTCCATACTCTGTTGAGGTAAGGGTGGATAGCTTCAAGGAGGAGGCTAAGGTGATAAAGATTAGTGCCGTAATATATGTTGAGCGCGACTCGCAGAAGGGCATAATCATTGGCCATCAGGGATATGCGCTGAAGAAGGTATCGACGGAGAGCCGCAAGGCGCTTGAGAAGTTCTTCGGCAAGTCGGTGTTCCTTGAGGTGTTTGTGAAGGTTGACAAGGACTGGCGTAACTCCACGAAGGAGCTGGACAGCTTTGGATATATTGAGAACTGATAAGAAATAGTGTTGAATAAAGAAAAATATTGATTATAGAATGGCAAATTTAGTAGCTATAGTGGGGCGACCCAACGTGGGAAAGTCCACGCTGTTCAATAGGCTGACGAAATCGCGTCAGGCCATTGTCAGCGACGAGGCCGGCACTACTCGCGACAGACAATACGGCAAGTGTGAATGGAATGGTCGCGAGTTCTCGGTGGTAGATACTGGTGGATGGGTGGTAAACTCTGACGACATATTTGAGGAGGAGATAAGAAAGCAGGTGATAATAGCCACCGAAGAGGCTGACTTGGTGCTGTTCCTCGTTGACGTGATGAACGGACTGACAGACTGGGACGAGGATGTGGCGCAGATATTGAGACGCTCAAAACTTCCAGTAATACTGGTGGCAAACAAGACGGACAACAACTCGCAGCAGTATTATGCCGCAGAGTTCTACAAGTTGGGATTGGGCGACCCTTATTGCATCAGTGCAGCGACGGGAAGCGGTACGGGCGACTTGCTCGACGAGGTTCTCAGTAGGCTAAAGAAGGACACTGCCGAGGTGCTTGAGGATGGCATCCCTCGATTTGCCGTGGTGGGACGACCCAATGCGGGAAAGAGTAGCATCATCAATGCGTTCATTGGCGAGGAGCGCAACATCGTGACGGAAATAGCAGGCACCACGCGCGACAGCATATACACGAGATATGACAAGTTCGGATTTGACTTCTATCTCGTTGACACTGCCGGCATCAGAAGGAAGAACAAGGTTTCGGAAGACTTGGAGTTCTACTCGGTGATGCGTTCCATTCGAGCCATTGAGAACAGTGACGTCTGCATTCTTATGATTGACGCTACACGCGGAATAGAGGCGCAGGATATGAACATCTTCCAGCTGATACAAAAGAACAACAAGAGTCTGGTCGTGGTAGTGAACAAATGGGACCTTGTGGAGGACAAGACGCAGAAGGTCATTGACACCTTCGAGTCGGCAATACGCAGCCGCATGGCACCGTTTACCGATTTCCCCATCGTTTTTGCGTCGGCATTGACCAAGCAAAGAATATTCAAGGTGCTGGAGACTGCCAAGGACGTGTATCTCCACCGCACGGTAAAGATTGGAACGACGAAACTCAACGAAACGATGCTGCCGCTTATTGAGGCTTATCCGCCACCATCGATAAAGGGCAAGTACATAAAGATAAAGTATTGTTCGCAAGTGCCTAATACTCAGATTCCTTCGTTCGTGTTCTACGCAAATCTGCCGCAGTACGTCAAGGAACCTTACAAGCGTTTCCTTGAGAACAAGATTAGGGACAACTGGGACTTGTGCGGTACTCCAATAAATATTTTTGTAAGACAGAAATAGGTCAACTACATTGAAAAAGATATTATTTCTCGGGGCAGTCCTTGGCTTCGTTGCCATGGGCTGCTCCGATGGCAAACAAAGAGACTATGCCGCAGAGGCGGCCAAGGCATATTACGACAGCCTGATTGTAGGCGGCTATGGTTATTATGTAGATGGCTTCGGGCGAAGCGACAGTATTCCACCCTCGTATCGTGAGCAGCTTCTGGTGAATGTAAAGCAATATTTGCATGGCATACGAGAGACACATCGGGGAGTTAACGAAGTAAGGATTGTGTCGTCGAAGGTTGATTCAGTGACAAGAACCACCAACGTGTTTCTGATGCTCTGTTTTGGTGACAGCGTTAATGAGGAAATAGTAGTGCCGATGATAGAGAAAAACGGCACTTGGTATATGAAATGACAAAGCCTCTCGATAGGGAGGCTTTGTCGTTTGGTTCTATTTGTCGATGATGCTTTGTCGCATTTTTTTCAGCAAGTCGCTGGCGAAGATGAAGTCTGTAAGAAGCTTGTTGTCAGACGACATAATGTCCTTGCTCTCGCCTCTCCATTCCAAGTTTCCCTGATGTATGAAGATTATTGACTCTCCAATGCCCATGACGGAATTCATGTCGTGAGTGTTGATTATTGTGGTCATGTCATATTCGTGGGTGATGCTGTGGAGCAGTTCGTCGATGACAAGTGAAGTCTTCGGGTCAAGTCCCGAATTCGGCTCGTCGCAGAACAGGTATTTTGGATTTAGGGCAATGGCGCGCGCTATGGCAACTCGCTTCTGCATGCCTCCTGATATTTCGCCGGGGAACTTCGTCTCCGCATCCACGAGATTCACTCTGGCAAGGCACGACTGCGCCCTTCTGACACGGTCGCGATACGTCATTGACGAGAACATGTCGAGTGGGAACATCACGTTTTCCAATACTGTCATGGAATCAAAGAGTGCGGCAGACTGGAAAATCATTCCCATCTCACGACGAAGGAGGATCTTCTCGTGCTTCGACATCGACACGAAGTCGCGTCCGTCGTATAGCACCTCGCCGGAAGTGGGTTCCAGAAGTCCCACAAGATTCTTCATCAGCACGGTCTTTCCCGAGCCGCTTTGCCCGATGATGAGGTTTGTCTTTCCATTCTCGAACACTGCGGAGATGTTCTTCAGCACCTCCTTGTCTTCGAAAGCCTTATATAGATTCTTTATTTCAATCATATTCTATTGGGAGTTAAGGAGTTGTTCTCTTATATGCTGAGAAGCTGGGTGAGGAATACGTCGCTGCACAGTATCAGCACCGACGAACTGACTACGGCATCGGTACTTGCCTTTCCTACATTTACTGAACCTCCTTCCACTGTGTAGCCGAAATATGACGGCACGCTGGAGATGATGAAAGCGAAGAAGAGACTCTTGATGATGCTCATCCACACGAACCATGAGTTGAATGAGTGCTGGAGTCCTGCCGTAAGGTCGTCGGGAGACAACACATGTCCGATGTAAGCTGTGGCGTAGGCTCCGAGTATGCCTGTTGCAGAACTGAAAATGACGAGGAACGGCATGATGGTGATGAGTCCGAGCACCTTTGGCAGTATGAGGTAGCAGGCAGAGTTGACTCCCATGATGTCAAGAGCGTCAATCTGCTGGGTGACACGCATGGTTCCTATCTCTGAGGCAATGTTAGAGCCTACTTTTCCTGCAAGTATGAGACACATGATGGAAGAGGAGAACTCAAGCAGCATGATTTCGCGTGTGGTATAGCCGGTTACCCATCGCGGCATCCAGGGACTTTGGATGTTGAGCTTCATCTGAATGCAGATTACCGCTCCAATGAAGAAGGAAATGAGCAGAACGATGCCTATGGAATTGACGCCAAGCTGCGCCATCTCCTTGACATATTCCTTCATGAACATTCTCATGCGCTCAGGGCGCTGGAAGGTACGTCCCATTAAAATAAGGTAACGTCCGAGTGTATTAAGCCATTTTACTAAAAGCATAATTCGTTTATTTGAGGTGAGAGGTAATGGGGTGAGAGGTGAGTAGCTCGCCCGGCCCTTGCCTCGTGGTTTTGGGTGCAAATTTATACAAAAGATGTGAGAAACTGGCATTATTGCCGAAGTTTTTAGTTTTATTATTGAAAATAATACATAAAAAAGAGGATAAAGGCTTGATAGATGGAAAAAAAACACTAACTTTGCGCCAAAATTCGACAAACGACATGGACGAGACTACAAATAATGAGACCCTTAAGGTGCTGCGCACCGAGGGCTTGGTGAAAAGATATGGCAAACGAACCGTCGTCAACGACGTATCAATAAACGTAAGACAGGGCGAGATAGTGGGGCTGCTTGGACCTAATGGTGCAGGAAAGACGACATCATTCTATATGACCACGGGACTTATTGTGCCCAATGCCGGACACATTTATCTTGACGATCTTGACATTACGAATTTCCCCGTCTATAAACGCGCCCGTGCAGGAATAGGTTATTTGGCTCAGGAGGCAAGCGTGTTCCGTAAGATGAGCGTCGAGGACAATATCATGTCGGTGCTTGAGATGACGGGAAAGCCACGCGACTACCAAAGGGAGAAACTGGAAAGTCTAATAAAGGAATTCCGTTTACAAAAGGTACGTAAGAACAAGGGTGACCAACTCTCTGGAGGTGAGCGTCGAAGGACGGAAATTGCCAGATGCCTCGCCATCGACCCGAAGTTCATAATGCTTGATGAGCCATTTGCGGGTGTGGATCCCATTGCCGTTGAGGATATACAGCAGATAGTGTGGAAATTAAAGGACAAGAACATCGGAATATTGATAACTGACCATAACGTGCAGGAGACCTTGAGCATTACCGACCGTGCTTATCTGCTTTTTGAAGGAAGGATATTGTTCCAGGGCAGTCCTGAGGAACTGGCAGAAAACAAGATTGTACGCGAAAAATATTTAAGTAACAGCTTCGTATTGCGCAAAAAAGACTTCCAACTACTGGAGGAAGAACGAAAGGCAAAGGAAAACGAGGAATGACGCAAGAGGGTCTTACATTATAGTTAAAAAAACAAAAAAGGTTGGCTGTTACACCTTTTATATGTAACTTTGCAGCCCAAAATTGGATTATAATCATAATAAAAGATAGAACAAAAATGAATATTTCATTCGAAAACCCCGACAAAGTCAGTGGAGTATTGACACTGACCATCGAGAAGGAAGACTATCAGGGTGACGTGGACAAGACCCTGAAGGATTATCGCAAGAAGGCTAACGTTCCAGGATTTCGCGTAGGTCAGGCACCTATGGGTCTCATCAAGCGTCAGTTTGGCGCTTCCGTCAAGGCCGACGCCATCAACAAGATAATTGGCAACAAACTGAATGGCTATATTACTGAGAACAAGATTGAAATGTTGGGTGAGCCAATGCCCAACGAGAAGCAGGAGCCACAGGACCTTGAGACTGACGGCCCATTCACTTTCATCTTCGACATCGCCGTTGCTCCAGAGTTCAATATTGAACTGACTGCCGACGACACCATCGACTACTATGACATTGACGTTGATGATAAGCTCGTTGACCAGCAGGTGGAGATGTTCCAGTCACGCGCAGGCCACTATGACAAGGTGGAAGAGTATGATGGCGCACAGAACGACATGCTGAAGGGTGACATCCGTGAACTTGATGAAAACGGCAATGCCAAGGCTGACGGCATAGTTGTTGAGGCTGCTGTCTTGATGCCAGAATATATCAAGGTGGAAGACCAGCGCAAGCTGTTCGACGGTGCTAAGTTGGGCAGCATCATCACTTTCAATCCAAAGAAAGCTTATCCGGAGAGCAACACTGAGATAAAGTCATTGCTGAAGATTGACGAGGAGAAGGCAGCAGAGCTGACTTCAGACTTCACTTTCCTTGTGACTGAGATTTCACGCTATGTCAAGGCAGAGGTAAATCAGGAACTGTTCGACCAGATATATGGCGAGGGCAACGTTAAGGACGAGGCTGACTTCCGCCAGAAGATACGCGAGGGCATCAAGGCTCAAGTATCTACCGACACAGACTACAAGTTCTTGCTCGACGCACGTGCCTATGCAGAGAACAAGGTTGGCGAGCTGACATTCCCAGATGCTCTGCTGAAGCGAATAATGCTTGCAAACAACAAGGAGAAAGGAGAGGACTTCGTCAACGAGCATTACGACGCAAGTGTAAAGGAACTGAAATGGAGCCTCATCAAGAACCAGTTGGTTAAGGCCGCCGAGATTAAGATTGAGGATGCAGACGTTAAGGCCGTTGCCAAGGAAACAGCTCGTGTGCAGTTTGCACAGTATGGCATGTCAAATGTTCCAGAGGAGTATCTTGAGAAGTATGCCAATGACATGCTGAAGGACAACAAATACATCGACAATCTCGTTGAACGCGCCATCGACGTGAAATTGATTGCAGCGTTGAAGAAAGTTGTTAAATTGAACAAAAAAGTAGTCTCTTTGGACGATTTCAACAAGCTGATGCAAGAAAAATAAGGTTTTTTTGAAAAAAATCCTCTAATATATGGAGGTTATCGACTTTTTTTATTAACTTTGTTCCACGAACAAGTATAAGAGGTCGATAACCTCTATTTTTTTGTTTGAAAACGAAGATAAAAATAATAAGATATGAACGATTTTAGAAAGTACGCTACGAAGCATCTTGGCATCAACGGACTGGTGTTCGACGAGGTAGTAAGTTCACAGGCTCAGTATCTGAACCCATATATTCTTGAGGAACGTCAGCTCAACGTTACTCAGATGGATGTGTTCTCACGTCTGATGATGGACAGAATCATTTTCCTTGGAACGCAGATAGACGACTATACAGCCAACACTCTGCAGGCACAGCTATTGTATCTTGACTCGGTGGACCCTGGGAAGGACATCTCCATCTACATCAACTCTCCAGGAGGAAGCGTGACTGCCGGTTTGGGCATTTACGATACCATGCAGTTCATCTCCAGTGATGTCGCCACTATCTGTACGGGAATGGCAGCCTCAATGGCAGCCGTGCTTCTCGTTGCAGGCGCAGAGGGCAAGCGCTCGGCTCTGACACATAGTCGAGTGATGATTCACCAGCCTCTCGGTGGTGTGCAGGGACAAGCTTCCGACATTGAGATAGAGGCAAAGGAAATAATGAAGTTCAAGAAGGAACTCTATACCATAATATCCGAACACTCACACACTCCATACGATAAGGTGTGGAAAGACTCTGACCGCAACTATTGGATGACGGCTGACGAGGCTAAGAAGTATGGAATGATTGATTCCGTGCTGAAGAGGAAACCGCAAGATAAGGAGGACGACAAATAATGAAAAGATGTAGCTTTTGTGGCAAGACAGAAAGCCAAACGCAACTTCTCGTTACAGGTCTGAACGGGTGTATCTGTGAGTCCTGCATAATGCAGGCATACACCATATTGGAGTCGTCGAAAATATACTCTGCCGACAAAGTGAAAGATGGCAGCGACAAGGGCGCGAAAATGAAACGTGTGCCCAAACCTGTAAAGATAAAGGAGTATCTTGACGAATATATCATTGGGCAGGACGAGGCTAAACGCTGCCTTGCCGTTGCCGTGTACAACCACTATAAACGTTTGCAGCAGCCTTCTGACGACAGTGGGGTGGAGATAGAGAAAAGCAACATCATTATGGTGGGAAGCACAGGAACGGGAAAGACCCTCCTCGCTCGCACCATAGCCAAGTTGCTTGACGTTCCGTTCACCATAGTGGATGCTACGGTGTTCACAGAGGCTGGATATGTTGGAGAGGATGTTGAGAGCATTCTCTCAAGACTTTTGCAAGTGGCTGATTATAACTTGGAAGCCGCACAGCGTGGCATAGTGTTCATCGATGAAATTGACAAAATAGCACGCAAGGGCGACAATCCGTCGATAACCCGCGATGTCAGTGGCGAGGGCGTTCAGCAGGGACTGCTGAAGCTGTTGGAAGGCACTGTCGTGAATGTTCCGCCCAAGGGTGGCAGAAAGCATCCCGACCAGGACTACATTCATGTCGATACCCGAAACATTCTCTTTATATGTGGTGGAGCCTTCGATGGAATAGAAGTGAAGATAGCCCAACGAATGAATACTCATACCGTAGGTTACAACTCGGTTCAGAACGTCAGAAAAATTGATAAGGACGACATGATGAAATATGTCCTCCCGCAAGATTTGAAGTCGTTCGGACTTATTCCTGAGATAATCGGTCGTATGCCGGTCCTTACATATCTCAATCCATTGGACAAGGCTGCCTTGGCAAGAATACTCAGCGAGCCGAAGAACTCCATAATAAAGCAGTATAAAAAGCTATTTGAGATGGATGGCATTGAACTTTCCTTCCAAGAATCTGCACTTTCCCTTATCGTCGATAAGGCAGTGGAATACAAGTTGGGAGCCCGCGGCCTCCGCTCCATCGTTGAGAGCATCATGAACGATGCCATGTTTGAACTACCATCTAAGAGAGTCAAGAAATTTGAGGTGACCGAGGATTACGCCAAACGTCAACTCGAAAGGTCTCATTTCCAAAAGGCTGGATAAATACACCAACACACGACACCTCACTGACTTTTATTTGGTCAGGGTGTCGTGTGACACTCGTCAACGAGTATTACTACAAAACATAATTATACCATCTAATATGAATCTAACCGCAGAACTTAAGAAGTATTTTGGCTTTGACAAATTTAAAGGCGATCAGGAAGCTATTGTGCAGAATGTGCTTGCCGGAAAAGATACTTTCGTACTTATGCCTACTGGTGGCGGGAAATCGCTCTGCTACCAACTGCCGTCATTGCTGATGGAGGGTACGGCCATCGTCATTTCCCCACTCATTGCATTGATGAAGAATCAGGTGGACTTCATGAATGGACTGAGCGAGGAGGAGGGTGTGGCGCACTATCTTAACTCGTCGCTCAACAAGGCAGCTATCGACCGCGTCAAAAAGGACATAATAAGTGGACACACCAAACTGCTATATGTGGCTCCAGAGTCGCTGACGAAGGAAGACAACGTCGAGTTTCTTAAGTCGGTGAAGATTTCGTTTTATGCTGTTGACGAGGCTCATTGTATCTCTGAATGGGGACATGATTTCCGACCGGAGTATAGGCGCATACGGCCTATCGTTAACGAGATTGGCATAGCTCCTGTGATAGCCCTTACTGCCACAGCTACCGACAAGGTGCGTACTGACATAAAGAAGAATCTGGGCATTGTCGATGCAGTGGAGTTCAAGAGTTCGTTCAATCGTCCAAATCTCTACTACGAAGTGAGGGCGAAGACCAAGGATGTGGACAAGGATATAATAAAATTCATCAGACAGCATCCGGGGAAGAGCGGAATAATCTATTGCCTGTCGAGAAAGAA
>JBJEKR010000159.1:0-2282 GCA_051878735.1 Prevotella sp. | reverse complement strand
GCATCTGCAAGGCCATTGCGGATGCGGAACAAAACACGGTGTTCAGGGCAGAAATTTCACTTCGTGCAAACTCGGCTGCACTCGGCATAGCTCAAGCGAGCTTGGCTCTGCTCTCGTTGGCACGAGTTTTCGCCAGAGTATCTCGCCCAGCTCCGCCAGCTGCTTGAAGACAGCATCACCAAGGAAAGGCAACTGTTGGAGGAACACCGAGCCTTGCAGCTCAGAATGTTGGAGGAACACGAGGTGAAACTTGAAAAAATCCTCAGCCGTGGCGAAGGCGTATGGTTCTCCGACTTCTGGATGAAGTTTCTCTGTGTATTCCTGTTCGTCTATACTGTGGTGACAGCTCTGTTGGCGTATTGGAAATAAACTGGTGTACAATAGGAGCCTTGCAGCCATGTCAATGCCAATCGCTTTCATTGCTGATAAGGTTAATAACCTTGCGGCACTAAGGTTATTAACCTTGCGGCACTAAGGTTATTAATCTTGCGGCACCAAGGTTATTAATCTTACTGCCAACGAAGCAATAATTAGAAAGCACCGTCCCTGCCAGTCCCCAACCGGACAAAGATATACAAAAAGCAAGGGTGTATATACCAGTCAGCTATGGCATATACACCCTCTTTGATATTTCTGCGGAGTAAAGCAGCTGTTATTCTGTAGTTGTGGATGAAGACTCTGATGTTTCGATAGTGACTTGTCCACTCAAATTAGCCTGACTTAACGCATTCTGAAGTATTTCTATAGTCTTTGTAGTGCAACCAATAGCCTTGATGGTGTTTAATGAATTGCAATATAAGAACATATTCTGATAATTCGTCACACTCTCTAAATTACATCCACTAAAGTCAACCTCGGTCAATGATGAACAAGCAGTGAACAGGTCATATACGGAGGTCACTTTAGATGTATCTAACCCTACAAAAGAAACTTTCTGTAGGTTAGAACAGTCGCAAAAAGAATAACTTAATCCTTCCAAGCCTGACAACTCCAATCCTTCGAATGAAAATTCTGTGATGCCTGAGTATTGAAGAAATCGATATAAATTTCCAACGCCCTCTATCTTGCAATTAACAAATTTAACTGAAGAGAGTGACGAATATGGCATTATTATGAAGTAGTCTGAATTATTCCAGTTGCCAGAGAGATTGTAGAAATATGCCGAAGTAATACCGTCTATTTCCACTCTTATGTTATCCCATAAACCATCATTCAAATATCCAAACACTACCAGTTTGCCACATCTTTTCACTTGCTCCACCATTTCGTCTGTCAATGTGCTGGAATTATTACCATCGGCATATAGTACATCGTGGATTACCTTGACAGGGGTACTATTGCCATGACTGTTCGAAATAGTGTGCTCTGCATCGTTATGGTCAGTGAATACTATCTGGCTTTCTTCCACTTTTATGTTTTTTGCGGTTGTCCATGTGCCATCAATATCAACCACACTACCCATATAGCACTGTGCTGAAAGTGGCATGGATGCCAATGCCGTGAGGCATAGGGTTATGATGCTTTTTGTCTTGATATTCATAATCGTAAATTTATGTTTACTTGATAAATATTTTTGTAGTTTGATTACCTTGTCTTACGATGTTCACGCCCTTTTGTAAGTCGGGAAGCCGCCGCCCACTGAGATCGTAAATTTCCATCTCGCCGTTTTCGATGACATTGAGAACATCTATCACGGTTGGTGTGCCATTGTTTATGGCAATGTTCCAGATTTTGGCTGTTGACGTGGCAGCTTCGAGATGCGCACGGAATGCACGCACTGTGACGATGTTTTCTTCTCCGTCAGCGATGATATCCGCTACTTTCCGAAACTTGTCATTGTTGATGACGTAACAATTATCACCGAGGGCATCGGATGTTGTCAGCGTGCCTACCAATGTAAAATTACCCGTCGCGACGCCTGCTTGAGTGCTATTGCTCATTGGCACATTTTCGGCCGCGATACCAAGACCTGCCACGGCATCATTGCATCGCACCAACACAGGAACACCAGCCGGAATTATTTCGTCGTCAATTTGTTTTAGCACGATGGTTGAGTTGGTTTCATCTACATCATAAAACTGATAGAAACTGCAATAATCTTCATAAGCACTTGTATTAATAGCAAACGGCAGACAGAGCGTGCCCCATTGGTTGTCTGTCATATCCCGTGAGTACGAGACGTTGCCCACTGTAATGTCTGCCTCGCAGTCATATCCCTCGCTGTCGCTGAGTGTCATGTCATCCACCTTAATCACGCCATTATCTTTCGCCGCAGCATAATA
>JBJEKR010000158.1:0-10234 GCA_051878735.1 Prevotella sp. | reverse complement strand
AGTGCCATCCCTACGCACAGCGCATAGAGAAGCGCAAGCTGGCAGAGAAATACGGAATGAAGGTGGAGTGCTGGTTTCCACTTGGTGGAGCCATGAGCCAGGGGGCATTGCTCAAAGACCCTGTTATCATGAAGATTGCCGAGGCTCATAAGGTGAGTCCTGCGCAAGTTATTCTGCGTTGGGAGATTCAGGAGGGACTGCTCACCATTCCCGGTGCCACCAATCCCGACTATATCCACGAGAACATCGCCGCAGCACAAGGAGAGGTAGGCGGCAAGCCGTTTGCCCTCACCGCCAAGGAGATGAAGCAGATGAGGAAACTGAACAAGGAACAACGCTTCTTCAATGCCACATACGAACAAGCACAAGGCTATGTCAACTGGCCTGTGATGGACGCGCAAGAGCGTGCGGAAGCAGAACTCGCCGCCCTCTCTGCAAAGAAATGGCAATGGATGGCAGAGAAGAATGTCGAGGAACTCGCCCGACTGTTCCATAAGGATGCCATGTTCGTACACATGGGCGGAGCATGGGGACGGTCAGCCGAGTTGATGACGATAGAACGAGGTTTCATCTGGTACAAACATGCCGACGTACACAGTGCGGAGTCGCGTATCAGCGGCAACACAGCCGTGGTGTATAGCGACATTCAGCTGACAAGCGAAGTCGGCGGCCGCGAGGTGTCCTTCCCCTTCTTTGTCAGCGAGGTATATACAAAAGTAGGCGACAAGTGGCAACTCGTCACCTTGGCTTTCACAAAGAAATCATAGATTCACACGCAACGTTGCGCTTCCAAAAACGTAACGTTGCGTTGCCATAAATCCAACGTTACGTTGCAAGAAATGTAACGGCATTGTAACAAGATGTTCATGCGTCAGTCATATTCGGAATGTAACTTTGCACGCCAAAAAGACAAACGAATATGAGAAATAGTTTTTCGGCGGCAATATTATCTTTCTTGATGTTGTTTACAGTTCAGAGAGCATACCCTCAAACGGTATTGCCGCAGGACTCAACAATCGGAACGGACAAAAGCAATCCCTACAAGTTCAAAGCTGTTCAGCTCGCCGTACCCACGGTACTTATTGGGGTTGGCTTGATTGGATTGGAAAGCGACTGGCTGAAATACCAAAACCATGAGGTGCGAGACGAACTGCAAGAAAACATCGACCATCGCCTTTCCGTGGACGACTTCACTCAATACGCTCCAATGGTGGCTGTTTATGGACTGGATTTGATGGGGGTAAAAGGCAAGCATCGGGCAGTGGACAAGACCATCATCCTTGGTACTGCCTACGCCTTGATGGGCATCAGCGTAAACGTACTGAAGACAGCAACGCGAGTGGAACGTCCTGATGGCAGCAGCCGAAACTCGTTTCCATCAGGACATACCGCAACGGCTTTCATGGGTGCGGAACTCCTGCGCCGCGAATATTGGGACGTGTCGCCGTGGATTGGCATTGCGGGCTACACAGTAGCTGCCGGCACAGGCTTTTTCCGAATGTACAACAACCGCCATTGGCTGACGGATGTCATTGCTGGTGCGGGAATAGGCATTCTGAGTGTCGAGGCTGCCTATTGGCTCTACCCTACTATAACCAAAGCGCTATTTCCAAAACGCTATAAGGAAAACGTTTTGTTGTCACCATACATGACTTCTTGCGACAAGGGATTGACTATTAGAGTCACATTCTAATCATCACAAACCACAATTTTGGTAATTATTGCCAAAATTCAGGTATCGCGTATTTCGTGTTTTCATCGTAATTTTGCAGCCATAAACATATATCGGCAAAACAATATAAACAAAAAGATATGGAAACTATTAAATTGTATAATGGAGTTGAAATGCCTCAGCTTGGCTATGGCGTTTATCAAGTGTCGCCCGATGAGTGTGAACGATGTGTCGCCGACGCTATAAGCGTAGGTTACAGAATGATTGACACCGCACAGGCGTATCGTAACGAGGAGGGTGTGGGTCGTGCCATCGAAAAATGCGGAGTACCTCGCGATGAGCTTTTCATCGTGACAAAGGTGTGGATTTCCAATGCGGGCTATGAAAAGGCGAAAGCGTCCATCGACGAGTCGTTGCGCAAACTTCGCACTGACTACATCGACTTGCTTCTTGTTCATCAACCGTTCAATGACTATTACGGCACATACCGTGCAATGGAAGAGGCATACCGCGAGGGAAAGGTGCGCGCCATCGGCGTTAGCAACTTCTACCCCGACCGTTTCATCGACATTGCGGAGTTCTGTGAGATTAAGCCAATGGTCAATCAAGTGGAAACTCATGTATTCAACCAACAGCGTGCGCCACAGGAAATCATGCAAGAATACGGATGTCAGATTATGTCATGGGGACCTTTCGCTGAGGGACGAAATGACTTCTTCAACAATCCGCAACTCACGGAAATCGGAAAGAAATACGGCAAGAGCGTGGCTCAGACAGCACTGCGTTTCCTCATTCAGCGTGGCGTTGTGGTCATACCGAAATCCACCCACAAAGAGCGCATGATTCAAAACATGGACGTTTTCGACTTCACGTTGTCTGATGATGACATGAACACGATTGCAGCCCTTGACAAGGCTGAAAGCCTGTTCTTCTCGCATTACGACCCCAATACGGTGAAATTTCTCACAAGTTTGGGCAAATGACCGTCTATGGACAAGGGGCAGCGGCAAGTGTATCAATCGGTGTCGCTTGCACCCTTGTCAGACGAACCATTAAGCCACGAGCATCTCTCACCCCAATCTTCCATGATTGTCTTACGGAACTTGAATATGGTGGCAGCTCCTTGATTGCCGTCGTGGAACAGGGCGGGGTCGGTCTTGTCCGACCACCAGTTACCGCCCACCTTGTAGTCGGTGTCCCTGTGCTTTCCGGGGAAGGTGTTGTCGATGGTGATGAAGCCCTGCTGACGGGGGAAACCCTTGATGTCGGAGGTGATGGTATATGGCTGAGTACCTGTCTTATACGTACTGTATTTCACCACATAATTGCCGTTGCCGAGATAGTAGCCGCGCCAGTCCTGGTTGGCTATGGAGAGCGTGATGCACTCTTCGCCCACCTTCAGGTTCTTGCGCACAGGACCTTTTATGTGCCATTCTATGATGGAGTAAATCTGTGCCGTGTCTTGGGCGGTGGTGGTATGATGGAACACGTGGCGTGGAGTGTAGGAGTATTTCTCGAAGCTGCCGCCCCACGACTCCTTTTCGGGATTGGCAGGGTCGCCGTCCATCATATACAGCAGCGAAGGAGTGTCGCCGAGCTTCGGTTTGCCCTGCAGATACTTGTAGAAGTCGGCGCCGAGATAGCCGCGCCCTTTGACATAGTGGTCGTAGAATCCTCCGTTCCACTGGTCGGGCTTCTTGTATTTGGCGATGAAGCTGCGGTAGGTGGAGTTGTTCTCTATCATCCATATATCGGGGAAATTCTCTATGATATACACATAGGCGTTGATGCCCCACTTCTTGTTTGGCCCTCCAATCCAGTAGATACGTATTTTTGAGGCTATCTCAGGCGCATCATGCAGTGCTTGCGCCACATCGTCAAGACCTCCCCACACCAATACATACAGTGGGCGGTGTGTCTGCTTGTTTGCACATCTCACAATCCATTCCGACCCTTCCGTGGGCGTAGAGTAGCCCGCAAGCGGAGCCGCACCGTGCCGTCCTTGCTTGGTGATTGAGCGCAGGTATTCAGGTGAGGGATAATAGGCGTTGGGTGCCTTCGCCTCATGGTTGTGACGCCTCAGTGCGGGCAAATCCTGTTCGTAGAGGTCAATCATCCGCAGTATCTCGCTCTTGTTTCCCTCGCCAAACGAAGGAGACGAGATAAGACCCTCACAGTCGAACTCGTTGCAGTAGAGTAGATAGTGCATCATCGACTGGTTGTCGTCGGGGTCGGTACCTCCAATGTCGGTGGTTATCAGTATGCGCGGTTTCTCGCCAACAGCCTTTCTTTCCGTTGCGTGTGCTGCTGACAGTGTAAGAGTGAGAAACAGCGAAAATAGTATGGCTCTCATAATTTGATTTATTTAATAGATTAATAACGTCTGCAAATTTAAGTCTTTTTTTCCGATAAACAAAACTTTTGATGGAAATTTCACGATTGATGCAATTTATTGAAGAATAAGCAATACCTACGATTTTGGTAATAAAAACCATATTCAAGGTGCTTGGGATAAGGAAAAAAGTTGTAACTTTGCAAACAAATAATGTAGAACTAATATATAATAAATGTAACAATATGCGAAACTTTGATTATCAAACACCCACGCGACTGATTTTCGGCAAGGGCGTGGTGGCAGAGAAACTGCAAGGCGTCATGGCGCAGTTCGGCAACAAGGTATTAATCACTTACGGTGGAGGAAGCATCAAGCGCAGCGGTCTTTATGACCAGGTTCTGCAACTCCTCGAAGGCAAGGATATACACGAGCTGCCCGGCATCGAGCCTAACCCTAAGTTCAACCCCAGCGTGCTTGAGGGTGTGCGTATATGCAAGGAGAAAGGCATCGACGTGATACTATCAGTAGGCGGAGGCAGTGTGCTCGACTGCACCAAGGCAATAGCCGGAGCAGCATGTTCGGAGGCCGACCCTTGGGACATCGTGACGGGCAAGGCTCCCACTCTCAAGGCCATACCCATTGTGGATATCATCACACTGGCAGCCACTGGCTCGGAGTATGACTCGGGAGGCGTGATCTCGCGCACTGAGACCAACGACAAACTCGCCTATTTCTCGCCGTTGGTGTTCCCTGCCGTGTCGTTCATCGACCCAACCTACACATTCACGCTTCCCGTAAAGCAAACTCTCGCCGGAGTAGCCGACTGCATCAACCACATCATGGAGCAGTACTTCTGCGGCGAACATATCATGATGAACGACGCATTCATGGAGGGTGCCGTGAAGTCACTGGTGAAGAACGTGAGGATTGTACTTGACGAGCCAGACAACTATGATGCTCGCGCGGAGATATTCTATGCCACCACACTTGGCTGTAACGGCATCTATGCCCTTGGCAACTCTGAGAGCGGTTGGCCAATGCACGCCATCGAGCACGCACTCTCAGGCCATTACGACATCACCCACGGCGAGGGACTTGCCATCGTCACGCCGCGCTGGATGCGTCATATCCTCAACGCCACCACGGGCGAACTGCACGAACAAGTAGTGGAGCGCATCACGTCGTTTGGCAGAAACGTGTTTGGCACAACAACTCCTGACGAGAGCATACAAGCCATCCATGAGTTTTATGAGAGCATCGGCATCCCGATGACACTCCGTGAAGTGGGCATTGACGGCAGCCGCATCGACGAAATGGCGCACCACATAGCAGTCAACGAGGGACTCGACCGAGCATGGGTTCCGCTGCATGAGGAAGACATCGCCGCCATCCTGCGCGACTGCTTGTAAAACCATTAACGGGATACACTGGGCCTTGGTTAAGGGGCAGTGTATCCCGTACGACTCTCATGGGGAGTCATATAAAGTTTTACTTAACAATTATTTTCTTTTTGCTCTTGATGTATAGACCTTTACCTGGATTCTTCACTTGCTGACCTTGCAGATTGAAGATGCGGTCGTTGGCATTGTCTTCTCCCTTGTCATTGTCTGATATGGTAATATCCTCAATGGCAGTAATATTGGTACTGTCGCCCAAAACGAAGCCTTTTGCCGGTGCAGAATCGGAAATTGCTGTAGCAGCCGTCTTGGTAATATCCAGATAACCATTGCCTGGCGTGGCATTGATGTATGAACCATCAGTATATTGCACGCCTGCAACCGAAGCCACCGCTGTATAGAAGCCGAGATTTGTCTTATTCTGCATATTATCGTATGTCAGTTGATAGAAGACATGCCCACTTCCTGCTCCGATGGTTTTTGCCTCTGCTGGAGTGGCGACAAGGCTGTTTGACGTTTGTTGTATCAAACCGTTACCAGAGCCTATCTCGTCAACCTTAACCGTACTGCCGTCAGTCTTTACAAGCACTGCTTCGCCCTGAGCCACTTTATATGCATACTCGCCGTCGCGTGGTGTCAATGTCATTTCACCGTTATTTACTGTAACATTATAAAGGGTCAACTCCCTGCCTGTCGGAACTCCTAACTCAACATCGGATGACTGATTGCTGTATGTTGTCCAATAGGTCGTGTTGTTGTCAGTATAAGTGTCAATAGGTGTCGTATCAGCAATATATACAACAGAACAATTCTTATTGTAGGCGAATACATAGCCTTGGGAATTTTCTATATCGAGTCGTAACTCTCCTAAAGAAGCAGAATATGTGGGAAAGTCAAAATAGTTAGTACCAGTTTCTATAAATATTTCACCACCAATAAACCTACTTCCGATCTCTTCCGGTGTTGCGGTTATCGTAAATATCGCTGTTTCCCCTGCTTCAATACGTCTGGTTTCAACAAGTTGCTTGGTATTTCCTAACCCATCCTGTCCGAAACACAGCATTAGCCATCTACATTCTGTTGTTCCACCCGTATTTTCCACTTTAAACGTAAATGTAGCAGCATCGTCGTATGTCTTTGGTGCTTTTACATAATAATTGGTTTCATTATCTTTTATGTATGCATCTTGCATCTCATATCGGTCTGTCTGTGCATTTGATTCTACAGAGACGAGGGTTAATATTGGGTCGGAAAGTGTCTCTACGGTGAATCGCTGTGCGGTGATTAAAGCATTGCCATCAATGTCATCAATCCAAAAATAAATGCTTCCAACTTCAGTTGGCTTAACGGTTACAGAGCGTTGGGTGCTTCCGTTGTTGGCAGGCACCGTCAATAGCATCGTGCTAGATGCACTATATGGCTTTTCAGACGTATTTGAAATGTAAATATTAACATTTTCATAATAGTCTCCCATACCGCTATTTGTAACGGTCAGATTCAGGTCGTTGCTGATTCCACTATAGATAGTGCTCTCGCTTGTTAAGGTAGCCGACAGCGAATAGCCTGTAGTGATTTGGGCTGTCGTTTCCGTTGCAGTGACATAGAAATAAGGGATTCCTTCATTACAACCGCACTCCTCTGCCTCTCCTTCGCCGACACCACATACTGCATAGACCTTCGTCGTTCCAACAGGAAAATTATATTCAAACGCCATAGAGATGGCACGATATTGATAATTACCTGGGATTGTCATGGCATTAAAACTTACATATTTTTTTATGGAAATAAGCTTGTAGCTTGAACCTTCCTTAACCGCCAATGCGACCCATCCATTAAAATTTTTATAGGAAAAATTGTAGATTGTATTATTTGAAGTGCCGCTAAATGTGGCATCTGAGTTGCTGCGACTTGCAGTGGTCAGCGACGTGCTATTGACCGTGGCATACAAATCTTTTGCTTGGGCTATCGGAGCTGTCCCCGATACTGTCGATGGCTTAATGCCAATAACCATTCCCATGTATGAGTTAAATCCGTCAGCCCCATTTGTACTTTGTGGCTCATTTGACTTCAATAGTGTAATGTCAAAATATCCATTACAATACCCACCCCATCCCCAGTTGATATGATAGAATCCATTGCCGTCGGCTCCGTCACATACAAAGGCGTGGCCTCCTTCTTCTTGTGATCGTCCACTGTAAATTATTGGTCGGCTGTTAGTAAGCTCGTGATCAATTATTTGACACCATTCTGAAAGTGAGTATTCATTCCTGTAAACGAAAGAAAGTGTTTGCTGGTCGTAGCCAAAATATTTGCCAAGTACTAAAGATGCGCTACCAGTAATAGCAGAAGACATTGATGTCCCATAATTCATCTGAACAGCGCAGCCGCAGTGATACATCAGTGTCGCCACTGCTGCGGCTTGTTCTTCGGTGTATAATCCAGAAGGATAAGTATCCAACATTTTGGTATAATCATAGGTTGTAGAGGATGCTGTTATTGATGGTAACGTTAAGCCATTTCCTGTATAACTTGGAATATCCGCCTGTAGCTGTGTCGGATATTGGTGATAAGCTATCACCTGTGCCATAGCCGTAGCAACACAACCCGTCAAAGCGTTGTTTCCAGAAATCATAGGACACATATTGTTGTATGGAGTCATTTGGTTCCAAGTTATACTTCCAAGCAGAGGAGCCACATTTACGCCTGATGCCGCCAGTGCCCTACGTTCAGCCGTAACGCTCTCCATTTTGGCATCATCGCCAACAATGGCATCATACTGTTTTTCAAAATCGTCGAGCAGCGACTTCAACTGGATAGGCATGTTGATTTCCGACAGTGTACCCGTGGTGGAATAGCCAATGATTTCCGGAAGTCTGTCGTCGCCAGACACAATGACAAAACCATTGTTGTCACCGTTGTCGAACAAATAGTAGGCTTTGCCATCGGTATCAACCGTTCCACTTGGTAAATACTTGCCAATAGAGGCGTTGGAATTGTTGATGCCGAGCGAAGCCGCTTTCTGCAAAGCTATCTCCTTTGCCTGTTTGTAGCTTCGCGGTGCTGCGTAGCCAATCTGTAATGCTAAGACACTTAGCAACAATAGAACACTTAATCTTTTCATATCATTATGGTTTTGTTATGTTCGGACAAAGATAGTAATAATATTTGAAACATATAAAAAAATTAACGAAAAAAATTATTTCCATACAAACCTTAACTTTATTTCACTTACATTGCAGCTATTAACAAATATTACGCAGAAAATATGAGGCCATAAAACATTTGTTATAAAAATAATGTTGTTTTTCATGGACAAAATAGGAACTTCCTTATCTACAAACCACAATATTGGTAATTATTGCCAAAATTCGGGTATTGTGTTTTTCATGTTTTCGTCGTAATTTTGCAGGCGAAAACTTATAGCATCAAACATTATGGGCAAAAAAGTATTGGTAATATCAACGAGCCTGAGGGTTAAGAGCAACTCTGAGGCATTGGCGGACGAGTTTATACGTGGCGCGGCGGAAAGCGGTCACGAAGTGGATAAAATATCACTGAGAGGGAAGGACATTCGGTTCTGTCGCGGATGCCTTGCCTGTCAGCACACGGGGACGTGCGCCATCAAAGATGACATGGACGAAATCCGTCAGAAGATGCATGATGCGGAGGTCATCGCCTTCGCCACTCCTATTTATTATTATGAGATGTGCGGACAGATGAAGACGATGCTCGACCGCGGCAATGCGCTCTACGGATCTGACTACTGTTTCCGCGACATCTACATGCTTACGGCTGCGGCTGAGGACGAGGAGGAGGTGCCGCAGAGGGCAGTGAGCGGACTGGAAGGCTGGATAGAGTGCTTCCCCAAGGCACGGCTGGCAGGCACGGTGTTTGCCGGAGGTGTGACGGACATGGGCGAAATAGCCGGTCATGAGGCATTGGCGCAGGCATACGAAATGGGCAAGACGGTATAGATGAAGAAAGAAGTAATGATTCTGACCGGTGCGGGGCAAATTGGCATGGCGATAGCCCGGCGCATGGGATATGGAATGAAAATCATTGTGGGCGACAAGAGCCTGAGTCATGCCGAGAGTGTTTGCGACACGATGAACAAGGCTGGATTCGACGCCGTACCTTGCGAAATGGATCTTGCCTCGCGCGACTCCATACGCGCTCTTATTGGTGAGGCGCAGAGATACGGAGCCGTCTCGATGCTGGTCAATGCCGCAGGCGTTTCGCCAAGCCAAGCCTCCATAGAGACCATACTGAAGGTTGACTTGTACGGCACGGCAGTGTTGCTTGAGGAAGTGGGAAAGGTAATCCAAGAGGGTGGCGTGGGCGTCACCATCTCCAGCCAGTCGGGACACCGTATGCCTGCCCTCACGCCGGAGGAAGACCGCCTGCTTGCCACCACACCGACAGAACAGCTGCTCTCGCTCGACATGCTGCAACCGCAGAACATCAAGGACACGCTGCACGCCTATCAAATGGCAAAGCGGTGCAACGTGAAGCGAGTGATGGCGGAGGCAGTGAAATGGGGAGAACGTGGAGCACGCCTCAACTCGATTTCTCCCGGCATTATCGTCACGCCGCTCGCCATCGACGAGTTCAACGGCCCGCGCGGCGACTTCTACAAGAACATGTTTGCCCACTGTCCTGCACGCCGACCGGGTACAGCCGACGAGGTAGCTAATGTGGCAGAACTGGTGATGAGCCGTCGGGGAGCATTCATCACAGGGGCAGACTTCCTGATGGACGGTGGAGCCACTGCCGCATATTTCTATGGAGGGCCCCCTCCAACTCCCCCAAGGGGGAGAGAAAAGGGATAGG
>JBJEKR010000157.1:0-2339 GCA_051878735.1 Prevotella sp. | reverse complement strand
TGACTGTCGATATGCTGAGGGAAGCATTTGACAAACGCACGAGCTTGGGCGATGCCGTGACGAGGCAGTTGCTGCGCGATTTTCGTTTGTATATGTTGGTAGGTGGTATGCCACAGGCTGTGAGTAAATATATTGAGACGAACAATTTGAGTGCCGTGGATGCCGTGAAGAGGGAAATCTTGGAGTTGTATGCCGATGACTTCAGGAAGATTGATCCTACGGGCAAGGCTACAAAAATGTTTTATGCCATCCCCGGGCAACTCAACAACAATGCCACAAGGTATCAGTTGTCGAGTGTCGTTGAGCAGGGCAAGAAGGACAGAGTGGAGGAAATCGTCCAGGATATGGAGGACTCTCAGGTGGTGATGGTAGCCCATCATAGCAACGACCCGAATGTGGGATTGCCGTTGCATGAGGATTCCGACAAATACAAGATGTATCTAAACGACACAGGACTCTTCGTCACCTTGGCTTTCAGGGATAAGGACATTACAGAGAATGTTATCTATCAGAAATTGCTTAGCGACAAGCTGTCGGCAGACCTGGGTTATGTATATGAGAACATCGTGGCGCAGATGTTGAAGGCGGCAGGCAATGAGCTTTTTTACCACACATGGCCAACCGAGAGCGGCAAGCACAACTATGAGATTGATTTCCTCTTGTCGCGTGGCAGCAAGGTGTGTCCGATAGAGGTCAAGTCGTCGGGATATAAGATTCATGCCTCCTTGGATGCCTTCCTGCGGAAATATCCCGAGAGAGTAGGCCAGGGCTATTTGCTATATACGAAGGACTTGCGGAAGGATGGCAGCACGCTTTTGGTTCCGGCTTTTATGACAATGTTCATATAAGTGGATTGTCTTGACATTTAATGGATATGGCAAGCTAAATTAGCCAAAAGTAGTGAAAAAACTTAGATTTGGTGAAAAATAAAATTAAATAACTTGCCAAATCTAAGTATTTTTTGTACTTTTGGCGAAAAATAAGAAGAACTATGGCTAAGATTATCGGTAGAGAGAAAGAGATGCAGACGCTGGATGAAAGCATGAATTCTGGGCGTTCGGAATTCGTCGCTGTATATGGAAGGCGACGCATAGGGAAAACGTTTCTTATAAAGGAATACTTCAACAAAAAGTTTTCTTTCCTTTTCGTCGGCACGAGGGACATCGGCAGGGCGGCACAGCTCGACAACTTTGCCCTTGCCTTGCAAAGGCAGTTCGCAATAGACTGCAAACCAACACTGCAAAACTGGTTTGAAGCATTTCATCTGCTTGAAGACCTTTTGGAGAAAAAGCGCACCAAAGGGAAACGGGTTGTCTTTATTGACGAGATGCCTTGGATGGATTCTGCAAAGTCGGACTTTGTCTCTGCCCTCGAACTGTTCTGGAACGGATGGGCAAATATGCGCGACGATATTGTGCTGATTGCATGTGGTTCGGCAACGTCATGGATGGTGGATAAGGTGTTCCATAACCGTGGCGGACTGTTCAATCGCGTCACCCGACATCTCTACCTAAAGCCGTTCACACTTAATGAAGTGGAGAAACTACTGCAAAGCCAGGGAATCAGATGGGATAGATACCAGATAGCACAATGCTATATGACATTGGGAGGTGTGCCGTTCTATCTTACACTCCTTAACCGCAGCGAAAGTCTCAGCCAGAACATCGACCGTCTGTTTTTCTCTTCCGGGAATGCCCCGCTAAGAATGGAATATTCTGAGTTATACTCTGCCCTTTTCAAGGAACCGGAGAAATACATGACTATAGTAAAGGCTCTTTCCGCCAAACGTGACGGAATGACAAGAAATGAACTGATGGAACAGTGTGGATTTGGAGGCTCGTCTTTGACCAAAGTCCTTTCCGACCTTGAGCGCTGTGACTTCATCTTCGGCTATTCGCAATATGGCAACAGGACAAAAAACACGCTCTATCGAATAAAGGACTTTTACACCTTGTTTTATTATAAGTTTGTGGAAAAAGACGACGGCAGGGACAATAGCCGATGGTCACACATGCAGCAAAGCCAGCAAGTGAGAATCTGGCAGGGATTCAGCTTCGAACTGCTGTGTTTGTTGCATTTGGACCAGATGAAGTACAAACTTCACATAGATGTTATCAGCAATTACAGCAGTTCGTGGCGTTCGTCCGACCCTGACAATCCTGCACAGATAGACCTTGTGATAGAGCGTGGTGACAGAATCATCAACATCTGCGAAATGAAGTTCTCGTCATCGCCATATACCATTGACAAGGACTACGAGATGCGGCTTCGTGAGCGTATGGGGTTTTTCGTCAGTCAGACACGCACCAGGTGTGGCATACATATAACATTGGTGACAA